>JBGOVX010000067.1:0-16295 GCA_041478355.1 Terriglobia bacterium | reverse complement strand
TTTCGCACCGTGTTTCGACCGTGCAGCATGCCGGCCAAATTGTAGTGCTGCGCGACGGCAGGATTGTCGAGCGCGGAACACATTCCGAATTGCTGGCGCGGGGCGGATATTATGCCGACTTGTATCAGAAACAACTGCTCGAGGAAGAACTAGAACGCGAATGAGCGATTTCCGCGAAGAAGAAGCGTTAGGCAAGGCTTACGACTCGAAACTTTTGGGACGGCTGATGACTTATCTGCGGCCGTACAAGTGGAGTGTCGTCTTCGCGGTGGTTTTAACCGTGCTCGTGGGGCCCCTGGAAGTGGTCGGGCCGTACCTGTTCGGATTTGGCGTGGATAAATACATTGTGCCGGGCGCAAACCATTTGCTTCCGGCTGCGGAGGCCTTGCGCGGCGTCAGTTTGGTTTCGCTCGGATTCTTGGCTGCCCTGCTTCTGAGTTTTGCCGTGCAGTATCTGCAGGTTCGAATCATGCAAAATGTCGGCCAGCAGACGCTCTACGATCTGCGAAAGGAAATCTTCGAACGCCTGCAACGCCTACCGATGAGCTTCTATGACCGCAGCCCGGTGGGGCGGCTGGTGACGCGGGTAACCACCGACGTGGATGCGCTGAATGACTTGTTTGCCGCGGGGATCGCGGCCATGGCCAACGACGCCATCGTGCTGCTCTGCATCGGGGCGGTGATGATGAAGATGAATTGGCGGCTGGCGCTGGCCGCATTCTCGGTGCTTCCGCTGATCATGCTCTCCACATGGATTTTCCGCGATCGCGTGCGCGATGCCAACCGGCGCATCCGCACTGCCATTGCACGGATCAACGCATTCTTGCAGGAGCACATCAGCGGCATGAGCGTGATGCAACTGTTCAATCGCGAACGGAAATCGACCGAACAATTCGCGGAGCTGAATCGCATCCACATGGAAGCGTATAAGGACGCGATTCTGGCCTTTGCCATATTTTTTCCGGCGGTCGAACTGTTCAGCACGACGGCCGTCGCCATCGTCTTCTGGTATGGCGGATTGCGCTCCCTGGCGGGCTTCGTGGAAGTCGGTGTGCTCATTACCTTCATGCAATACGCACAGCGTTTTTTCCGGCCGATTCAGGACCTCAGCGAAAAATTTAATATCCTGCAATCCGCCATGGCGGCGTGCGAGAGGATTTTCAAGTTGCTGGACGAGCCGCTTTCGGCGCCGCCTGCCCAAGCTTCCCTGCCGCTTTCCGCCCCTCGCGGCGAAATCGAATTCCGCAACGTGTGGTTTGCCTATACAGGGGGAGAAAATCCAAGCGACGAACATTGGGTGCTGCGCGATGTGTCTTTTCACATCGCGCCCGGGCAAACCCTGGCCATCGTTGGACACACCGGCGCGGGAAAGACCACGCTCATCCAGCTATTACTGCGATTTTATGAAGTCCAGCGCGGCGAGATTCTCCTGGATGGCGTGCCGATCTACAGGTACGACGTGCACGAGCTGCGGCGGCAATTCGGCATCGTATTGCAGGACCCGTTCCTATTCACCGGCACGCTGGAATCAAATGTCCGGTTGGGCGACGAGGAAATCAGTCGGGCCCGCGTCGAAGCGGCCTTGCGCGAAGTGGGGCTGGGCTCCCTGCTGGACAGCTTGACCGAAGGCGTGGAAACAAAAGTAAGCGAGCGCGGAGCGACATTCTCGGTGGGGCAGCGGCAGTTGATCAGCTTTGCGCGGGCGCTCGCGCATAATCCCCGGTTCTTGATTCTCGATGAAGCAACATCGAGCGTGGACACCAAGACCGAAGTTCTCATTCGTGATGCGCTGGACCGCTTGCTTGAGGGCCGCACGGCCCTGGTCATCGCCCACCGGCTCAGCACCATTCAACACGCCGACCGTATTCTCGTCTTCCACAAGGGGAAGCTGCGCGAGCAAGGCTCACATCAGCAATTGCTTGTCCTGCGTGGTATTTACTATCGCCTTTACCAGCTTCAATATAAGGATCAGGAATTGCGCGCGCCGGTCGAAGCGGCGGGAAGCGAAGCAGGCACGTCGATGCCTGCCGATGATTAAGCGACGATTAGACGACGATTAGGCGCGCCCTGTTTCGCGCACAACGCAATGCCACCCACTCAAATCCTCATCTCCGCCGGTGAAGCATCCGGAGACATGTACGCGGCGCGCCTGGCGGCCGCGCTGCGCGCGCGGGTGGACGTCCAACTTTTTGGGATGGGCGGGCCGCGCATGCTTGACGCGGGAGTCGAGCTGGTGGCAGATTGCGCGGAAGTTTCCCTGGTCGGAATTGTGGAAATCATAAAGAAACTGCCGGCCCTGAATCGCGTCTGGAAACATCTGCTGCGAGAATCGGCTCGGCGCAAACCGCGTCTGGCGATTCTCACCGATTTCCCCGGTTTTCATCTGCGTCTGGCGCGTGCCTTGAAACGCCAGGGAGTTTTGAACGTGTTTTTCGTATGCCCGCAATTTTGGGCTTGGCGGCCCTGGCGAGCGAATCTAGTGCGCCGGCGCTTCGTACGCGGGCTGTGCATCTTCCCGTTTGAACAGGAATGGTATCGTTCGCGAGGGGTGCAGGCGGACTTTATCGGGCATCCCCTGGTAGGCAACGTTGCGGCAACCAGGTCGCGCCCGGAGTTTGCGGCGTCTTTCGGGCTGGACGCCTCCAAACCGATTGTCGTGCTGTTGCCGGGCAGCCGTGCCGGAGAAATCGCGCACCACATGCCAACCCTGATGCAGGCTTGCAGTCTAATAAATAAGAGCCGGCCGGTTCAGTTTGTGGTGGCGCTTGCCCCGGGAATGAACAAGTCCCAAATTGCAGGGTATCTGCAAGCGAGTGTCCCGCTGTGCATGGTGGAAGACGCGACGTATGACGCTCTGGGAGCGGCGGACTTGGCTATCGTTTCGAGCGGAACTGCGACAATTGAGGCGGCGTTGATGAACGCGCCCATGATTGTCGTCTATCGCCTTGCCCCTTTCACCGCGGCTGTGGCCCGCTGGCTGGTTCGAACCTCAATGTTTGCGATGGTTAATCTAATCGCCGGAAAGCAAGTCGTCCCGGAACTGGTTCAGAATGAGTTCACGCCCGAGCGCGTGGCCAGCGAAGCGATCCGCTTGCTGGACTCGCCCGCGGCATGCGCGGAAATGCGGCAAGGACTCACGGAAGTCCGGGAAAAACTTGGGCCTCCGGGAGCCATTGACCGGGCGGCAGACATCATCGCCGCCATGCTGGCTCAACCGAAGGCGAAGTCTTAGCACATCGCACCTTTTGATCGGCTGGGGCTGGCAACTCAGCACGGCCAGTTGGTATCCTAGATGATATTCATTGTGACCGGTCCTAAGCGGAAAGGCGCCTCAGTCTTATGCCGAAGTTTCGATCTTTGATCTTCCTCCTTACGGGCTTGGCGGGACTTGCCATTTCTGGATTCGCGCAGGCCCCGGGACAACCGCAAGGCCCGGGCCGGGCTGCAGCTCCAGCCCAGACCACACCCACTCCTGCCTTTCGCGCCACGAACTATGAAATCCGCGCTTCCCTGGACGCGCCCAGTCAAATGCTGAGAGCGCAGGCAAAAGTTGATTTTTCGGCAAATATGTCTTCACGAGAGCTGGAGGTGGAATTAAATCCATACCTCCGAGTGAACGGCGTTCGCGATGCCGCCGGAAAATCGGTGCCCTATGATCGTGATGAAACTACCCCGTTGAGGTTGCGTGTCACTCTACCCGATCAGGTACAGCAGGGGCAGAAAGTCACGCTGCAATTTGAATACGCTGGCCCAGTCACCAGCGGCCTGGTCAATCCGGCGCAAGGCACGCGCCTGGCTTACATCGGCAGAGAAGCCGCCTACTTGCTGCTCGCGTCACGTTGGTTTCCGCTCACGAACTTCCCGTCGAACAAGTATACAGGCGTCTTCCAGATCGAAGTTCCGGGAACGATGGTAGTTGTGGGCACAGGCAAGTCGCCCAGCGGACCTACATCGGTCACGCCCAAAATCACTCCGGGTCCGGCGCTGGGAAACTCTCGCCAGGGTCCGGTGGTATCGCCCTCGGCAGCTCCTCCCCCTCCCTCCATGGAAAACGAACGCATGCTGTACACATTCCGCGTGGAGAAGCCGGAGGCGGCGGGAACATTCGTGGCCTCGCGTCTGCAACTGAGCCCGGTGCGCGCGGAAGGCACGAGTTTCTCGGTGTATACACCACCCAGCGCGGCGAATACGGCGCAGAGCTATGCGGACGCTCTCGGCCGCATCCTCGATTTCTACAACGGCGAATTCGGGGCGCTGCCCGAGCCGGGACTGACGATCGCGCAGCTTCCAGACGGGACCGTGGACGGCTACTCGGCGCCCGGCCTGCTGCTGGTAAGCGCGCGCCAGTGGACGCCGCAGCCCAACACGCGCCTGCTGGCAAACCTTGCGGCGCAGCAGTGGTGGGGCGCGCAGGTGACGGCTGCGTCAGCCACCGACGTTTGGATCACCGATGGCCTGGCGCGCTACTCCGAGGGGCTGTATGTCGAAGAAAGCTCGGGTAAGGACGGAATGAAAAAGGCGCTCGAGGATTTTGCCGTGGGCGCGCTGATGTTCGACGATGCCGCTCCGATCGCTGAAGCCCGGAGACTGGAACCCGAAACCGAAGAATATCGATCGGTGGTGGTGAACAAGGGCGCCATGGTGTTCCATATGCTGCGCGCGCAGCTTGGCGACGCAAATTTCCTGGCGCTACTGAAGGATTTCTATTCGGGTTACGCCGGCAGGACTGCGCGCATTCAGGATTTCGAACAGATGGCGGGAGCACACGCGGCGCAGGCCAAAGCTCCGGAAGTCAAAGCCCTGGGGAATGCCCCAGTTGTGGCCGCCGGGCC
The DNA here is from genome assembly GCA_041478355.1 of Terriglobia bacterium. Lineage (GTDB taxonomy): Bacteria > Acidobacteriota > Terriglobia > Acidiferrales > UBA7541 > Palsa-360. The sequence goes on along the minus strand of JBGOVX010000067.1, from coordinate 11,463 downwards.
GCTTAACTTGCGTCCATTTTTCACGCAGTGGCTGCGGTCCACGGGGGTTCCGGAATTCTCACTGGAATATGTGACCTACCGCACCAAGAAAGGGTTCAGAATCGTAGGCAAGATCAAACAAAATCTGGACTTCTTTCGGATGGACGTCGAGATGGAAGTTCAAACCGAGGGCAATCCCGAATATAAGACCATCAACGTCGCGGGCACCGAATCCTCCTTTACGGTGGAAACCTTCGGACGGCCAAAGCCAAACGGCATTGTCCTGGACCCGCACAATTACATCCTGAAATCGACTCAGCGCTTGCGCGTGCGTGGAATCATCGCGCGTGGAGAATCGCTCGCGGAGCTGGGCCGCTACTACGATGCCGTGATTCAATACCAGCACGCGCTCGAGCAGGATCGGACCAATGCCCTGGCGGATTTCCGCATGGGCGAGGCCTTTTTCTACCAGAGAAATTACGCCGCATCGGCGCAGTCTTTCCGTGACACACTCGATGCGGCCACTGATTCGACCACCCGGTGGACGGAAGTGTGGTCGCACATTTATTTGGGGAGAATCTACGACATTCAAGGCGACCGGACGCGCGCGGTCAACGAATACAGCAAGGCCAAACAGACCGGTGACGATACCGGGGGAGCTCAGGGGGAAGCGGAAAAATCCTTGAAGAAGGCCTATACCGAAACCGGATCCTGACGCGCCGTCGCAGTTTGCGAAAACACTCAAAACGCTGTCATTCCGAGGCACGCTGCGTGCCGAGGAATCTCTCTTTTTTTGAGTTTCAAACAAAGAAAGATTCCTCACTGCGTTCGGAATGACAACCAGGGGCATTTTTTCCGCAAACTGGTCAGTAACCCGACAACCCCGTCAGCCGCGGTTTATCGATCCCCTTGTGCTGAATCAGAACCTGGAATTTTTCGCCCAACCCTTCTGGATGAATCAGGTTCTTGAGCAGCAGTCGCGCGCGTAGTCTTTCCACTTCCGTCTGTCCCGGCTCGTATAAATCTCCGAATTCATTGGCCCGGCCCAGCGCCACCAGAAACTGCGACTGCGTCACCAGGCCCGTGCGCGCAAGCCCCGCGCGACGTCCCCACCAATCGACCGCTGTGAAATTGACGTGCGAAGTCAGGTCTTGCGTTCCCGGCGCGTCCAAAACATTATCGGTGACTTCATGTTCCCGATAGGCCAGCAGCGTTCCGCGATTGTGCCGTTCGTCGTAAAGAGCGTGCGCCTCATGCCCGTAGTCGATGGTGATCACGAACCCGCGCGCGAGCGCATGGCCCGCTTCCTCAATCCACCGGCAAGCGTCCAGACACGCCTCTGCCTGCTGGCCCGGCTGCAGCGTTATGGACTGCTCGCGAAAATACTCCTGCAAACTTGGCGTCGAAGGCTCTCGAAACACCTCCGTGAAATGCCCGCCTTCGATCCCCACGCATACTTCGCGCAGCTTGCCGCCCTGGATCACCACGCGATGTGTGGGCAAAGCATCCAGTAATTCGTTGGAAAAAATACATCCCTCAGGAATCGCGGCGGGGATTTCGGCGGCACTTGTTGCGTGCCGCACGGCAATATGCGCGGCGAGCCGACCGGCATGCTCAGCGCGCCGTGCAGTGGAGCGTTCGACGGCGATATATTCCAGCGCGGCATAAAACGCGGGAAGTTCGCGGGCGGCGAAATCCAATATGTGTTCTGCCAGACGTCCAACTCCAGCCCCTGCCTCGACGGCCAGGAACGGACGCGGCGATCCGAGAAGCACCCACATTTCCGCTAGTTGCCGGGCAAGCAGACGGCCGAAAATTGCGTGAACGTCCACGCTGGTGTAGTAATCCCCGAAGCTCCGCGCGCTGCGGCGTGAATAATACCCGTGCTCGGGATGGTAGAGGCACTCACGCATGAACTCGGCGAACGGAATGGGACCGCCAGCGCGAATGCGAGCGGCCAGGATCGCCGCGAGCGGATTGCCAGGATCGTTCAGCGTAATTGGCGATGGCTGGGTCATGAATCTTGCCGCTGCGGATTGCCCGTGAACATCTCGATGATGAAATCATGCAGGCAATCGTAGAGCTGCTTTTGAAAAATCCAGGGAAACTGGCTGCTTTCGATTTCCCTGGGCCGCAGAAGGAACACGTAGACATGGACTTGTGGCTCGGGAGGCGAATAGCGGATTTCCACTTCCACGCCTTCGGCGGCGGGGCGCGCGTCGAATACGAATAGAGGGTGCTCGTAGCGCGCCAGTTCGGCGCGGACTTTTTCGGCGAGCGCGATCATTTTCCGCCGACCGCTGTCCGGCCGTCCAATTCGCCGCGCGCGGTCATTTCCACCCGGGCTCTTTCGAACTCTTCGAGCGCCGCGGCATCAAATAAAACGAAATAAATTGTTTCGAGGGTTGTCGGTGTCTTCAGATGCGCGGCCACTTCGCGGAGCATGATCTGGGCGCACTCGGTCATGGGAAACCCGGCGATCCCCGTGCCCACGGCGGGAAATGCGATCGACCGGAGTTTCCTCTCGGCGGCAATTCGCAGCGAATGCGCCGTGGAAGCTTTCAGCGCGTGCGCCGAGGTCGCGCCTCCCAGTTGCATGCTGGCCGCATGAATCACGAAGCGGGCGCGAAGATTTCCGCCCGTTGTAATTGCGGCGCCGCCGACGGGCACGCTGCCGATGGCGTCGCACTCACGCTGGATCGCGTCGCCTCCCTTACGCCGGATTGCGCCGGCCACGCCGCCGCCGAGCTGCAGGTCATTGTTGGCGGCGTTGACGATGGCGTCGACGTCCATCCCGGTCAAATCTCCCTGCATAAGAATTATTTTTTCGCCAATGGTCATGAAATCTCGGGCCTTTCGGGTTCCGGGAGCTACTTGGCGATTTTATCCAGGGCTTCCTCGTCGTAGCCAAGCACGATGTCAGAACCGCGAAGCACGACGGGGCGGCGAATCAAGTTCGGCTCCGCAGCCATCAATTTGAGGGCTTCGTCACGCGAGGGAGGATTCTTGCTCATATTCCGCGTGCGGTAAAGTTCGTTGCGAGTGTTCAGGAACTTGCGATGGTCGCTCTTGCCAATAAGCTGGTCGAGTTCGGCGGCGGACATGCGTTCTTTTCCCAGATCGCGCAGGTCCAGCTCGACTTTTTTTCTCTCCAGATAAGCTCTTGCTTTACGGCAGGTGGTGCAACTGGGCTTGTGAAGAAACTTGATCTTCGCTTTCGCCATAGTTGGTTCTTACTCCTTGGAAACCGAAGTCCGCCGGCGCTAGCCCCCGGCCCTAGTCTCTCAATTTCGCGAGCACTTTCGCGAGGTGGCGGAAGTAACGAAGCTTGGCGCCGGAAGTGGCGACATCCTTACCGTTGGTCGCCGGCAATACGAACACCTGCGCGCCATACAGCCGTTCCTTCTGAAGTCCCAGTTTGCAACGCCGCTGCGAGAAGTTCTCATAGGCGGTCCTGCCGTTAAAGGCGACCACCTGCGGCGTGTATTCTTGCAGCTTCTGGGACAGGAGGATGCGCCCTTCGGCAAAATCTTCGCGCCCCAATTCTTCAACCCCGCGTGTAGGACGCTTGACCAGGTCGGTTAAACCAATTCCGAATTCGATCAACCTTTTATCATCGCGATGCGCGAGTTGCTCCGGCGCCACGCCCGACTTGTACAGTAAGGGCCAGAATTCATTCCCGCGGCCAGCGTAGTAGTGACCGACGCGTGCCGAGCGGTCACCTGGGTTGCACCCGACAATCAAAAGTCTCATACCACTGCGCAAATAATCCGGTAGAGTCCGCATTGTATATGCCCGGCAGATCTGGGCTCCCCTTGAATTCCTTCCGCGCTCGCATCCGCGCACTGCCGCGAGTTCCCTGTCATAAAGCGAAAGATCGCCCCCCCAAAACCTCGCGAGGAATTTAAACGATACACTATACCATTAGTGAATCTGTTCCTAAGGCGTTTGACCGGCTTTCGGCCTTTCGCTAGAGTCCTCGAACAAATCTTCGATAAATCCTGCATCGGAAGGGGGCCTGGCCGCATCCGAAGTAAAGATGAGCGAGATCAGGCAAGGCTGTGGTGATTATGGTACTCTGCCAAACTAGTGCAGCCGGGTCTTGCCGGGCGTTACACGGAGCACAAAGTCTATTGAGCGCCACCGATCCTAAACCTTTGGCATCCACAGTCGTCCGCGATGACGAAGGGAGACTGGTGTCCGCGGCCAAGGCCGGCGATGTGGTTGCGTTTGAAGAGCTGGTGAACCGCTACGAACGAAAAATCTTCCGGCTGGGAATGAACATCACGCAGAACCGCGAAGATGCGGAAGATGTAATGCAGGACGCCTTCCTGAAATCCTATCAAAACCTCGACCGGTTTCACGGAGACTCGCGTTTTTATACCTGGCTGGTGCGGATCGCGGTCAACGAAGCGCTGATGAAGCTGCGCAAGCGCCGTCCCAATCAGGTGTCGCTGGATGAGCCGCTTACCGACGATGGGGATGCCGTCTTTCGGGAAATCGAGGACTGGGGCCCTTCACCGGAAAAAAAGTTTGCCCAGACCGAGCTTAATGAGATTCTTACCTCAGTGATCGGCGAGCTGGAGCCGATTTTTCGCGTCGTATTTCTGCTGCGGGATGTTGAAGAAGTTTCCACCGAGGAAACGGCGCAAATTCTGGGAATATCGGAGGCGGCGGTGAAGTCGCGCCTGTTGCGTGCGCGGCTGAAACTCCGCCAAAAATTGAACAAGTATTTTCGACGGAGTGAAATGCAGTGAATTGCAAGAAAGTCATCCTCGAATTAACTAATTATCTCGATGGCGTGATGGACTCGACCATTCGAATCGACCTCGAACAACACCTGGCCCGCTGTAAGGACTGCCGTCTGGTCATCGATACCACACGCAAGACGATTCAAATCTTCTGCAACTCCGAGCCGGTGCCCCTGCCTGAGGACGTGCGAACGCGCCTGCACGCCGCATTGCTCGAACGCTTCCGCCGAAACTCGAAGACTACCTAGCCCGCAAACCAGCTCACATTGGTCAAGGACGTGACCCGAGCTAGCCAGCAACTCATCACCAATTTGTGACACGACAGGGCTGCGCTTGGACTACCAAATACGCTTGTGAACTGCTAACAATGGGCACAGAATAGGGCGCCGTCACGACCAGATAAACGATGCGCGGGATACGATCAGCGCTCTGCATAGGAGATTGTCGATGAGAAGGGTCTCTCGATGGGTTGAACTTTCCGTTCCGGTCGCGTGTTTGCTCTGGATGACCTTGTCGGCGAGCGCGCAGTCAGGAGCGAAAAACGGGGAGTGGCGGACGTACGGAGGAGACCTCGGAAGCACGCGCTACTCGCCGCTGGACCAGATTAACGCGGACAACTTTAATAAGCTCGCAATCGCCTGGCGCTTCAAGACCGACTCGCTGGGCCCGCGCCCTGAATTTAAATTCGAAGCGACGCCGCTGATGGTTCATGGGGTGCTCTACTCGACCGGCGGGTCTCGAAGGGCGGTGGTGGCGCTGGACGCGGCCACCGGCGAAATGCTGTGGATGCACAGCGAAAATGAAGGCGCGCGCGGCGCTAGTGCGCCGAGACAACTTTCGGGCCATGGATTGGCCTATTGGACTGACGGCAAGGAAGAGCGAATCTTGTATGTCACGCCAGGATACAGGCTCATCGCGCTCGATGCCAAGACGGGCATCCCGGTGCCCAGCTTCGGCGCCGGCGGCGTGGTGGACCTGAAAAAAGATGACGATCAGGATATTGATCTGATCACCGGGGAAGTCGGACTTCATTCGACACCTGTGGTGGCGCGCAACGTGGTGATTATCGGGGCCGCGCACCTGACCGGCGGAGTGCCAAAAAGCAGGAAAAACGTGAAGGGCTATGTTCGCGGATTTGACGTGCGAACCGGCAAACGCCTCTGGATTTTCCATACCATCCCGCTTCCCAACGAATATGGAAACGATACCTGGCTAAAGGAATCCTGGGCCTATACCGGAAATGCCGGCGTCTGGGGGCAGATTTCGGTGGATGAAGACCTTGGACTGGTGTATTTGCCGGTTGAATTGCCAACCGGCGACTACTACGGCGGCGATCGCCCCGGGGACGGCCTATTTGGCGAAAGTCTGGTAGCGGTGGATCTGCAAACGGGCAAGAGAAAATGGCACTATCAACTCGTCCATCATGGGTTGTGGGACATGGACATCCCTTGCGCTCCGATTCTCGGCGATATCACCATGAACGGCCAGACGGTGAAGGCTGTAGCGCAGCCCACCAAGCAGGCTTTTCTCTACGTTTTCAATCGCGAGAATGGCAAGCCGATCTGGCCAATCGAGGAACGGCCCGTTGCGCAAGGAGATGTGCCGGGAGAACGGTACTCGCCCACGCAGCCGTTTCCGACCAAGCCGCCGGCTTTCGACAATCAAGGCGTGTCAAGCGATAGCCTGATTAACTTCACGCCGGAACTGCATGCCGAGGCCGAAAAACTTGTCTCCAAGTACAGGATCGGGCCGCTATTTACGCCGCCTGCGCTGAGTAAACTTGAGGGGCCGCTGGCCACGATCGTATCACCGGGCGCGCTCGGCGGAGCGAACTGGCCGGGCGGGTCATACGATCCCGAAACTCACATGCTGTACGTGTATTCGCGCAGCGATATCTCCGCCTTGGGACTGGTTCCCTCACCCGGCCCGGCCGTGTCGGACATGGAGTACGTTTCGGGAACGCCCAACGTTGCGCCTCGCGAGGGGAGACCCATGGGTGCGCCTCCAGTTCCCGCGAATCCCGAGGGTGGTGAACCTGTACTAACCATTCACGGCTTGCCGCTATTGAAGCCGCCTTATGGCCGGATTACGGCAATCAATATGGACCGGGGCGAAATCGTCTGGCAGATCGCGCACGGGGAAACGCCGGATGAAATTCGCAACAATCCCGCACTCAAAGGTCTGACCATTCCGCGCACGGGCCGCGCAGGTCTGGTCGGCACCCTAACGACTAAAACTCTGGTTATCGCCGGCGAGTCCGGCTTCCTCACGACACCTTCCGGGGCGCGAGGGGCGATGCTTCGCGCCTATGACAAAGCCACCGGCAACGAAGCCGGCGCGGTCTACATGCCCGCGCCACAGAGCGGCTCGCCAATGACGTACACGCTCAACGGGCAGCAATACATCGTCGTGGCCATCAGCGGCCCCAATTACCCAGGCGAGTTGATCGCTTTCCGGCTGCCGCCCGGTTAATGCCTCCGGCAACGTGTGGTGCGGTGCTGAAAGATAGACTGGGGAATATTTTACGAAGTGATTGGTAGCGCTAGCGGGAATCGAACCCGCATTTTGGCCTTGAAAGGGCCACGTGCTAACCGTTGCACCATAGCGCCACAGAAGTGAAAAAACGTGGTGAAGCTAGAGTAGAGGAAACCTGAAGAATTGACAAGGCGGGGGAGAACAGTTGAGAGTCGACAGTTGAGAGTTAAGAGTCAAAAGCCGGCCCCGCGAATGGTTTTCACGAATCACAAATTACGAGTCACCAGTCACTAGTCACCTTTCGCCTGGGGCATGGGTTCAGGGCATGCCAGTCAATCTTTCCGGTCGTTGTGCTCCTCTAGCCAGGCCATCTGAATTGCTTCGAGCTTGCCTTCGTTCGATAGCTTGGGATCTCCGGCGAAGCCATCAAGACACGTGATCCATTTGTGCAGATCGGTGAAGCGGACCGATAACGGGTCTGTATCGGGGAACTTGTCGGCGAGTTGGATGCCGATCTCTTCAGTGTTGTCCCAGTCAAACGTGGCCGGCATAAGAAATGTCTTCCTTTTCTTGGAATAGGCAACGCATGGCAACAAAATCGGCTCAGTGTTCCGCTTCCTTGGCAAAATTCTTGTTCCATTCGGGAATTTCTACGACAATGTCGCGTGTTCCGTCGGGCACGCATTGGCAGCCCAGGCGCGATTTCGCCGTGAGTCCCGGGGCTTCATCGAGCTGATCGAGCTCGGCGTCGGTCGGCTCGTTGCATGATTCCAGTCCTTCGTGGACGATCACGTGGCAGGTGGAGCAAGCGCAAACTCCCCCGCAGGCGTGGTCGAGCCCCATGTGAAATCCCGTGGCGATATCAAGAAGGCTTCCGGGGAGACCCTCTCTTGCATAGGGAACATTTTCGGGGTCCACCTCGATCGTCTTGCCCTCGCGGACAAACGTCACCTTGAATTTGTTTTTCGCGGGCGTGTATTTGGCCTGTTCGATGTAAGGATTGGTTCCGCCCATGGTCGTCTCCTTGTTCCGTGTTCCTCCGGTGTAACCGTTTAAACTTCGCCGAGGCTCTTGCCTTCGAGAGCGGCGCCCAGAGCGCGGTTCATCATGCGCTCGGCAAGCGGCGTGCTGACCTGGTTCAGCACGTCCACAAAAACGCGGATACGCTTGTAATCTGTGCCTGCGACGGCGTGGCGCAACGTGGTGACCGCGACATCGAGGGCGCGGCGCTCCTCGGCGGGGGTTTCGCCCGGCGCTTCCACCTGCTCGCGCTCCAGCGCCTTCTGCGTGGCGCGAAGCACGATCTCGGCTTCATTTCGCGCTTCGATTAATTGGCGCTCCGAAAAATCCTGCTCGGCGTATACGATCGATTCCTCGAGCATCCGTTCGACTTCGGCATCGTCGAGCCCGTAACTGGGCTGGATCTCGATCACATAGTGCTCATCGGTGCGCAGGTCGCGCGCCGCGACCTGCAGAATGCCGCTGGCGTCGATTAAAAATTTCACTTCAATGCGCGCCAGGCCCGCGGGGCCGGGAGGAACTTTCAATTGAAATCGCGCCAGGGAGCGGCAATCTTTTGCGAGTTCGCGCTCGCCCTGGAGCACATGAATGTCGATTCCAGTCTGATTTTCGACGCCGGTGGTAAACATTTCCTGCGCGCTTGCCGGGATTGTGGAATTCCGCGGAATAATTTTTGCCACCACGCCGCCCATCGTCTCGATGCCCAGCGACAATGGGGTCACATCGAGCAGCAGCATGTCCTTCACGCCGCCTTCAAGGATGCTGGCTTGCACTGCCGCGCCCAGGGCTACGACTTCGTCGGGGTTAAGCTCCGCATGCGGACGGCGTCCAAAGAACTCCTCGACCGTGCGCCGCACCAGCGGCACGCGAGTTGAGCCTCCTACCAGAACGACTTCTTCGATCTCCGCGGGAGCGAGCTTGGCGTCGGTGAGCGCCTGGCGGACCGGCGCCATGGTGCGATCGACGATGGGGCGAATCCACCTGTCATATTCCGCGAGCGTGATCTCACGGAAATAAGCCCGGCCACCGGGAAGCGGAATTTTCACTTCCGTTTTGCCGGCATCGGAAAGCTCGTGTTTGGCGGCAATCAGCGCCTTGCGCAACTCCTGTGCCACGTCCGGGTGCGCGGCCAGGTCCAGACCCTGCGCTTGAATTTCCTTCCGGGCGATGGCCTGCATGGCGTTGTCAATGTCATCGCCACCCAGATGCGTGTCCCCGTTGGTCGAGAGCACCTGGTAGATGTCTCCTTCGGTGGTCGAAATGAGTTTGAGTACCGAAATGTCAAACGTGCCGCCGCCGAAATCGTATACGGCCACGCGGCCGCGCTTTTGCTCGTGCAGCCCGTAGGCTAATGCCGCCGCGGTCGGCTCATTCACCAGGCGCAGGACTTCGAGTCCCGCCAAGCGCCCCGCATCACGCGTGGCCTGGCGCTGCGCGTCGTTGAAATAGGCCGGGACAGTGATCACGGCGCGGTCCACCGAATCCTGAAAGAATTGCTCGGCCCAAGTTCTCAACTCGCGAAGAATGAACGCGGAAATTTCAGGCGGCGTGAACACGCGGTCACCCAGGCGCACGCGAATCACATTTGCGCTCGCCGGATCGATGCGGAATGGGAATATTTTCAACTCGTCCTGCACGTCGGAGGGGCCGCGTCCCATCAGGCGCTTCACCGAGTAGATGGTGCGCTCGGGCTGCGTGAGCAAGCGCCGCCGCGCCGCTTCGCCCACAACGATCGAGCCGTCGGTGTCCACGCTGACTACCGAAGGACATAACGGGGTGCCGTATGGCCCCGGGATACACTTCGGGCGTCCATCCTGCTTGTCCTGGTAAGCAATCAGGCTGTAGGTGGTGCCGAGATCAATGCCGACGGTGCGGGCCATTTCTTGAGTGTTCCTCCTGCGTTTGGTGACCGATTCACGGTTCCGCTAGCTCTTTCTGCGTGCTTGCTACTAGATTCCTGATATACGAGCGGCGATTCAGAATTTCGTTCATCTGTTCCATTAGTTTTTTCTTCGCCGCTTCATCAGCGCCGGCGTCGATGGCGCCGTCCCAATCGGTCGAGACGCGCGTGAGTTCTAGATCGACGTCCGCAAGCGACGCCTCGAACTTATGCTGCGCGGCTTCCAGCTTCGCACGCAACCCGGACCTCTCCGCGACGCTTCCTCCGGATTGCCGCGTCTGGCGCAGCTCATCAAGTGATTCGTTCAATTCGAATACTTCTTCCAGCAATTCAGGCGGCGCCTGCTGCTTCTTCTGCCCTTCCTTGCGCATGGACGCGAGCTCGAGGAAATACGCGACACGAGCCACGGGATCACGAAGCGTGCGGTAGGCGTCGTTCAATTGCGAGGAGCGGTCCAGCGAAAGCTGCCGCTCGGATTCCGAGGCGCGCATGAAATTGTCGGGATGCAGCTTCCAGGACAGCGAGTGAAACTTCTGCTCGAACGCCGGCAAGTCGATCGAAAGCTTCCGCGGCAATCCGAAAAATGCGAAGTAGTCGGCGCCATCCGGCAACGGCTGAATTTTTCCGCAGGCGGGACAAAAGTGCGCCCCCCCGGTAGCCGCCGAGCAGCTCCAACAGGTCGCAGGCGTTGCCGCAGTGATGGACGGTGCACTCATAATTCGATTCAAATAATTTCAGTCTTACCTGGTGGAAATAGTTCACCGGCCGGAACAAAAAAAATGGCTGGCGGGCTCTGTCTCCCGGCCAACCACGCGTTCCACTGGTTTCGAGAGGAAGCGCCTGTTACGTTCCCTGAGAGTGAGTCCGGCTCCTACGCCGTGAAGGAAGTGCCGCACCCGCAACTGCGCGTCGCCTGCGGATTCTGAAACACGAACCCGCGCCGCATCAAATCTTCCTGATAGTCCAGCGTGGTTTCGTGCAGGTACAGATAGCTCTTGGGGTCCACGAACAATCGCGCGCCATTTTCCTCCACTACTTTGTCCCGGTCCCGCGCCTGCGTCTCCAGACGCATCGCGTAGGTCAATCCCGAGCAGCCCCCGCCCTGCACGCCAACGCGCAGCCCTCCGGTTTCCGCGGGCACGCCTTCCTTGGCGAGCAACTCCTGGATCTTGGTTGCCGCTTTCTCGGTTACGTGAATCATTGCAGTATCCAAAATGACCTCATGTGTCGCGCACGGCGCAAATTAGAACCACCTGCCCAAGAACTGCCGGCCAGGCAAAACGCTTAAGCGCCGGCAGTCGCGCTTACCGACGGCTTGTCGACTTCCTTCTTCTTCTT
>JBGOVX010000187.1:0-6810 GCA_041478355.1 Terriglobia bacterium | reverse complement strand
CAGTGAACCAACCGCGGATGCCTCATTGGCCGCCATCTTCGAACGCAGCAAGTTCGGAATTGCGATGGCCGCGATGATCAATATGATCGCCACCACGATCAGCAATTCGATTAACGAGAAACCCTTCTGTTTATTTCGCATACGGTGATCTCCTTTTGTCTGGCTATAATTTCTCTCGCATGCCTCGCAAGATCGCGTCCCATACCGGGGAACGCCCTACTATGTGCATTCGTCATGCCAATCAAACCTAGGGCTTATACCGATTAAGCACAGTACAGTTATCACGCTTGTAATCAGTAATATACCGAGTCCTTTTACCATTCCAAGCTGGGTGATGTCGAATGAATCGAGGAATTAAGGCCTATTTCGGCAAAATTCGTCACTCGAAAAGGCCATAATTTGGCGTAATACAATTAGTTCTGCCCTTCTGCCTAACTAGCATTTTTCCTCACAGCCCTTCCAAAATCGAAACGATTACCATCCCATCTCAAAATGTCGCGCTAACTAGAACGACAATGACGGACCGTAAAGACACAAAAGGCAATTGCACGCAAATAGGTGGGCACATAAACTGACGGTTTAGCAGTCGAAACCAGTTTTCTCGACCGAGGCCGGTCTCCTATACCAATGCGGCACAAGCTCAAGTCTCTGTTCTGTTCTCCTGTGTTCATCACCGGAGTCGCCTTTGCTGTGCGGATACTCCTGCTAAATTACGGATGGCGATTCAGCCGGCCACCTGTGAGAGACTACCTGCCTTACGGATACGAGCTCGGTCAAGTTGCTAGGGCCATTGCCGCCGGAAGAGGATTCTCTTCTCCGCTACGGATGGTAGAAACGGGGCCGACGGCCTGGTTTACACCCATATACCCCTATATGGTGGCCGCGATCTTCAAAATCTGGGGAATCTATAGCGATCTTTCACATATCATCATCGGAACGCTCAACTGTGCGTTCGTCGCGTTAACAATTATTCCGATCCATAGCATCGCCAAGAAAACATTTGGAAAGGGAGTCGCCGCAGGCGCCGCATGGACGTGGGTCTTTCTACCAACGGCCCTGATCTTCCCGATTACTTGGGTCTGGGATACGGCGCTTGCGGCGCTCTTCTTGGCGCTCATATTTTGGGCAACCCTGTCCATCAGAGAAGTGCGAAGCCTGCTGGCTTGGGCGGGTTATGGCGCACTCTGGGCCATCGGCGTCCTGATCAATCCTTCGATTCTGTCCCTATTCCCTTTCCTCCTCGGATGGCTGGCCTGGGAATCGCGCAAACAATCGGGCCCCTGGATCAAATATTCCGCAATTGTGGTCTTGGTGTTTACTGTTGGCCTGGTGCCATGGACCATTCGGAATTATCGCGTTTTCGACAAGCTCATCGTGCTGCGGTCAAATTTTGGCCTGGAATTATGGCTGGGGAACAACCCCGGCGTCCCGGACACATGGTCTCCGTGGATGCACCCGAACGATGACCCGGCCGAGGCCGAAAAGTACAAGAGAATGGGTGAGATCGCATTTATGGCCGAGAAACAACATGAAGCCGTCGAATTCATGCGGACACATCCACGCGAAACGCTGGACTTCATGTTCCGCCGATTCGTGAACAACTGGCTGGCCGTCACGGATAGTCCCGCCGACTCATGGTCGAGTAGTCCCCTGTATCTGAAGGCATTCATGACCATGAACATGCTACTGTCTTTATTCACATTATTCGGGGCGCTATTTGCCTATCGTGCCCGGCTCCCGGAAGCCCTTCCCTACGCCCTGGTTATTCTTATCTTTCCGGTTGTTTTTTACGTGACTCACACCGCATTGCGGTACCGTTTCCCCATGGATCCCATCATGATGGTCCTGGCTGCCAATGGCGTGGCGTACCCCCTTCGCAGCTGGCGAACGCGTGTTTGGCAGAAAAAGGGCGTGGGGATGCCGGCGCCATCGCTTCCGGCCGACTAAATTAACCTGGCCCAAATTATGTGATGTTGTATTTCTTAGAGTAATGCCGGAAGGAACGATAACTCATCTGGAGCATCTCCGCCGCGCGTGTCCCCACACCGTCACACGCATCGAGCGCCGCTACAATGTAGGCCTTTTCCATGTCTTGCATGTGCTTTTCGAGGTTGATCCCGCCATCCGGAATCCGGGCAGGGGCGCTAGCTGCACCAGAATTCCCGGCTATTTCAGGCGCTCCCGGGCGGCTGACCTTTTCGGGAAGTACGGCGGGAGAAATAACCTTACTCGTCTCCAGGGCCACCGATCGCTCCATCGTATTCTCAAGTTCGCGGACGTTCCCGGGCCAGTCATATGCTTCCAGCAGGCTCATGGCTGCAGGCGAAATGCCCTCGATGGGCTTCTCCATGGACTTGCGAAACCGTTCCAGGAAAGACCGGGCAAGCAGGGGAATATCTTCTCTCCTCTCGCGCAGGGGCGGCAATTGGATGGGAATCACGCTCAGCCGGTAATAAAGATCCTCGCGAAACTCCCCGTCCGCAATGGCCTTATCGAGGTCTTTATTGGTCGCCGCAATCACACGCACGTCAATTTCAATTTCTTCGTTGGATCCAACAGGCCGAACCTTTCCTTCCTGAAGCGCTCGAAACAATTTCACCTGCATCGAGAGGCTCATATTGCCAATTTCGTCAAGAAACAGCGTGCCCCCATTGGCCGCTTTAAACAGGCCTTGCCGGTTCTCATTGGCACCGGTGAAGGCGCCTTTTGTATAGCCGAACAATTCGGATTCCAGAAGCGTTTCTGGAAAGGCTCCGCAATTGATGGTGATAAAGGGCTGCTGGCTGCGCGAGCTATTTTCATGGATTGCGCGCGCGACTAATTCCTTTCCCGTGCCGGTCTCTCCAGTGATCAGCACGCGGCTGGTCTGCGGCGCTACGGTCAGAATCATGTCGAAGATGGCCCGCATCTTTGGGCTATGTCCAATAATGTTGTCCTGGCCGGTGAGGCGCCGCAGCTCACGGCGTAGATAACCGGCTTCGGTCTTGAGGGAAAGTGTTTCGTCTACCTGACGGACGGCCCGGCGCAACTGATCGACCAGATCATGATCCTTGATGACATACCGGTCCGCGCCGGAATTGATTGCCGCAATTGCCGTCTCCACCGTGGGCACTCCGGTAATCAGCAGAAAATAGCTGGAAGGGGAGATTTCCTTGCAGAATTGCAGGATTTCGACGCCGCTGGCTCCCGGCATGCGGATATCGGAGATCACGATGTCAAAAATCTGCGATTCCAGGCGCCGCCGGGCGGACTCCCCATCCCTGGCCACCTCGACCCGGTGACCTTCTTTTCGAAAGGTAATCTCGAGTAGCTCACAGATGGATTGCTCGTCATCCACGATCAGAATGTGGGCCATTTAATAGATCTTCCTTCCCAAGCCGGCGTTTCAGGCAACACGCGGCAGTTCCACTATGAATTCCGCACCGCGGTCTTTTTCCGAGACGACACTAATGCGCCCGCTGTGCGCCTGCACAATCTGATACACAATGGCAAGCCCCAGGCCTGTTCCACCTACAAAGGTCGATTGTAACGGCTCAAATATTTTCGCACTCTGCCCCGAGTCGAATCCCACACCGGTATCGCGAAACCGGATGCGAACCCAAAAGGGCACCACTTCGAGCGAAACCGTCAGGACACCTCCGGAGGGCATGGCGCGCAATGCATTGTCGGATAAGTTCCAAAAAACCTGCTTGATCCTGTTGCGGTCGACTCGAACCCGGACCTCCGGGGCCGCAAAAGTTCGTTCGATTCGGTATCTGCCATCCAGTTGCGGGTTGCGTTCGAGCAACGTCAATGTTTCATCAAGAAGGCCCGCGACGTCTTCATCGGAAAACTCGTATGTTTTTTCGCGAGAGTAATTCAAGTACTCGGTGATGATCTTGTTCAAGCGCTCGGATTCACGGCTGACAATTCCGACTAAGTGTTGTTCGTCTTCTTGCAAGGGCACCAGGCGCCCCAACTCCTTCACCGCTCCAGCCATCGCCGTCAATGGCTGGCGAATTTCGTGGGCAATTGCGGCAGATAAACGGCCCAGAGCCGCCATGCGCTCCTTGGTGGCAACTTCCCTCTCCAGACGTTTCAGGTCGGTCAGATCCTGAAAGTTGAAGACATATCCACCGGTTGTACGCCCTTCTCCGGTGCGCAAGGGAGCCACGGATATACCGATAAAACGTTGTTGTCCATCGGAGGTCAGGAAGTCTACCTCCCTACGTTGCGGTAGCTTCCCATCGGCGGTCGCACCACCCAGCAGCCAAAAGACTGGCCAAACATCCTGCAGTATCATCCCGCGAACGGCACGAAACCGGTACCCGGTAATTTCCTCGCCCGGCCGGTTGAGCAGCAGGATGCGCCCGTTTAGGTCGGTGGTGAGCAATCCGCTCCGCATGGAGTGAATAATGTCTTCATTAAATGCTTGCAGGTCCTGCAATTCCCCGCGCTTGGCCTCGAGTTCGTCTCCCTGACGGCGCAAACTTTGCGATAACAAGCTGGAAAGATAGGCCACAGCCATGAAGTAAAAAAGATTGCTAAAAATCCAAGTCTGTAACTGACGGCTGCTGGGGACGGCGATCTGCATGCGCGGCAGCAGGTTGTAGTAAATCAACTCCGCCAAGCCACCCAGCAGGATGAAGCCAAATCCGGCGACAATGAAAGTGGCTTTCCTCGAAAACAAAATGCTCGCGACAATAATGGCAGTCGGATAAAGCCAGATGAAGTAGCTGTCCTGTGTCCCGGTCAAATAGACCAGACCGGTGACCATAAGAAGGTCACAAACCATCTGAACAGGGCCATGCCACAGGGCGTCTGGCATCCAACGCAACAAAATGGAGAACAGGACCGCCAGCGTGTACCACAGGATGACTAAAGGGATGAACAGCCTGGTCGAGACTTCCATCTGGCTCGACTTCCCGAGAACCAGCACTAGCGTGAGCACCAGCGTAATCAGGAAAAAACGGACACGCGACAGCCAATGAAGCCAGGCAGCGACATTTTGTGTCATTTCCATTCGGAGCGAACTTGTCGGCACATCGGCCGTTCGGAATTTCAAAATATCAATCAGACAAAAACATTGGTGAGTCCAAGCAGGGGGCGGTTTCTATCCAGCCCCCATCCCAGCGTGTCAGTCGCGGCGTGGCTCTCTATTGCGAATCATTAATGAGTACTGCTCAATTGGCCGATCAATGTGAACAGCGGCAAGTACATGGAGATGACTATGCCTCCGACCACAACGCCCAAGAACACGATCATCATCGGCTCCAGCGCCGAGAGCAAGTCTTTGACTGCCGCGTCCACTTCTTCTTCATAGAAGTCAGCGATCTTCTGGAGCATCGCATCCATTGCGCCCGTTTGTTCTCCGACTCCAATCATTTGCGTGACCATGCCCGGAAAAACGTTGGACTCTTTGAGCGGATCAGCCAGGTTTTGGCCGGCTTCCAGCGCCTTGCGGACTTGTAGAAGCGCTTTTTCAATCACGGCATTTCCCGATGTCCGCGCCGTGATGTCTAATCCCTCCAGGATAGGCACACCGCTGGATATCAACGTTCCCAAGGTCCTGGTGAAACGCCCCACGGCAATCTTTCTGAGCAAAACTCCCACCAGAGGCAGTTTGAGCAGGGCCCGATCAATCGCCATGCGTCCCGACGGCGTGCCATACCATACTTTCAGTCCAATTCCGATGCCGATGAAGCTGATCAGGATCAAGAGCCCGAAAATGCTGCCGATAAAGTTGCTGAGGGCGATGACGATTCGCGTGGGCAGCGGCAGGTTCACGCCGAGGCCCACAAACAGTGTGGCAAAAATAGGTACGACCTTCCACAACAGCAGAACGATGACTCCCCCCGCCACACCCAGCACGGCGACTGGATACACCAGAGCCGACTTTACGGCTCGTTTCAACTTAACGTTTTTCTCGATGTATGTGGAAAGCCGCTGGAGAATGGTGTCGAGAATACCGCCAGTCTCTCCCGCTTCGACAAGGTTGACATAAAGCGCGTCAAACACCTTCTCATACTGGCGCATGGCGACCGACAGCGTGGAGCCCCCCTCGACCGAAGCCCGCGTACCGGTCAGCACGTTCTGAAATACCTTGTTTTCCTGCTGTCCGGCCAGAATTTCCAGGCATTGCACCAAGGGCAGCCCGGCATCAATCATTACCGAGAATTGGCGGGTGAAGATAGCGAGCTCCTTGGAATCCACGCCGCCGCCGAAGATGGGCAAATTGAACTCCTTGCCCTTCTCCGACATCTTGGTCACATTGATCTGCTGGCGTTTTAGTTGGTTGACCAGCTCGGTTTTGCTCTGCGCCACCAACTCGCCGGTTACGACGGTCCCGGCACGATTTGTGCCGCGGTATGAAAAAACGGGCATCGTTCTATCCTCCTCGATGTTCGGCCTGCCCAGTCTTGTTTGCTATTTCTGGAGTCCAATACCAGTGTTAACGTCGCGCCGGAACCGTCCCTTTTAAAACGGGCGCAGTTACTCCACGATTAATCATATCTTGTAATTCATCCGGATTCGACGAGCGTGCCAGGGCAGTTTCCAAAGTGATTAACTTCGCCAAATAGGCTGTACACAGGCTTTGGTTAAATGTTTGCATCCCGGAGGTGCTCATTCCGGTCTGCATGGCTGAATAAATCTGGTGAATTTTATCCTCGCGAATCAGGTTACGAATTGCTGAATTGGGCACCAGGATTTCCATGATCATGGCGCGGCCGCGGCCATCCACCTTCGGCAGCAGCGCCTGGCAAAGAACCCCCTCGAGTACCAGGGATAGTTGGGCGCGAATCTGGGGCTGCTGGTAGGACGGGAACACAT
>JBGOVX010000090.1:0-14239 GCA_041478355.1 Terriglobia bacterium | reverse complement strand
CACACGCACGCCCCCCCACACCTTCCGCACAATGGGCTCCTCCCCGGATTCAGACCCCCCCAGGAGCAAGCGCAAGCCGTGGTCCTACATGATTTCGAGCGTCGGTCGCGGCACGTTGGCTTTGGCGTTGCACGACCAGTTCAGCCCGAGTTTTCCCAACCGGCGCGCAATTTCTTCAGCGCGAGGCAAATCGTCTGTAAATGTGTCGTCATCGAAGAAGAATTCACGCACCTGGGGGAAATGTTTTTTCGCCAGCGCCATTTCCGCGGCCACGTTGTCCGGGCTGCGCACGCGGTAGCGGTGCCCGCCCAGGGTCTGCGGCCACAAGCAGAATGTGCATTTGGAGCGGCATCCGCGCCCGGTATAGAGCGACACATAGGGATGCTGGAGATAGCCGATAAAGTAATTTTCAATCGTCAGGTCGCGCTTATAGACATCCACGACAAACGGCAGATCGTCCATGTTCTCGATGGTGGGGCGTGGCGGCGTGAAGGTGATGCGGCCATTCTCCCGGTAGGCAATGCCGCCAACATCCTTCAGCGGTTTGCGTGCCGCGATGTCCGAGCAGATGTAGTCGAATTCCCCAACCGCGACCCAGTCCACCGCCGGAGCGGCGTTCAAGGACTGCAACGGCAGGACGCCTACGTGCGCGCCGACCATGCCGACCATGATCTTCGGATTTATTTCCTTGAGATGCGCGGCAAACTTCGCGTCGTTCGCAAACGATGGCGTGCTGGTATGCAACACGGCCAGCTCGTAATCCTTGGCCAGCGGCGCCACCTGCTCCACGGTCAGCCCATCGGGGGGCGCGTCAATCAGCCGGCTGCCGGGGACCATGGCCGCCGGTTGGGCCAGCCAGGTGGGGTACCAGAAGGACTTGATTTCCCGCCGCGCCTGATATCGCGCGCCAGCCCCGCCGTCAAAGCCCTCATAGCTTGGCGGATTCAAGAACAGAGTCTTCATCACGTCGGACGTTTTGTTTGCTTCGGGCATTCTTGCTTTCCCCTGATATTGAACTTCTTCATCGCTGATTCCTGATTGCCGGTTGGAAGCTGCTATTTTACCTGAAACGCTGCTTCAGCCGCGAAAAAACTATGCAAGGTAGTTGCCATAAGGAAGCAAAGGCGGAAGTTGCGCCCTATACGCTTACTGCAGCAACTTGGAGACTTGTCCGGTCGTGCGAAGCAATTCGAGTTGCGCTTGCTGGCGGGCGTAGTTGGCGTCAAGATAGGCCAGCCACTTATCGTTTTCATCCAGATGGGCGGATTCCAGGTCTCTCAGGCTGCCGCGACCCTGATCGAACTGCGCTTGCAGGACGCGCAAATTTTCCTGTGCGAGTTGTAATTCCAAGCGCGCCACTTCTCCGCCCAGGTCGGCCTCGCGCACCTGTCTCGCTTTCCGGCGGACGTCGAGCGAAAGCTCGCCGCGTTTTTTTTGCATCGCAAGATTGGCGGCGTTGAGATCGGCCTGCGCGAATGCCACTGCTGCCGAGGTGTGCGACGCAAAGATCGGAATACGAACTTCGAGGCCGAATATGACGTTGTTGCGCTGAAATTTATTGAAAAAATCCGTGTAATTGTTGATCTTGCTCAATACGTTGTACTGGCCCGTCAGCGCGAGCGTGGGCCAGTATCCGCCGCGTTCACCCTTCAGCTTGGCCTCACGCGCCCGCACTTCCGTCTCCGCCTGCTTCAGCTCGATGTTGTTGGTCATGGCCTGTGAAACCAGGTCTTTGGCTTCTACTGCTGCCGCGGCTGGAATTTCCTCGGTCGAAACTTCAATGGATATGTCCTGTGCCAGGCCCATCATGTCGCGCAAATCACCAGCAAGCGCGTCTTCGCGGTCTTCCATTTGCGCCAGCCGCTGCTCGATCCTCGCCGCCGTTAGCTGGGAACGCGTCACTTCAATGGGCAGTTCCCGTCCGGATTCGGAACGCTGCCGCGTCGTTTCCAGAATCCGCTCGGCGCTCAGCCGCTCGCTGCGCATCAATTCCATCGCGTGCCGCACCTTGGCTAGCTCCAGATACTCGAGCGCCGCTCGCACCATCACCCCGTCGCGCACGCCTTCCATCGACAACCGCTGCCCCTCGGCCCTCTGTTCGGCGGCGCGCTGATCCCCTTTGAGTGGAGGATTAAATATCTGCTGATTGTAGGACATGCTGAAGATGGCGGGCACTCCGCCTCCCAACAGCAAGGGGAATCCGCTGGTGTAGGCGGCGCCGGTTCCAGTATAAAAGTTTGGCCGGAACACGGAACGGATTACGCCGGCATCGCGCTGCACCACGCCGTATTGCAATCGAGCCAGCGCCAGGTCTCGGCTGTTCCCCACGGCCAGGCTCACGGCCTCCTTCAAAGTCAGCTTGCGCGAAATCTCCGTTTCCTGCGCGCGACTCACCACAACAAGACCCGCCACCAGAAACACCAGGCACACCGCTCGCCGCGCGTTCCTTTTCCAGCGCCTAATCCTTGTCGTTTTTCCTATTTCATTCATCGCCGTGTTCTCGCTTTTCCAATTCGGTTTCCACGCCCCATCGCGGCGCGTGCCGTTATTCGTATCGAAGCGATTCAGTGGGCTGCAATCGTGAGGCACGCTCCGCCGGCAAATACCCGAAGAATACACCGACCGAGCAAGACACCAGAAACGCCAATACCACCGATTGCCAGGGCACCGGCACGCGCAGATTTCCCGGAAGCAAGGGCTGCACCAACACGGGAATCGCAACTGCAATCAGGATACCCAGTACCGACCCGAATCCGCTGATCATGAACGCTTCAAGTAAAAACTGATACAAAATTTCGCTGCGCCGGGCCCCCATCGCTTTTCGAATCCCGATCTCCCGTGTGCGTTCCTGCACCGTCACCAGCATGATGTTCATGATTCCGATTCCGCTGACCAATAGCGCAATGAGCCCGATCAACACCAGGACCACGGTCAGCGCCAGTGCAATTTGCCGCGCCGCCTCCAGGATCGAACTCAGATTCATCACCGAATAGCGCGCGCGCGTGGGGTGCCGGCTGCGCAGCAGCGCCTCCAGCCGGTGTGTCACGGGAATCACCCCCTCGGGAGTTGCTGCCTGCGCGTACAGCATCTCCATGGAAGTATCTCCGGTGTAATACTTCATCAGCGGAAATGGAACCAGCACGGAGTAGTCTTGAATCTCCGAGAGTCCAAATGTTTCCACGCGCTCCCGGAATACGCCGATGACCGTGAAGCTTAGTTCGCCTACACGTAAATTGCGTCCGACCGGATCAGAGTAAGGAAACACGAGATCCGCGAGCCGCGTGGTAATCAGGCAGACTCTGCTGCGCGAAGTCATATCATCGGCATCCACAAACCTGCCGCGCAAGATCAGTAAATTGCGGATCAGTTGGAATCCTTCGGTGACACCCACCAAATTCACATTGCGCTCGACCGGCCCCGCCAGGACGCTGCTCTGCATCCCGCGCGTTCCCGCCACCGTGGTGACTTCCGGAATTGACGATTTGGCGGCGTTCATATCTTCCAAGGAAAGTTCATCCTGGAGCATGATCGGCTGATTCGGATCGATGTCCAGGCGTGCGTAAACCAGGTTCGATCCCACTCCTTCAATTTGCGCGATCACGTACCGCCGCCCGCTGAGCGCTATGGTGACCACCAGGACAATACACGCGCTGCCGATGACCACGCCAAGCGTGGTCAGAAACGCGCGAATCTTGTTGGCCCAAAGGGCCTCCAGCGCGACCATCCAAGTCTCGTTTCGGATCATCATGATGATTGCCGCCGACTATAACAAACCTTCGGATGAATAAGACCGGCCAGGGGTTGGACGCTCCATTCTAGTGTGGAAGCAACTCGCCCGCGCGATCTCTTCGCATTTGTGCGCAGACGGGGAGAGCGTCCGGCCAATGCCGGTGAGGCTTGCCCTTATTTCTTTTCGACTCGCTTCAACGCTTCTTCCACACTCTTGTTGTGTGGATCCAGGGCCAGGGAGGCGCGATATTCCGCCGACGCTTCCGAAAATTTCCCCTGGGTTTCATAAAGCTTCCCGAGCCATTCCAGCGCGGCGGAGTGCGGAGGAAGATCGGCATTATCCGGGACCGTAGAGATATAAGCTCTCAGCAACGATTCCGCCTCCGCGGGATTTTCCCTTTTCATGACTAGAAGGATTCCCCGGAAGAACTTCAAGCGCCGGTCATCGGCATCGATTTGTTCGGCGGCGGCGACCGCCTCGCCCATTTTGGCGGCGTTTTGGCGGTCGCGATAATAATCCGCCACCTCGATATAGACTCCGACCCGGTCGGTGTTCGATTGGAGAATCTTTTCGAACACCGCGTCCGCTTCAGCTGTCCGTCTTTTGGTGGCGAAAAACTCTCCACGGGCGAGCTGCCCTTGCACGCTGTCGATTTTTCCAAGTTCCTCGATATGCTTCAGGGCACGGTCGTCGCCGCCGCCAACAATGCCAGGCGCGTTCATTTCAAAACGGATCAGGTCGCGCTGCGCTTGAAAATTAGAGGGTTGAAGCTGAACCGCAGTTTCGAATTCCCTGTGCGTTTTTTTCGCCCAGCCCATCGCGCTCAGAAATATGCTTTGCTCGGCCTTCCGCCCGTAGGCTTTGCCGAGCCAATTGTGGTATTCAGATTGACCGGGAACCAATTGAATGCTGCGCTCGAAACTGGTCAGCGCGCTCGAGTAATCGCGAAGCTGGTAATAACACTGGCCCAGCAGGAAGTGCAGTTGCGCATCGCTGGGAGATTTCGCGATCAAGCCTGTGAGTGCGTCCACGGCGCGGTGGTAGTGTCCGGCATTGTAATCTCGTTGAGCATCGGCCACCGGATCTTGTGCGCCAACAGCCCCATATCCGCAAGACACGCAAGCGGTCAATAGTAGTAACAGTGTCATGATGAAACGGAGTTTCATTCCGGACGCACCGCTCGAATTCGCAGGTTTTCCTTGAGACTGACATCGCCGGGCAAGGCCACCACATCGCCCTGGTTCAAGCCTGAAAGAACCTCGATCATGGTGGGATTGGCTATTCCGACTTTGATCTCGCGTCGATGTAAGCGATCTCCCGCCACCAGGAAGACAAACCGCCTGCTGCCGTCGATATACACGGCGCCGCGAGGAATCACCAGCACGTTGGGGCGCTCGCTGATCTTAATTCGCACGTCCACCGTGGTGTTCGGAATCAGATCGAGCCGGTCGTTCGACACCGAACAAAGCAATTCACCCACGTTGCGAGTGCCATGCGTGACCACCTGTTTGGGAACCATCTCCGTAAGGCCGTTCCATACTCGGTCCGGATGCGCGTCCCAGAAGATTTCGACCGGCTGGTGGACATCGAGATGGCCGAGTTCCGGCTCATCAATGAACGCGCGAACGCGGACGTGTCGAAGATCCGCCATCTCAGCCAGCAGGTCTCCCTCTTTCACGAAATCCCCGACATGAATGGGAAGGGAATATAACGTGCCGTCGAAAGGCGCGATTCCGCGCGCTGAATTCACTTTCTCCTCGATGACGCCTACCTGAGTTCGGGCACGTTCCGCCAATAGAGCGATACGCGCGGTGTCAGACTGTGCCTGTTGTTCCAATGTCTGTTTGATCTTTTTAAGCGACTCAACGTCGGATTCGGCCTGCTCCAGCGCCAACCGGTTCTGTTCCAGTTCCTGCGGCGTGGCCGCCTTCTGAGCCACCAGCTTGGCCAGTGATTGGTTATCCCGGCGCAACTGGTCCCGGGCTGCCTGCGCTTTCTCCAAGTCGGCGACCGACTTGGCGAGTTGACCTGCGTGGCCGCCTGCTTTTGCCACGCGTAACGCCTCTTGTTGCGCGGCAAGGTCGGCGCGAGCCTGGGAGAGTTCCGCGCGAGCACCCTTATCATCCAGGCTGAAAAGGAGCTGGCCGCGCCGGACCTGCTGGCCTTCCGACGCGTAAACTTTTTCAACGAATGTGGAGAAGCCGGCTCGAAACGTCACAGGAGAGACCGGCTCCACTTTTCCGTTGCTCGATACCATGGAACTCAAATTTTCACGCGACACGTCGGTGACGCCCACTCGCGCCGTCGATCCCCTCCCACTGACGAAAACAAGAACGGCCGTAAGTGTCAGGGCGGCGATTACAGCGATCCACAGTCTTCGTCCGAGAACCGTCAACATTCCTTCCTCGTTCTGCCAGTATCCACTGGCGGGATCAAAACACCGCATTCTAACAAAGTATGACGCGGCAAACGAGCAACCGGCAGAGGATTACCGGTCTCAGGCAGTCCCGTTAAGATGCTCCGCGTACCAGTCGGGATGCCGCGAACCATTTTAGGCTCATTGGAGTTTTTGAGTTACACATGGCTGTGCTAGAATTTCGCTATGCCTACTGAGCCGGTCCAACCGCAAGCTCATGCAAAACCGCAAGCTCCGACGCTAGGGCAGCCAGCCCTCCACCGCGTTTGCATCCAGTGTAACAACATGTTCCGCGTTACGCCGGAAAATTTTGACGCCAAGCAGTGTCCCAATTGCCATAAAGGCTAAGCTCCCTGTACTTGATCCTGATCATCCCTGTCACTTTTAATTCCGTGCCACGCACGACCGGCATTTGCGCTACATTCACGAAATGAGATCGCGTGACGGAAGCGCGCGACATGTTGAAGCGGTTCCGGGGACAAGCGTGGCGAGATGTGCGCCGTGGACTGCGTGAGCCTCCGCTGCCAGCCAAGTGAAATTTACGGGCTACGGGGAGGAAACGACGCGGGGAAAATCACAACTTCAGGAAGGAGGCAAGGAGACACGGGGGCAAAAAAGAAACTCTGTGTGCGAATCGTGCCGCTCTACTTTTTTACCTGGTTATCTTGTTACACTGGGCGCGCGTCTTCGTGATTCTCATCCCAAGCATTTGAAAGACGGCGAACGGTTTCCCGGAGTCGCACGGTAAGTTCCGCGATGGTTTGCAGGCGTTCCACGGCCGCCTGAGGCAGCCGGTCTCGTTGCGCGAGCAGCAATTCGGTGTTGCCAAGAATGCCCGTCAGAGGGTTGTTTACCTCATGGCGGAGAATTTCCCCGAAATCCTCGGCCAAGCCTTCACTGGGAAACTGGTTGATCCCAGCAACTCGCTCCGCCAGACGCGCGCGCTGGTCCAATTTTCCGGCAGCGATAAGCAAAAAATCATTCTCGCGCATCACGAAATCCACCGCGCCCGAGGAAATCAGGAAGGCCAGTTCGGCCTTCCTTTCCGAAGCCGCCGCGACCACAACGGGCGCCGTCTCCGTTAGCAACGCCACCGCGGTTTCCAGCGACCGTCCTTCACCGGGCGGATCGATGGCGGATTCATCGAGGAATATAACCGCCGGCGGCCTATGTGCGAACCCCTTTCGCGCTTGCCCGACTGAATTTGCCACCGGAAACTGATAGCGTCTGCCCGAAGCGGCAAGCTCATTGATGCATTCCTGTCTTACTGCCAAATCCGCGCAGATGATGAAAATAGTTGGGTTTCTCAAGTTCATTTCTCCCTTGCAACCACTCGCAACCGGTCTGGTCCGGGTAAGGTTTCGTCGCCCGCCGCCGCTGCGTCGACAGCCCGGTGAACGGCCTCTTTCAGTTCCTCCACAAAGAACGGCTTCGCCAGGTAAGGCACCCCGCTCGACCTGAGAAATTCCAGCGTGCGCGGGCTCATGGTGTCGCCGGTGACGAATAGGAGCCTGTGTTGAAAGCGGCTTCCGGTGCGGACCAGGGTACGGTAGAGTCCCGCGCCGTCCAAGAACGGCATCTTCAGGTCACAGATGACCAGGTCATAGTTTTTTTCTTCGAGCCGACCCAGGGCCTCACGGCTGTCCAGAAGCACATCCACCCGGTGGCCTTCTTCGGCCAGCACATCGGCAATCAATTGCGCGACCGTCGGCTCATCTTCCACGACCAGAATGAACTCCGGGCGCGCTATTTTCCGGACCGCGGAAGGCGCGTGAACAACAGCCGCCACGTGCGACGCGCTAGCTGCGCCAATTGCCGTGAATTCAAAAGCCGCCTCGGACAGAGCAGGCAGTTCAAAGGTCAGGGTGGCTCCGTGGCCCGGCTGGCTTTCCACGCTGACCTCGCCGTCATGCTCTTGGACAATGCCGTAGACGATCGAAAGCCCCAACCCCGTGCCGGAGCCCGCCGGTTTTGTCGTAAAGAACGGGTCGAAAATGCGCGAGACAACCTCGGGTGGAATGCCAGGACCATTATCGGAGACTTCCACACCGACACGATTTCCAGCGAGCCGGCGCGTGCGGATAACAATCCGCCCGTGCCCGCTTCCTTCCCCCTCTTGGCGTGTATTTGCCTGCGTAATGGCCTGCTCTGCGTTCACGATCAAATTGAGAATCACCTGCTGCAACTGCGCCGCATCGGCCAGGGCGCGCGGCAAATTGGCATCGAGCGCCATATCTACATGAATGTTTTGCAGTTTCAGGTCGTAGGCGCGCAGGGCCAGGGTGCGTTCGATGACTTCGTTTAGATTTAC
Source organism: Terriglobia bacterium (assembly GCA_041478355.1). Lineage (GTDB taxonomy): Bacteria > Acidobacteriota > Terriglobia > Acidiferrales > UBA7541 > Palsa-360. The sequence continues at coordinate 5,782 of JBGOVX010000090.1, read as the reverse complement.
CGCGCGGCGCTCGGGCTTGGCTTCCCGCGAAAACAGAAGAAGGTTTTTCACAATGCGGCTGGCGCGCTCGGCTTCCTGCGAAATCCGCCGGGCATCGGCGGCGCGCTGCGAGGTCGAACGCCGGCTCAGCAAAAGCTGCGCATATCCTTGAATGCTGGTCAGAGGATTGTTCAGCTCATGGACGATACCCGAAACCAGTTGGCCGAGCGCCGCCATTTTCTCCGATTGCAGAAACTTGGATTGGATCGAACGCTGGCCGGTAATATCCCGGAAGACCTCCAGCCAGCCCAGGTGCCCTCCGTCGGCTCCCGATAACGGCCTTGCAAATCGTTCCACCACCTTGCGCGTCGGTCTTATCAGTTCAAATTCGTCCCAGCACGCCTCGTCACCTCTGCGCACTTGCTCGCGCCAGCGCGCCGCGGATTCCGCCGGACGGCTGAACCGGCAGGCTACGCTCTCGATCAGTGCCTCCATCGTGCCCAATTCGAACAGGCGGCGTCTTTCAGTTCCCAGGATGGCTGCGAGGCGGTCGCTGACCACACGTATGTTGCCCGCCGCATCGAGAAGCAATACACCGGAATCAATCGAATCTATCAGGCCGGTCAATTCCGCTTCCAATCGGACTCCCGTTTCCAGCGAGGTCTGCCGCGAACTGCGGTCCTCGAATTCGATCAGCCAACTCCGCGTCTCAGCTCCCATCCCCTCCACGGCCGAGCGCAGACGCATGCAAACTACTGTGCCTCCATCCAGCGCTGCTTCCAGTGGAACCATCCGTGTGTGCGCAGTGAGCGCGGGTTCGCAGCCGGGCCGGGCGAATCGCTCGCGCCACCGGATCACGGCCTCGCGCGCGACCCCGGAGAAGAAATCTTCCAGGTGCAATTCATCGGTGCGTCTCGAGTTGGGGAACAGGAATCTGTTTGCGGCCTGGCTGGCTTCGCGAACAATTCCTTTATCGTCGACGATTACAAGGCATTCCTGACTACCCTCAATGATTTGTTGCAGGGATCTTGTGGATGCGGCCCGCTCGGATCGCGCAGCCTCCAGGTCCAAGGCCGTAGCCGCCAGCACTGCGTAAGATTCCAATCGCACCAAATCCTCGGTCGAATCTTCAGAAGGCAGCAAACCGGCCATCAAGACACCGCAGATTCGGCTCCGCACTACAATAGGAAGCGCGATGACGCGATCCAGGGGCGGGCCGGACGGGAAACCCATCCCCTCAGTCAGGGCTTCTCCAGAAATTTCTAGGTCTTGTCCTTCCTCCAATACCTTGCGCCACGCCCGCAGCAAAGGCTGCTGATGGAGCAAGGTGCGCCATCGTTCAGGACCGTCCCAGCCATCTCCTAGCACAGGAGACTCGCTGGGCCTTCCCAAGGCGATGAATTCTGCTTGTATGTAATGCCGCGCGGCATGCGCAATCTGAGAGAAAACGGAGTCCGCCGGAGCCCCTGCAAGGATGGCGCGGGAAAGGCGGAGTTGAGAGCGAAGTTCTTCGGCAGCAAGGTTGCTGCGGCAGGTGTCGCGGTCGAGGACGATGGAGAGCGCGATTTCATCCGCGTGTGCTCGCAACAGTACCTGGTCCAACTGCGCCCCGGGCCGTTCGTGGGCGACCATGGCTAACCCTAATGTCGAGTTGCGGGCACGAATTGGAATCCAGGTCGCGCTATGCATCTCCACCAGCGGACCAAATTGCAACTTGGTCGGTTCCGAGCCTGACTCGACATGCAGCGGATCGGGACCTTCCAGCGCCGTTCGCAGAAACGGCGTCGAGATATCCAAGCGCTTCCATTCTCCGGGAATGGGCCCGGGTGTGGACTCCACTACAGTGCCGCGGACTGCTTGGCCGCTCCGACCCCCGGCCAGCCATATACCGACTCGATCCGCGGCAAATGTGGTGAGCATAGCTCGGGCTCCGAGATCGAGAAGGTGTTCGAGCGAGTCGCCCCGGGCGGCCGCGCGAACCAGTCCGCTCGGACACTGCTCGGCCGCTGGCGCAGCCTTCCAGTTTGGTCTCCACCCAGACGCCGGCATCGCGCCTCCTAGAATTGACCTTGCAGGATCAGATAGCTGAAAAGTAGCGCAGCACCGACTGTTGCGATGGCCGTGGCGACATTTCGTATCAGTGGATAGTGCAAGAGATATTTGCGATAGAGCATAGCGGCCCCCTGCGCCTAACCTTGCAACGCAGTGCCCACTGCTGAAATCTAAGTAACAACCTTATAATCAGCAGATTCCTCTCATTACAGACCGCCCTCGCTCACCCTCCAGTTCCCATCCTGAAACTTCTGCCAATGGGCAATTCCCGGATAGGAAAATTCCTGACCGCAAGGCGCAGAGCTATAGCAGAGCTGACCTAGTCGTAGAACTTTGAGGGTTGCCCGGGAGAAGCCCGGGAGAAGCCAGGGAGAAGCCAGGGAGAAGCTAGGGAGAAGCTAGGGAGAAGCTAGGGAGAAGCTAGGGAGAAGCTAGGGAGAAGCTAGGGAGAAGATTGATAGGTGATTGGGAGGTGATGAACCGACTGGCATTCTTGATTCAACGCAAATTGCCCGAGTCAGGATCGCCTGGACATTTCATTCCCGATTTCGAACAGGCGGATAATTGGCCTGATTCAGCAAAACCAAGGCATCGTACAAATCCAGGAATTCGAGGGGCACGACCGGTTCAATTTGGCTGGGGACCAGCCTCGTACTGCTTGAGTTTCCGGTACAACGTCGTCTTGCCGATTCCCAGCATCCGCGCGGCGGCTAACTTGTCGCCGGAGGTTTCGCGAAGTGCGCGCAAGATCGCCCGGCGTTCCAGGGCCTCCAGTGGCACTACTTCGTCGCTTTCGGAAAAATTTTCCGCGGATGTGCATTGCAGGTTGGATGGCAAATCTCCGACATGCAAGATCGGCCCCGAGCCTAGCGCCACGGCCCGCTCGATGGCATTTTCAAGTTCCCGGATGTTGCCGGGCCAGTCGTAGGCCATGATCCGGCGCATGGCATCATCGGAAATTGTGTGGACGGGTCGGGTGGAATCGCAAAATTTTTCCAGAAAAGCCGTGACCAACAGTGGAATATCCGCCTTGCGGTCGCGTAGGGGAGGCAGCTTGATCTGCACCACATTCAAACGAAAATAAAGATCCTGGCGAAAGGTTCCTGTTCGAATGGCCGCATCCAGATCCCGGTTGGTGGCGGCTATGATGCGCGCGCGAATGCTGATACGCTCATTCGATCCCACCGGCTTTACTTCATGCTCTTGCAGTGCACGCAACAGCTTGGCCTGCAGGTCAATGGGCAGGTCGCCGATCTCATCGAGAAATAACGTTCCGTCGCCGGCGGCCTCGAGCAATCCTTGTTTGGAATGCTGCGCGCCAGTAAAGGCTCCTTTCACATAGCCGAATAGTTCTGATTCGATCAGCGTGGGAACCAGGGACGAACAATCCACCGGGGCGAAGGGTTTATTCCGTCGAGGCCCCGAGAAATGGATCGAGCGTGCCACAAGTTCCTTGCCGGTGCCGCTTTCTCCCAGAATCAGCACGGGATAGGTGTGCTGCGCGACTTTCAGTATCAGTTTATATACGCGCTGCATCCCGGTGGATACACCGACGAATCCGCCAAAACCGGGACGGCTGCGAAGCTGCTCACGCAACAGGTGATTCTCCTGATCGATCTCTATGGAATGCACCAGTCGATCCAGCTTGGTGCGCAACTCCTCCACATGGAATGGCTTGGTGAGGTAATCGGTCGCGCCCAGGCGCGTTGCTTCAATCGCCGATTCAATCGTGCCGTATTGCGTCAGCACGATGACGGCTACTTCCGGATTATTGGTGCGAATCTGTTTAATCAGTTCCAGTCCGCCCATTTGTGGAACCTTCAAATCGGTAAGCACGATGTCGATTGGATGCTGGTCGAGGATTTCCAAGGCCTGCTCGGTGGTCGCGGAGGTGTGTACGTACAGCCCCGCTTGAAGAGCCACGTCGTTGCAAAGATTCCGCGTCGCGACTTCATCGTCAACGATGAGCACGCTTAGAGGAATAGACTTCGGTACGGGCGCTTCCCGAACTGCTGTTTCCATGCCTGGGTTCCTCTTCTCAAAACAGGAGCACGAATAGTGCCAAATCAGGAGCAAGCCGAACTTGGCCTCAATACGCCACTTAACCGGGGAAGCGCTGCATAACTTCTAAAGATTCCGTTCCCACAATGGGAATTGATGCCAGCCTATTGAGTGCTCCGTAAATGTAAATCCTTAGTTTACAGTGCGAAGCAAGAACGGGAATCCCTCGAGGTTCATTGTGGCACAATACGTGACAGAGCGCCACCGTTTTTGCGGGCTGGGAGCTCCGCGCCATCTTCATCCCACAGTCGCGCCGTCTCTAAAATCATCTCTGAGGCCGCCTGCGAGAAATCTGTGGAGAGGGAAACCTCAACCATTCCGCTTCGTTTTCGGTGGCGCGCTTGTGCAAACTATCGCTGCACCGGAGGGACTACCCCATCCCGCCGCGAACATCTGTTTCGCACATTGCAGTTGCTTCGCACTCAACATAAGGGATGGCATTTTCACGTGGCCACTGGTAACAAGAGTATGGAGCGAAGACAGAAAGAGAAGCCTGCGTTGACAAAACGGCTCGTACCCCTTAATCTTAACGTTTGCCTATCCAGGAAAGGTGTGACAGGACACATGCGTACGTATGTTCCCCGGGGACGGGATACCGAACAGATCGAGCAGGGCGGCGGGTGGTTTGTAATCGACGCCGCGGGGCTGGTGATGGGCCGTGTGGCCACGCGCATCGCGCGAATTCTAATTGGCAAGGACAAGGCGAACTATACGCCTTATCTGGACTGCGGCGACCATGTTGTGGTCATCAATGCCGACAAGATCCGTCTGACCGGCAACAAGCTGGAGCAGAAAATCTACCACCATCACAGCGGTTTTCCCGGCGGGCTCAAGGAAGTGCCGGCCAAGCGGCTGCGCCCCACGCGCGCGGACTGGATGCTGCGAGAAGCCGTCCTGGGCATGCTGCCGAAGAATAAATTGCGAGCCTTGCGCGCCAAAAAACTGCGAATTTATCTGGACGAAAAAGGTTTGCACCGGCACATGGGTCAGAAACCACAGTTGCTCCCCCAGTAGCAACGCGATACGGCATCGATATTCACGTTCTTCAGGTTTTGATTTGAGGAGGAAATTTGAGTACCAGCGCAGAGTCTGTCGAGGGTGCGAAGCAGAAATTTTACGGCACCGGCCGCCGGAAGGAATCGGTCGCGCGCGTGTTCCTGACCTTTGGCTCCGGAAAGATTTCCATCAATGGCCGCACGGTGGATGAATATTTCCACAACGTCAACTGGCTCAATCGCGCCGTGGAACCGATGAAATTCACCGAGACCTCCACTTCGGTGGACGTTATGGCCACCGTGAACGGCGGCGGCGTGGGCGGCCAGTCCGGAGCGTTTCGCATGGGACTCTCCCGCGCGCTGGCGATCTTCAATCCGGAGCTCCGCGCGGGTCTTCGCAAGAATGGGTTTTTGACGCGCGATTCGCGCATGAAGGAACGCAAGAAGTACGGGCAGAAGGGCGCCCGCAAGCGCTTCCAGTTCAGCAAGCGCTAACGGGTGCGGGCTCTACTTGGAGCCCGCCGAAAGCGGGTGCGGGCTCTACTTGGAGCCCGCCGAAAGATTGACGAGTTCTGTCCCGACTTGTCGGGACAAATTCACGGCCGGCAAGGAGCCGGCAAAAGGCTGTTCAGCCCCGGATGGGGCGAGGTGCGCCAGCCCGGGCGGGTAAACATCTATCTCCTGAGGAGGAATTT
>JBGOVX010000188.1:0-6783 GCA_041478355.1 Terriglobia bacterium | reverse complement strand
TTCACTATCGTCAATATACCCTGAGGCGTTGCGAAGCAGCGACTTTAGTAGCGTGGTCTTGCCCGATCCGTTTCGACCTGTGAGCGCGAACTTTTCGCCGCGCTCGATGGCTGCGCTGTAGGGCAGAATGACCGGCACGCCGTCATAGGACTTGGTGACTCCCTTAAACTCCAGCGGGTGGCGCCCCGAAGGCACCTTCATGTCGAACCGGATATACGGCCGGGCGATGTTGGACCTGGCCAATTCCGAGGTCTGTATGCGCTCGACTTCTTTCCTGCGCGAGGTCACTTGCGAGGAGCGCGTGCCGGCCGAGAAGCGCGCGATGAACTCATTCAATTGCGCGATCTTTTTTTCACGCACGGCATTCTCGGACTCAATGCGCGAGCGCACCGCCGTCTTGGCGAGCACCATGTCGTCGTACCCGCCTGTGTACATGATCACCGTTTGGTAATCGATATCGGCTATATGGGTGCAGACACTGTTCAAGAAATGGCGGTCGTGGGAAATCACGATCAGGACGCCTTCGTAACTGTGCAGATAGTCTTGCAGCCAGTGTACCGAGTCCAGGTCCAAATGATTGGTAGGCTCGTCCAGCAGCAACGCCGGCGGATTGCCAAATAGAGCCTGCGCCAGCAGCACGCGAACCTTCACGCCGCCCTGTAACTCGCTCATCTTGCGTTCGTGGAACGCGGATTCCACGCCCAGCCCGTCGAGCAGGATTGCCGCGTCGGCCTCCGCCGTGTAGCCGCCCTCGTCGCCCACGATTCCTTCCAGCTCGCCCAGACGCATGCCGTCTTTGTCGGTCAATTGATCGTGAGGCTTGTCGTACAGCGCGTCGCGCTCCTGCAAAGCCTTCCAGAGCGGGGCATTGCCCATGATCACGGTGTCGATGACGCGATATTCGTCGAAGGCAAACTGGTCCTGCCGCAAAATACCGAGCTTCTTTGGCCGGGTGATCGAACCCTTGGTCGGCTCGAACTCGCCTTCCAGAATCTTCATCAAAGTAGACTTGCCGGCGCCGTTTGGCCCGGTGATCGCATAGCGGCGCCCCTCCAGGAACGAACAGGTGACGTCTTCAAAAAGGACTCTGGCGCCGAAGCGCATAGTGATGTTATTGACCGAAAGCATAGCCTTTAATTATACAGGGAAAGCGTTTTCACGCGAAACCGGGCTTGGGGCCGGTGGTGGGTTAGTTACCGAGAATCGGACTTACCAGGCATTAAGTTGGCCGGGTACCTGAATGATGTGTCACCACCTCTACGATCGCATTCATGGCCGCGAGCCTATTGCGCGAAGCCGCGTCGCGCGTCGTCAATAACTCTAAGGACAACCTGGAAACAATGGAAATCTTGCGCGCGGAGAGATCAGTACACCATGATAGTAGTCATCTATATGTGAACTGGTGGCTCTAACGGCACACACTATAGGCACTGAGGAACTGACATTCCACGCATTCTAATCATCGATGACGATGAATCCCTCCGGAAGATGCTTCGTTTCCGGCTCAAGGATTCGTACGAAATCATGGACACCGCATCTCCGAAAGACGGCCTGATCCTGGCGCTAGAGCACAAACCGGACGCGATCTTGGTGGACCTGATGATGCCGACCCATACGGGTCTTGAGGTTTGTCAGACCCTTAGCTCTTTGAGCTTCACGGAAATCATCCCCATCTTTATCATTTCAGGAGCGCCTAAGACGCTGTATAAGGACTTCTGCTACACGCTCGGCGCGAGGGGCTATTTTGAGAAGCCGATTGACTTCGATCTTTTAAAGGCGCGTCTCACGGCGACCCTTGGCGAGAGTCGCGGAGACCTCCGAGCCGAATCCCGCGTAAACATGCGATTAGGCGTAAAGCTGCGCGGTATCGACCAAAAAGGAGAGCCGTTCGAGATCCTGACCTCGACCGAGAACGTCAGCCGCCATGGCTTTACTTGTGGCATTAACGTGTTATTGAGTGAAAACGCAATCGTCGAACTCTTCTTGTGGACACGAACGGCCCGCCGATTCGCTGGACAGGCTCGGCTGGTTTGGCTCAAATGGCCCGACACGGCACTCATGCCGACGGGTGGGTTCCGTTTCGTCGAAGAGCCTCGCGAATGGATTTTTTGAGCGTCCCGAGCAGGATTGATCTCCGGTCCCGAAATGAGCAACCCAGCAAGACACATCAAGAGCTGATCTAGACCGACGCCCATTCCGGAAGTATGGATTTCTCCGCAGCTCCCTATAAACGCTGTTTTGGTAACTGGGAAACTGTCTGCGCCGGACTAAAAGTTGGTTACCGATAATCCGACGCACTGAGGAAGTCGGATTCTTTAGCGTCAGCACGCGACGTTGAATGAAGAGGGGCCAAATGCGGTGGGATGCTTTGCATCGGGGCCCCCGGGGTGTGTCCTACATCGTAGATATTGGGGAATATGTATACCAGTTCAAGGACCCCTGTCTGTTCACTTTTGAACATATTCACATTCTTGACAGTCCCGTGGCGCCGCCGAATCCCCGACAACTGTCCCCACAACCAGAGTCTCTCCCACTCCTCCAACCTGGATAGCGCGTAATAGACGCGATTATCGTTAACGGTCGCATTAACCCGCCTGCTCGATACGCTACGCTCGCGCTTGCAACGCGGCCATCGTACGCGCACAAATCTCTTCGGCAGATCCGGTGGCGTCAATTGGCATAAGCAGGTCGAGATCCTTGTAGAACTGGATCAGGGGTGCGGTGCTGTGTCTGTAAGCTTCCAAACGGATGGTGATCGCGTCGGGTCGATCATCTTCGCGCTGGTACAACGGCCCGTCGCAATCGTCGCAGCGGCCCTCGGCTTTGGGAGGGCGTCCCGTGACATGGAAAATCGATTCGCACCTTTCGCATATGCGGCGACCACTGAGACGCGCGATAATTTCGACCAGTGACATTTCGTAGTCCACCACGGCGCTAAGAGAAAGTCTCTCATTTTCCATAAAAAGGTTAAGTTGTTCAGCCTGGGCCAGGGTGCGCGGAAATCCGTCGAGCAGAAAGCCACCGCGGCAACGAATGCAGCCACCCCGTTCGCGAATCATTTGCCACACGGTGGAATCGGGAACAAGGTCGCCACGGCGCATGTACTCCAATGCCTCTGCCATGGCAGGTGTTTGGTCGCATTCATTTCGACTCCCGGCAGCTCGGAAAAGATCACCGGTAGAGAGATGGCAAACGTCCAGACGCTGGCTCAGGAGTTCACCTTGAGTCCCTTTCCCCACGCCCGGCGCGCCCAGCAGAACCAGCCGCCAAGGGTGGTTCCCCGGAAGCGGTGAGCACTTCTCCGAAAGACCTTCAAACCATCCGGCACGATGAATTTTGTCTTGTGATTTCATTGACTCGCACTCACGGCAGGAACATCGCCGAGCCGGCTGAAAAACGCCTTCCGCATGTGGAATGAGTATACCGCTTTTCGGAAGGGGCCAACTCTAAGGGTATGTTAAGTATCGGCTCGCAGGAAATTTCGCCAGAAAGTGAAAGCTCCCGATAAACGCGCTCATCGGTAACTGGGATTTGGCGTTTGCCACTTACCGATAATCCGACTTCTCGGGAGTTGGACTAAGCTACAACTAGATGACGAAGTCAAGGATGTAATGGTGCCGCCTGTTGGGGCGCGCTTTGTTTGGCAAGGTCCCAGCCTTCCATCACGACCGCCTGGAAGGCCGCGTCGGCCCGCATGGCGTCCTGAACCAATTGCCTCAGCTTGGCCAGGAAATCCTGTATCTTTGGATCGTCCGGCTTCAATTGTTGCCCGTTTTGCGAATCTCGCAAGCTCTGTGCGGTGGAAAGGATCTGCTTTGATTGTTCGACGAACTCTCTTCCTCGCCCCACATAGGTTTGCTTGGCAAACCACAATTTGTCTTCCCAAGCGCGGCGGCCCGGGAAAGCCGTGTCTTGCCCTTGCAAGGCGATTTTGACCAGCGAAGCGCGGTCCATCGAATCGAGTTGCTTCATCTTTGCTTCGACTTTGTCGATTGCCGCTTGAGCCGATGCGGTGCTGCCGGGCTTGCTGAGCACTCGCGTATTGCTGGCAACGCCAAGCCCGAGAGAACCGTTGTCTTTGCTCGGGGCAATGTCGTCATTCGTGAGGACTTTGGAGGCGGAAGGATTCGGATTGTCTTTCCGTTGTTGCCGGGCCAACTCCCCCAGCGAAGGAGAATCCTGGGAGCGAACCGATGTGCACAAACCTAGAGCCACAAGCAGCCCCGCAAGAACAGTCAACCTGCGTGACATGGCGTCTCCAATCACCTCAGACCTGCTGCACAAAGCTGAGTATTATCTATACTCTCGTCCAAAGGCAGGGATGGCCTATAGCCCATCAGTACTGGCACACCGTAAGAGTCATCGATCGGGGTCAAAAGCAAGAATTCTGGCGCACCACGATCCTTGCCCCAAACCAAAGGCTCAGGTCCTTGTTGTGCGGCCAGAGATAAATCCGACTAATCTATTAGGGTGTGGCGGCGACTGACCGTGGCACGTGAAACGTCATCACGACGAGCGTTCCATGGATTGAGCTGAACCAGTGAGGAGTATTTTCCGGAACCATGATGAAATCTCCCTTGGCGATGGTCCGCGATGTGCCACCTTCGATGGCTGTGCCCGATAAGTTTGCCGGGTTGGTCCGCGTCTCGTTCACCAGCTTGCCGCCCGTCACCATTGTCGCGGCTCCATCCACCACGTAAAACAACTCCGCCTCCTTTTCGTGGACCGCCGCGGGGGCGACGGCCGCCCGGTACTCGAGATTCACGTTGTAGGGCGCGAGCTCAATCAGACGTTGTGACAATAAACCCTGGCCTTCTTTTCTTTCGGCCTTTGCTTTAGCCACGAGCGCCTCAACGTCCGCGGAAGAGATATAGGTTCTGATTGCCGGTGCGGGCGTTTGTGCGGCCGGTTGCTGGGCCGTTGCAGCCGCGGTGACTAGCAGGAAAGCCAGGCAGATTACAATTACTCGCATATAAACCTCCAGATTTTGGTCTCCCCGCATCCGGGCAGAATAGCTCAAGCGTGATTATCCGATGTATTGCACGAAGCCCTAACGAATGCCCTGCATGTTCATCCGAACCTTGTATATTCCCTCACGTGCCGCAACGTAGAGGGTTTTGTAGTCGGCGTCGCCGAACTCAAGATTCGCGACCAGTTCGGGGAACAGAATCTTGCCCAGGAGTTTGCCCTCGGGCGACAAAATCCAGATTCCTCCAGGACCCGATTCGTAAACATTGCCCTTTACGTCCACTTTCATGCCGTCGACAACGCCAGGTGCGCTATCTGCGCTGACGTCAAGAAATAGACGGCCGTTCGAGATCGTGTCATCGGGGAGCACGTCGTAACGCATAACGAGTTTCCTGCGCGTATCGTTAGCATAAAATACCTTTTCATCCGGAGAAAGGGCAAGGCCGTTCGGGCTTTCAAAATCCTTGATGAGCAGCGTTACCTTGCCGTCCTTGACCATGTAAACGCCCGGGGGCAACTCAATACCAGGGTCCTTTTCCCGAAGCCGCAAGCCGCCATACTGGTCGGTAAAATAAATCGTTCCATCTTTCTTGACGATGACGTCATTTGGACCGCCAAAGCGCTTTCCCTGGGAGCGATCGGCTAAGGTCGTGCGCGTGCCGTTATCTTCCATCCGGACGATTGACCGGCCCGCCCAGGTGGCGATAATCAGTTTGCATTGGCCGTCCAAGGTCAAACCGTTCGATCCGATCATAAAAAACTTCTTGAATCGCGGATCGCTAGGATCTTTTCCGTTGGTTTGTTCAAACCCGACATCCCATATGTTGTAATCGGTATAGCCACTGTGGTCCAAATACAAGGACACCTTGCCGTCATCGGGCGTCATCTTAAAAATAACGTTAGCAGGAATGTCGCTAAACAATAGGTAACCGGTCTTCCCTCGCTGTACCCAGGTGGGGCCTTCGGTAAACCCAAAACCGCCTTTTACCAGTTGCACTTTCGCGTCCGGGGACACCAGCGTATCCAGGGCAGGATCAAGTCTGACGACAGGATTGCCGCCCGGCATTTGCGCTCGCACCAAGCTGGCGGCACTGACCATCACAAACAAGACAGCGCAAGATATCCAAAATTTTCTCATGCTAAGCCTCGATCAATCAGGATTGCAGCACACCGCAATTGCGGAACGTGGAGCCCATTCAGGGCACGCCGCATTATTATGCACATCTAAAGCCGGAAACTTTCATTTCAACTCCACCTTGCGTGAAACCATATGCCAGCCGCCCTCGAGTGTCAATCCGCATCGCCGGAAAGCCTTTAGAGTGGAATGTTTCCGTGCTTTTTCTTGGGGTTGGTGTCGCGCTTGTTTTCGAGCGAGCGCAGGGCGGTGATGAGTTTCGCGCGCGTCTGGGAGGGCTCGATGACGGCGTCGATATAGCCACGCTCGGCGGCGACAAAAGGATTGGCGAAGCGCTCGCGGAATTCGGCAACTTTTTCAAGCCGCAGGCGCTCCCGCTCGGCTTCCGGAGCACGCGCCAGCTCACTCTTGTAAACGATGTTCACCGCGCCCTCGGGCCCCATGACGCCAATTTCGGCGGTGGGCCAGGCGAAGTTTGCGTCCGTGCGCAGATGTTTGCTGGACATGACGCAATAGGCGCCGCCATAGGCCTTGCGGGTGATTACGGTCAGCTTGGGAACGGTGGCTTCGGCAAACGCGTAGAGCAGCTTCGCGCCATGCCTGATGATGCCGCCCCACTCCTGCTGCGTGCCGGGCAGGAATCCCGGCACGTCTTCAAATGTAATGAGCGGAATATTGAA
>JBGOVX010000111.1:0-11835 GCA_041478355.1 Terriglobia bacterium | reverse complement strand
TGACCACATCCGCAAGCTTGCGGATCGGCTCCATCAGGATGCGCTCACGCCGAAGCCCTTCCCGCACCGGACGATTGTGCCCCAGCGGGTGCGGCCGCCGGGTCTCGCTGAATCGCCGGAGCAGGGCTTCCTCACCGGCTTCAATGAAAACCAGCGTTGCGGGATTCTCCGCGCGCAACTGCCGCAGGATGGCGGGAAGCTTTTCCAGTTGCTCCCCCTCGCGCGCGTCCACCAGCAGCGCGGCGCGCTGAATTTCCCCTCCAGCCTGCATGTGTAATTCACTGAACGTGGGAATCAACGCCACGGGAAGATTGTCAACGCAGTAGAATCCGAGGTCTTCGAAAGTCTTGAGGACGGTGCTCTTGCCGGAGCCGCTTAACCCGGTGAGTATCACCAGTTGGCGGGCATCGCGCGCGGATCGGCGCTTCACTGGATCAAGCCTATGCCTTTACCCGGCGCTGGTGAGTGCTTGGAATGTGGAGGTCTTCGCGGTATTTCGCGACGGTTCTGCGCGTCACGTGGATACCGGCTTCATCTAGTTTTTTGGCGATCAGGTCGTCGGTAAGCGGGTGTGCGGTGTCTTCTTCGTCGATCATTTTCTTCACCACGCGCTTCAACGTCTGCAGCGACATGTTGTCGCCTTCCGGGCCGTTGACAGACTCGGAGAAAAATGACCGCAGTTCGATCACGCCCTGGGGTGTGTGCGCATACTTGCTCGATACCGCGCGGCTTACGGTGGAAGGGTGTACCCCGACTTCTTCGGCTACTTCCTTAATCATCATCGGCTTGAGGTGGTCGGCCCCGTGATCCAGGAATTCGCGCTGCCTCTCGATAATAATCTGGCACACGCGCAGGATGGTGTGTTTGCGCTGCTCGATGCTCTTCATCAATTGCAGAGCCGCGGTAAAACGCTCTTTCACATAGTTGCGAACGTCACGGTCGGCGGCATCGCGCGCCAGCAGCCGGCGGTACACCGGAGACAACCGCAGTTGCGGCACGTCGTCGTCGTTCATGAACACTTGCCACTGGTCGTCGACCCTGCGGAAGTACACATCCGGCTCCACCAGGCGCGGCTGCGTCTTGTTGTAGCGAAGGCCGGGGCGCGGGTCGAGCTTTTTGATGACATCCACGGCGCGCTTTACCAGCTCCATGGGACGGTTTAGAGCGCGCGCGATTTCCTTCAACTGGTTGGCTTGCAGCAATCGTGCCAGGGGAGTCTCTGGATTCTGGTCCTCGGCTTCGCTGGCCGCCAGAGGACGTTTCGGCAGGCATTCGGAAACAATTTGCTGCGCCAGGGCGTTTTGCAAATCGAGGGTGCGCAACTGGGTCAGCAAACATTCGCGCAAATTGCGGGACGCCACGCCGAGCGGATCAAACTCCTGCACCACCGCCAGCGCTTCCTCGACGTCTTCCATCGAGTACTTTCCGTTCTGCGAAATTTCCTCCAGCGAAGCATTCAAGTAGCCATTCTCATCGAGGTTGCCGATAATGGCATCGGCGATTTCCCGCACCAGATCGTTGCAGACCGTTACGCTCAACTGCCAGGTGAGGTGCTCGGAAAGCCCCTGCGCCGAGGAAAGGAACTTGTCGAAAGAGGGGCGCTCGATGACCTCACGCTCGCCGCGATCCTCATTGCCGCCGCCGCTATCCAGATATTGGTTAAAGAAAGAAGCCACATCGAATTCGTCAAAGGGATTGGCAGGTTCGGTCTCGGGGACTTTTTCGGTTTCGGCCTTCAGGAAAGCTTCGTCGCTATAGTCTTCGCTGGTTACCGGGTCATCGGACAATTCTTCCAGCACCGGGTTTTCGATCATTTCTTGATTGATCATTTCCCGAAGCTCGAGACGATTGAGCGCCAGCACGCTCACCATCTGAACCAGGCCCGGGGTAAGGATCTGCTTCTGCGCGACCCGGAGGTTTAATTTTGGCGAGAGCCAGTTCATGAGAGTCAGTTCAATTGGAAATGATCGCCCAGGTATACACGGCGCACTTCGGGATTACTGCTGAGGTCACCCGGGGTCCCGGCGGCAAAAACTTTGCCATTTTGGACGATGTAGGCACGGTCAGTCACGCTCAACGTCTCGCGCACCTGGTGGTCGGTGACCAGCACTCCGATTCCTTCGCGGCTTAGATCACGAATGATTTTCTGGATATCCACGACGGTCAATGGATCAATCCCCGAAAACGGTTCGTCCAAGAGTATAAATGCGGGTTCCAGCACCAGGGATCGCGCGATTTCCAGCCGCCTGCGCTCGCCACCGGATAGCGTGTAGCTTCCATTGTACCGAACCGTTTCCAGCTTCATCTGCGCCAACAACTCCTCCAGCCTGTCGCGTTGCTGAGCCGCCGTGAGCGGCAGGGTTTCCAGGACTGCCAACAAGTTTTCTTCAACCGTAAGCTGGCGGAAAACCGAGGGCTCCTGAGGCAAATAGCTGATGCCGCTGCGGGCCCGGAGGTACATTGGGAGGTCGGTGATGTCGTCTCCGTTCAGCAGGACGCGACCTGCGTCCGGCTGAGCCAAACCGACCAGGATATAAAATGTCGTAGTCTTCCCAGCGCCGTTGGGGCCCAAAAGCCCGACTACTTCGCCTTGCTTGATCTCCAGATCGAGGTCATCTACGACCTTACGCCCTCGGTACGATTTGCTGAGCTCGACGGCTTGAAGCTTGAGCATGCCACGTCATTTCTCGACCCGGTGAAGCGTAACGGTTTTCGAACCTTCCTCCGAATCCACAACGATCCTATCATCCGCAAAAAAGAAGGTCAATTGACGCCCCGTGGTCGTGTTCCCAGTTGAGTCATATAGTGTTGGGTTCCCCTCGGAAAGAACGAACTTGCCTTCCGAGGTTGTGTATTCAGCACGGTTAGAGGTGCCCCTGAGGTCCTGTTGGCGCACGGTCACCTCCCCGGCAGCCACTGCGCGCGTTAGTTGCTTTGATGAATTCGTCGCACCAGGCCCGGAAAAAAACAGGTCTATGCGATTTGCTTGGATTGAACCTTTTGGTAAGTTCGCGCTGGCATTCTGTTCCAGCCTGGCGCGCGACTCCGCCTCCCAATAGGTTAGCAGGCCTCCTCGAACATGCCCCAGTTCTGTTTCCGGCCGCGCCGTCCGCGCCGCCGTTTGGCCTGCTGCCGGGCTCCATGCTGCCTGTGGGAAAACTCCTCGCACCTGCCCTCGCGCCACCATGAGGCGTGATGGGTTGTCCAATTCGATCGTATCGGCCTCGATGACCGTCTGTCCCTGCCATAACCTGGCGCCGCCGGAATAAGTCGCGCGCCCCCGCACAGTGTCGGCCACAAGATGTTCCGCTGAGATATGGGCGAGTTCCGGCGCAAAGTTCGCGACATTTCCGCTGCCGGGGCGCAACTCGGTGGTCAGAACATTCCCGTCGGCGCGCAACTCATTCGAACCCTGCGTAAAGACCGCCGAATGTGCCGTGGTCCGCGTGGTTGCATCTGCAAGGACCACGGAACCATCGAGCGTGGCGGTATTGGCGGCTCGATCCAGGTGTGCGCGTTCGCCCCGACTGGTCCGCGCCCCATCCCGGAAGCGCACGTCGCCGGTTTGATCAATCGTGGCCCACTCGCCCGCACCGGTGAAGTTCGCTGTAAGCTCTCGCGATGCGGTCGTCTGCTGCGGACCATCACCCAGCTGGCGCGAAACTTCCACCCCGCCAGTGCTCACCAGTTGCTGCAACTGGTTTTGTTCATCGAATTTTAAGTTCATCTGCCGGCCAGCCATGCGCATCGTCTGTTTGACGGGCTTTCCGCTGGTGGAAACAATGTTTTGCCATTCGATGCGGGAGGGGGCGAGGGTATTCACGCTTTCTAGTCGTGTTTCCCCTGGCCGCGAACCATTCGAAAGGTGCACCTCCAGGGCGTCGCTCTCGACGCGGCGCGTCCCGGAATTTGGCGCCGCGCCATGCGACGTTAGAATGACGCCGCCGCCGGCAGCAAGCAAACGCGGCAGGTTCTGGCGCGTTGCCAGGTCCATCTGGATGCGCCCCGCCTGCATTTCATCCTCACCGGCGGATGCGCTTCGGCTGCCGTGGACGTTTCCTGTCGCAACGATGGACTCGACCGAGCCTTCCGGCCCCAGCGCCGCGGAGATTTCGTCCGCATCGAGCGCCATAGGTCCCTGCACATCCGCGTCGCGGAATTGGGGGCGCTCGCTGGCGATCAGATGCCGCGGATGCAATGCAGCATCGAGTTCCAAGACCAACTTTCCCGCGCTCAGTTCGTGTGATCCCTGCTGCGCATGGACGGCCCCCAACATCTGCACCGCACGCGTGTCGCGCTGAAACACCATGCTGTTACCAGTTAGACGGGTAGGTGTTTCGTGCGCCGCCTCGGTTCGCCGTGGAGCTCCGGGAGCAGACGCCAATAGAGACATCTCGACATTGTTTTCAAGTCGCAGCGCTCCGGTATTCGAATCGTATTCCACACCCGTGGCCCGGCCTTCTCCCGCCGGCCACCGAAACGTTACCGGCTTGTCGGTTTGAACCTTTCCGGAGTCCCGGTCAAAGGAAACGGCGGACGTCGCGACCTGAATGGCCTGAGCTCCAGGAGTCGCGCCGCCGGCCTGCAAGCTAATTTGAACCTCTCCGGCGCAGGTGATCTTTCCGGTAGAAGAGATAAAGTCGCAGGCACGCGTGGTAAGAGTGTCGTCGCGTTCGCCCTTTTTCCCATAGACGGTAATCGAAACATCCTCCAGGAGATTTCGGCTGCCCTCACTAAATTCGGTTGTGCGTGACGCTCGCACGGTGTAAATCGTCCGCTGGCCTTCGACTTTGGAAAATGAAAATTCAGCCGACTGCTGCGCCACCGTCGAGGGAACCGCCGGCGGCGCCTTTTTCTCCGCTTGCCGAACCAGCCAAACGCGCCTCAGGTACACCCCAGCCACGCCAACGGCCAGCAGAATCGCTACCGTCGCCGACCATCGCGCGTATCGCTTGGCTTCACTGTTGCGCATCTGTCGGGCCTCGAGACCTTAGACGCCGAGTATAGGGGACACGTTGGCAGGGAACAACCGCAGGCCGGAAAAGGAAGACACACCCGAGAGCCGGCCATTAAAAATTCGGATCACGGCGAACCGCGATGAATGTCACATCCTCGCCGTAGAAACACACGCAGGCAGTGAATGAGGGGCCGAAGGCAATACTGATGGATTGCCGAAGTTTCGCTTAATCGGTTAGAACAAGCCTATCTCGAAGGAAGATCGGATTGTTGGTATTGCACGCCAGAAACGCTCGCGCTGGCCGCCCTGGCTCCGATTGCATCTCCGTTTACGACGATCTCCACGCGCCGGTTTCTCTGGCGTCCCTCGGGTGTTTCGTTGGCGGCGACTGGTTGTGTCTTCCCGAATCCACGCGCTGAGATGGAACTGGGGACCAAGCCTTGGTCGAGTAAAAAGTCCCGCACCGAGGCCGCCCGATGCTCCGAGAGCTGCTGGTTGAATCCATCATTGCCCACGCTGTCGGTGTGACCTTCGACCTGGAGATTCAGTCCCGGATGCGCCAGAACGATACCGGAAACTTTCGCGAGTTTTTCCCGCGCGCCGGGTCGCAGCGTGTAGCTGGCGGTATCGAACAGTACGTCGGACATGTTGACGATCAAGCCGCGCGCCGAGTCTCGCGTCTGCAGGACCGAGTTGAGCTGGTCAAAAAGTTGCTTGCGCAGTGCCGCTTTTTCCATTTCAGCCTGCGCTGCGCTCTGCCGCGCCCTATCGGCTTCGGCCTGCGCGGCCTGCAACTGCTGTTGTGCCGCAGCCCTGTCCAGTTGTGCGGCGTCGGCTTGTCTGGCCGCTTCGATTTGCGCGGCCTGCATCTGCTGTAGCGCTGCGGACCTGGCTTGCTGTGCGGCGTCGGCTTGTCTGGACGCTTCGGCTGCCGCTTGCTCGGCCGCCGCCTGCTGGCGCGCGGCATCCTGAGCAGCCATTTCAGCCTCCAGCCGGATTCGTTCTGCGTCTACTCTGGCCTGCTCGGCGGCGATGCGGAATTCCTCGGCTTGCTGGCGCCGGTGTGATTGCTCAGCCGCCTCGGCGCGCGCCATGGCCTCCCGCTGTTCGGCCGCTTGTCTTTCCGCGATCGACCGGGCCTGCGCATCTTCCTCGGCCTTGCGCTTGACGGCCATCACGCGGGCTTCTTCGGCGGTCTGGACGACGTCACGCGCCGCTGACTCCACGACTTTTCTGTCCGATTTCCGGCGATAGGTGTCCTCGGCGGTTTGCATCTGCTGTTCCGCTTTAGCGAAGGTGGACGACGCATATTTATCAGCTAGCGCGACGCGGGCGATGCGTATGGCATTGCGCGCTTCGAACATCTCCCGGGGCGTTTTGGGATCAATGCCGAAAATCGCGTTCTCGATCTTGGTGTTTGAGGAGGAATAAGCGCCCCGCGCCAGCAATTCGTATTTCGCGTCGATGATTTCCACGCCTCCCGCCGATTGCGGGCCAAATATGTTCTCGACAACCACTAAGTTTCCCGGCTGCGTCACGGCGAAATAAGGTTCGGCGGTGACCACCATGCCGAACATCTGCATCGTGGTGATCGCTTTCACAGAGCCCGCGCCATTTTTGAGCGCCAACTCACCCATGTTTTCCGCACGGCCCCCCGGTGAAATGCTCCAAAACACATAGGTCAGATATTCCAGGCCGAACTTGGAGGCATCTTCCAGTCCAGTAATTTGCGCTTCAATTTCTATGCGATTGCCTTTGTTGGATACCTTGGCCTCGCCCGAGGCGCCCGGCATCATTTCCGTCCCGTGAAACGCAACTTTCGTCATGCTCCCCGCCCGGCGATAATTTCCCGCCTTGGACGTGCGGACCACATTATTGTTCATGCTATTACTGACGGGCGCGCCCGCCTGAGTCTGACTGCCGGTCTGCGGCGGACCTGCTTGCGCTCCCAGCGCGAATCCTGCCAGGCCCATTAGAATTAGGAAACACTTGGAGTTAGTTTTCACGGCAGATTTCCTTTGGAGCCACCTTAGCGGTTAAGCCCCTGCATAATGAGCAATTTCTACACCAAACGTTAACTTAATGATTTTACGTGTTTTAGATGAATGCTCAACGGAAAGGAGACTTCTTGTTGTTTCAAAAAGTAACAGGGAGAGTACTGCCAATCATACCTCTGGCACAGGCTGTGGCGAGATAGCGCGAGATGGCAGGTCAAGACGAGCGACGAGGCCGGTGGTCGAGCTTGTAGAGGCCGATCTTGCGGCTTAGCGTATTGCGATGAATTCCGAGCAAACGCGCGGCGCGTGATTGATTGCCCTTAGACCTGTCCAACACGCGTTTAATGAATTTTTTTTCGAATTCATTGACGGCCTCGTCGAATTGAATGCCGCGTTCCACCATTTGTCCGACCAGAGCTTCCAGTTGTTCTCTCACTGGCGCACGCTCCCAAGAAGAGTTGTTTCCGGACTGACCAAGCAGCCAGACCGATTTACCTGAGTTCCTGGCCCGTCAAATGCCGATAGGCTTCCCGATACTTGGCCTGTGTCGCAGTGACCACGTCGGGAGGAAGTTCCGGACCGGGTGGCTGTTTGTTCCAACCGATACGCTCGAGATGGTCCCGAACGTACTGTTTGTCAAACGAGGGCTGCGCGCGGCCGGGTTGGTAACCCTCCGCCGGCCAGAAACGCGAAGAATCCGGTGTCAATGCCTCATCAATCCAGATCAACTGATTGCCAATGAGGCCAAATTCGAATTTGGTGTCCGCCAGAATAATACCGCGAGGCTCGGCATAGGCCGCCGCACGCCGGTAAATTTCCAGGCTTACGGCGCGAACCTGTTCGGCTAGTTCGCCGCCAACTCGCGAAGCCGCTTGGTCGAAGGAAATGTTTTCGTCGTGGCCCGCGGTGGCCTTGGTCGAGGGCGTGAAAATAGGTTCGGGCAGCCGCTCCGATTCCCGAAGCCCCGCCGGCAGCGCGATCCCGCAAACTTTTCCGCCGGCCCGGTAATCTTTCCATCCGGAGCCGGACAAATATCCGCGCACGACGCACTCGATCGGCAAAGGCTTGGTGCGCTGGCAGAGCATGGACCGGCCTTCGAGCTGTGCGTGAAAGGCCGAGAGTTCCGGAGGAAATTCGGTCGCCGTCACCACGTGATTGGGGATGACCTCATGCAGCAGGTTGAACCAGAACAGCGAGAGTTGCGTTAGTACGCGTCCCTTGTCCGGGATGGGTGTGGGTAACACCACGTCGAAAGCGGAAAGCCGGTCCGTGGCGACGATCAGCAGACGATCGCCTACTTGATAAAGATCGCGGACTTTCCCGCGATTCAGAAATTGAATTCCGGGGAGATTGGTCTCCCATACGGTTGGATTCATTTGTGGAGAAGCCACCAGAAACCGTCCCTTTTTAGAGGCGGGTATTCTAGCGCAGGGAATGGCGAAGTCAACGGAGAAACAAAACGAAAGGTGGAAACTGAGCTTGCTCGACAGGCTCCCTCGCCCCAATCACCGGCAATCCAAGGTATTCCCAGAGGATACCGGCTAAGTATCAGCTAAGTATCAAGGGGGCGGCGATTTAAGAAACGCCACCACGATCGAGCCATTCGAAGTGTACCGGCCGCGGGGCTGCGTCTTTATATATTTGCCCTGCATTGTTCGATAAATCTTTACTGTCCTTTCGTACAGTAGTAATTTCTTCCACCAAATTCTATTGTTCTAATGACGTTCATATTCTCTCTAGCGCTTCGACGTTCCGAGATAGCGGACTAGATGGAAGGACCCAGCAATTATGGCGAGACGAGGCACCAGCCCGGACGGATCAAAACAAGAGCGCAGGAAAGCCAATCGATTCCTAGTGTCGGTCCCCGTGGAGGTCAGCTGGCGCGGTTCCGACAACAAAGCCGTTAAGGAGCAAGCTGCCGCCAGGCAAGTCAACTCCAATGGCGGCTTCCTGGAAATGGCGACCTACCCGGAGTTTGGAAGCAGGATTACCCTGACAAACTTCCTTTCGGCCGAGACGGCGGAAGCCCGCGTATTGGGGACCCCGCATTCCCGGGAAGGCGTCTCGCATGGCATCGTCATCGAATTAATTGTTCCCAGTGAGACCTTCTGGGGCGTGAACTTGCAGGTAAAGAAAACCAGTATCGAGTTGCAAAAGCTCGAGCAATCGCTCCGGTCCGAGGGTATCGATCTACGGCTGCTGAACGAATTTCGCGATGCGGTCGATTACGTCCGCACAGTCGCACTGGTGGTTCAACAGTCGCGAGACCGCCAGCTGAACGGGCTTGACGACAAGGAAATCGGTTCGCTGCTGGCCGTGGAACGCATTCGCCGCACCACCAATCACTGCTTGGAAGTGATCACCGATCTGGACGCGGGCGGAATTACCAGCGAGACCAAAGGTGTAGAGGAATTATATCTATCGCTCGAGCAAGCTTGTGATCGTTTGAAGCACCTGCTCAAGGGCCGGGAACTCGATCGCCGTCTAACCGCTCGAAAATAGCGCCCGGGGGTTGACCGGCCCGCGGCCGGAAGATCCGCTCAAAAACACGGCAAATCAGAAACGCCAAACGATGCCCGTCGAAAAGCGGGCACTATGTTGTGTGCCGCCAAAATTGCGAGTGAAGACTTCATCCACTTGAATCACTCTCCAGGAAAAATCCGCCACAAGCCGATAATCGATTCCGCCTCCCGCGGACCAAGCAATCGAAGTGTCCCTGAACTGGTTGGTTCGAGCATGATCAAAGCCGGCAAGTACGCGGGCGAAAGGCGAGATGCGGCCCGCCATTGAAATCTGCGGCCCGGCCATAACAGTTATTTTGCGGCAATCCGGCTGAGAAGGCATGCCGTAATGCGCATCGAGATCCGCCACCACGCCGAGCCAGCTTTTAAATTTGTATTGCCCTGCGAGCTCCCATCCGTTGAGGTTGCGAACGGGGGAAATGCCGAACCGCTCGAAGGAATAGCCGCCAAAAAAATCACCCCTCCCTTGCGCATGCGCCGAGATTGAAATGAGCAAAAATAACGCCGCCGATATGGAGAGCCTTCGAAGCATTGGAATTGCCTCCCACGGAAAATTTGATCTTGATACCTGGTTCAGTAGATTCACCATTCCATACCAAGCTTTATGATACAATTATTTCCGTGAATATTTGCATCGTGTTCGGCCCATGTACCTGTTGTTGCTCCCGCAACAGTGCGCCGCCGTGTGGGGAGAACGTATAAAGGGGAACGAGATCAAGCGAACCCGACCCACCTTCGGTGACAAAACCGGCGGTGGGTTTTTTTGTATGGGAGGCACGCGACTATGAAAGCCTCGAATTCACTATGGCAGGAACAGCTCTCCGGGAAAATTCCGGAGCATCTGGCCCGGGAAATCGATATTTTCGAGACGGAAATCGCTTTGCGCAAACAGGGCAAGGTGGACGAGCGCGTGTTCGCGGAGACACGGCTTCGCAGGGGATTGTATGGTCAGCGGTACGACAACGGGCTGAGGCATGACGGAACGAAGGTTCAGCAGATCCCCTATCCCTCCGGAACTCTGACCAAAGGCCCCCATACCATGTGGGACGCCCCGGGCATGCAGCGCATCAAGATTCCCGCTGGCGGACTCAACGCCACGCAACTGGAGACCTTGGCGGAACTGGCCGAGGAGTATTCGGACGGCATCGCGCATGTGACCACCCGGCAGGATGTGCAGCTTCACTACGTGCATATCGAGGATGCGCCCAGCTTGATGCGGCGTCTGGCCGCGGCAAACATTACCACCCGTGAGGCTTGCGGAAACTCGGTTCGCAACGTCACGGCTTGCCCCTATGCCGGCGTCTGCCCGGATGAAACCTTCGACGTTACGCCCTACGCTCGCGCCATGTCCAAATTCCTGCTGGGCCATCCGGACTGCCAGAACTTCGGCAGGAAGTTCAAGCATGCGTTCAGCGGCTGCGCGCAGCACGCTTGCGGTCTCACAAGCCTGCACGACATGGGCATGATCGCAGTGAAACGCAACGAAAACGGACGGGAGCACCGCGGTTTTGAAGCCTATGTCGGCGGCGGACTCGGCGCCGTCCCCTACCAGGCGAAACTCCTCGACCCATTTGTTCCTCCGGAAGAACTGCTGCCGCTGGCGCAGGCGATCGCACGGGTTTTCGCCAGGCTTGGCGAGAAGAAGAATCGTAGCCGGGCTCGTATCAAATTCCTGATTCAGGACCTGGGGATCGAGAAATTCCGAGAACTGGTTTTGGAAGAGCGAAAAACACTCCCGCCAGATCCTCGTTGGACCGGATACTTGAAGGACGTTGAGCAATTCGAGGAACTGCCGTTAAGACCTGCCGGCAAATGGCCCATGTTGGGTTCAGAAACCTTCCAGCGCTGGATCGAGGCGAACGCGCGCCCGCAGAAGCAGCCGGGTTACGTGGTGGTCACGATTGCGCTTCCGCTCGGCGACATTGCGGCCAACCAGCTTCGGGCGCTTGCGGATGTTGCGCGACGCTTTACCACCGAGACGATTCGAACGACCGTCGAACAAAATATTGTGTTGCGATGGATTAGCAAGAGCGATCTCCCCGAACTGCACCAAGCGCTGCAGACCGCGGGATTGGGCGACGCTTCGGCGGAAACCCTTGTCGATATCACTGCTTGCCCAGGAACCGATACCTGCAAATTGGGAATTTCTTCCTCGCGCGGACTCGCTGCCGAGCTTCGCAAGAGGCTGGGCGAGAAAAGTTTCCAATTTGACGAGCATGTCGAAAACCTGCACATCAAGATCAGCGGCTGCTTCAACAGTTGCGGCCAGCACCACGTAGCCGACCTGGGCTTTTACGGCGTAAGCCGCAAGATAGCGGGATACGCGGTGCCGCACTTCCAAGTAGTTCTGGGGGGTGAG
>JBGOVX010000058.1:0-17378 GCA_041478355.1 Terriglobia bacterium | reverse complement strand
GTTTTTCAGCTCGCGAACATTTCCCGGCCAGCCGTAGGCGGCAAGCATGTGCCGCACGGGTTCGGAAAATACAACACCGGCGCGGCCATGGACGCGCCCTGCTCGCTCCAGTAGCGCGTCGGCAAGCGGCAGGATGTCCGCGGGCCGCGCGCGCAACGCAGGCACCGCAATCGTCAGCACGCTCAGGCGGAAGAACAGGTCTTCGCGGAATTGTCCTTCGGAAACCAGCCGCGCAAGTTCGGAATTGGTGAGGGCAACCAGGCGCGCCTCGATGGTGATCGTCTCGGTGCTTCCCAAGCGCTCGAACTGCCGCTCCTCCAGCACACGCAGGAGCTTCGACTGGGTGGCGGGAGAGAGCGCCGCGACTTCATCCAGCACAATGGTTCCCGCACCGGCCATTTCGAGGCGTCCGAGCTTGCGTTCGACGGCCCCGGTGAATGCGCCACGTTCATGGCCAAAAAGTTCCGATTCCACCAGTTCCTGCGGCAGGCTTGCGCAATCAATCTTCAAGTAGGGGGCGTCGCGGCGCGTGCCAAGTTCGTGAATCAATCGGGCCAAGTGGTCTTTGCCGGTGCCGCTTTCTCCGGTAATGAGCAGCGTAGTAGCGGTGTCCGCAACTTTGCGCGCAAGTTCCAGAACGGCTTGCGACGCAGGATCTTCCGCAATCCATGCCATGCGTGATTCGCTCATCGCTCGACCTCCGCGGCATCCGGCGTGGACCCCAGCCCGGACCGGGACACCGAGCCGGAAGGGCCCGAATCGCTGAAGTCAATGCGGCGGGCAGCGCGCCAGAGCCGCTCAATGTCGTAAAAGTGGCGCGCGCGCTCGGTGAAGACGTGCACCAGGAAGTTGCCGAAATCCAGCAGCACCCATTCCGCGCCGGCTGTGCCCTCGCGATGAAGCAGTCGAACGCCAATCCGCGCAAGCTGCTCTTCGATTTCGTCGCAAATCGCGCTCACTTGCCGCGCGCTGAAACCACTGCAAATTATAAATTGGTCGGTGAAGGCCCCCAGGCCCTGGAGATCGAGCAGCGTTACTTCCGCCGCTTGCTTGTCCTGCGCTGCTTTGATGGCCACATGAAGTTCTGGCCGTAGCTGATCCTTTTTTCTAGTCATCTTCGGTAGAGGGCCTGCTTGGTAATGTATTCTTCCACGCGCGGCGGCACAAGCCCATGAAATGATTCTTTGCGGTCCAGGCGCTCACGGACTTCGGTGGCCGAGACGTGGCTCGAAACAGTATCCAGCACGAAGATGGATGTGCGGCGCAGGGCAATGGCGCGCGGGTCCAATGGCGCATGGGCCGAACCGGGCCGAGCGAACAACTCGGGCGGAATCACCAGCCGCAGAGCTTCCTGATGGAATCCCGGCCGGCTGGCCACAATGAAATCGCAGAGTCCCAGCAGGGTCTCGTAATCTTTCCAAGTGGGTATTTGCAGAAACGAATCCGCACCCATTAAAAAATAAAGATGCGCGCCCGTCCCGCGGAGCTTTTGCTTGAAATGCCTTACCGTATCCACCGAATAAAACAATTTGCGTCCGGAATGGCCGGCGAGCGATTCGCCACCCGGCTCGACTCCCGACTCGGCAAGAGAGGAGAGAAACCGGGGATGGTCCGCGCAGGCCAGCGCGACCATCGCGTAGCGATCCACGTACGACGCCATGCTGCGATCTTTGTGCGGCGGGCAGCCGGCAGGAATAAAATAGATCTCGTCAAGATGGAAGCGGCGCTCGGCCGCGCGCGCAACTGCCAGGTGGCCAATGTGGATGGGATCGAATGTTCCGCCAAACAGCGCAATGCGGCGTTCGCCGGCATGACCGCCAGAGGCGCTGTGGGCGCGCGACGGTGCCATGCTTAACGTTCCTCCGTCTGAGGAACATCCGCTCGGGGTGCGGCGAAGTCCGATTCGTTTTCGCGCGCCGCGGGATCGCTCGCGTCGTCGACGGTATCTTGCGGCGGCTCTGGGGGCGCCAGGCGGTCGAGAGCGTCGGCCATGGCGCGCACCAGTTGCGGGATGCCGTCGCCCGATGCGGCCGAAATGGCATGGAACTCCAGGCTGTGGGCCGCGCAGAAGTCGCGCAATTTTTCAAGACGCGTGCGGTCAGTGGTGGAGTCAAGCTTCGTGGCAACCACGATCACCGGCTTGGCGGCCAGGGTTTCGCTGAACGCGGCAAGCTCCCCGGAAATAATCTCGAAGTCGCGCAGCGGATCGCGATCCGAGGCGTCGCTGGTGTCGATCAGGTGCGCCACCAGCCGCGTGCGTTCGATGTGCCGAAGGAACCGAATGCCCAGGCCCGCACCGGTATGCGCTCCCTCAATCAGTCCCGGCAAATCCGCAACCACAAATGTGCGGCCCCCGGACCTTTCCGAGGGTTTGCCAAGGAAACCGTCGGCGGAAACTACGCCCAAACCCGGTTCAAGCGTTGTAAACGGATAATCGGCAATCTTGGGATGAGCGGCAGAAATACGCGATATGAGCGTAGATTTGCCCACGTTTGGGAAGCCGACCAAACCGACGTCGGCCAGCAATTTTAGCTCGAAGCGCAGGTGGCGTTCCTGACCGGGCTGCCCTTCTTCGGATTCTCGCGGCGCCTGATGCCAGGGTTTTGCGAAGTGCTGATTGCCACGCCCCCCGCGACCTCCCTGTGCGAGCAACACGCGCTGCCCCGGCTTGGTCAAATCCGCCAACTGTTCGCCAGTGTCCTGGTCGGTGACCACGGTTCCAACGGGCACCAGCAGAGTCATCTCCTGGCCGGCATGTCCGCTGCAATTCGAGCCTTCGCCGTGGCGTCCACGGTCGGCCTTGAATTCGCGATTGAAGCGGTAGCGCAGCAAGGTGTTGTCGTGCGGATTCGCTTCCAGAAAAATGCTGCCGCCATGTCCGCCGTCGCCTCCTGAGGGTCCACCCCGAGGCACAAATTTTTCGCGGCGAAACGCGACGCAGCCGTTCCCGCCGTCGCCAGCCTTTACATAGATTTTAGCTTCGTCTACAAACAAGTCAATTCCATCTCCGCAAATAAGAATACGACACTGCCGGGCCGATTTGCACGGCCGGCGTTCAGGGCAAACCCTTCACCCCGCCTCGCGGGATTCAGGGTAAAAACAAAAAGGCGTCCCGGCCAGGCCGGGACGCCTTCCGAAATCGAAAACCGGTTAATCGGCTGGGGCAGCGGCGGGCGCGGGCTTTGCCGATGGCGCTTGGTCTGGCGGCACAACGCTAATGAAGCGGCCGTCCTGACCCTTGTCCTGGAAGAGCACGACGCCATTAATGAGCGCGAATAAAGTGTCGTCCTTACCGCGAGCCACGTTCAGACCGGGCTTGTGACGCGTGCCACGCTGGCGAATCAAAATCGTTCCGGCGTGAACCAGTTGGCCGCCAAATCGCTTGACGCCCAGCCTTTGCCCGGCAGAGTTGCGGCCGTTTACCGAAGAGCCGCCGCCTTTTTTATGTGCCATAAGAATTCCCTCTGAAGCTCGTTAGAGCTCGATGCCGCTGACTTCGACGGCTGTATAGTTTTGCCGGTGACCGCGGCAGATCTTGTACTGGTTCGTGGTCTTAAATTTGAGGACCACAATTTTCGGATGGCGGCCCTGCTCGACGATCTTTCCCACCACTTTGGCCTTGGCGGCTTGGGGCCCAGTCAGAAGCTTCTTCTCGTCCGTGCCAACGGCAAGCACGTCTCCAAATGTGATCTTCCCGCCGACCTTGCCAGGCAAGGTTTCCACCTTGACTGTGTCTCCCGGCATCACGCGGTACTGCTTGCCTCCACTACGAATGACGGCGTACATCGCCCCTCCAGATGCTGATTGCAAACCACGATTATATGGGTGATTCCGGGGATCGTCAACGCGAATACGTTGATTGCGGCATTGAGGCTGGCGATTGACTTGGCCAGACGAATCAACCAGGTTTCGAATTCACGTCTTGAATTGCTCGTCGATTTCAACCTGGTATCCGGCGGAGAGGCGATTGGTTTCATTGGCCATGCCAACCACCGCCATCAATTCATGAAACATTGTATCGGTCATGCCTTTGTTGCGAGCGGAAGCGGTATGCGACGCAATACAGTAGGGACACTGGTTGGTGACGCTGACGGCGATGTACAGCAGCTCCTTGGTGAGCGAATCGAGCGCGCCGGGCGCCATGATTTGCTTGATGGATTCCCACGTTCGCCGCAGCATCGCGGGATCGTTCGCCAGCGCTTTCCAGAAATTGTTGATCCAATCCGTCTTGCGCGTGGCCATAATATCATCGTACACGGCACGGACTTCCGGGCTCGCGTCCACATATTCGACCAGACGGTGGGTTGCCATAGGGTTTCTGCCTCATGAAATATTGCAATCTTTTGGAACTTCCGGGGCCAAAACTTTTCCCAAAAAGCAGACACGGACGGCTCTTTAGAAATTGAACCGATAGCCGAGGATCATTTTGGCGATGAGGTGGTCCGTGTTCCGGGTCATTCCCACGCCAAGGCCGAAGTTGATTTCCCACTGCGGGGCCAGGTTCAGATCGATACAGGGAAAGAGTTGATGCTGCTGGTCGCTCACCGGATCGAAGAGGACCAAAGGACCCAATGCCCCGTAATATTCGAATCCCGCATTCACCTTTTTCGTGATGTCATAGCCCAGCTTGAAATTCGGCGAAAAAACTAAGCCCTGGTTCACGTTCGGGCCGTGGAACGAGCGGTCGAAACTGGGGTTGAAATCCAAGTACCAGCGTCCGATCTGCTTGTCGATAATCGGGCGGATCTCCCAGGTCCAGGTGTCTGCTGAGAATTGGCGGCGCTGATAGCCGATTTCGTTTGAGAGGCTTACGCCTACCGGCCAATGCCACTGTTCGGGAATCCGGAAGCGAGGGCGAATGTGCTCTCCCACCCATTGCCAGCCTTGGCCGCTGCGCGCCGACGTGAAAGTGTAAAGGCCCATTTCAAACCACGGCGTGATGCCCCGGGTGATTTCGAGAGTTTCGTGCCAAGCGTGCTCAGTGGGGTATGTTCCATTGTCAAACGTCTTAGACCCGTTTATGGTGAAGTTGGAATGCAACTCCACCATTGTATGGTGCGGAGCGACCGTATCAGAGCCATATACTTGGATCTCATAGTTGTCCTGCGCTTTTGCGGACGGAGCAAGCATAAGATAAGTCATCACTGCTGCCACACTGATCACTCTGAAGAATCGACGCATAAGCTCCTGTTTTAGACATAAAATATCCCAGCCGCAGAACACTCTGCTCCAAAGCCTTTTCGCACTCAGACATCCGGGCGATTTCCGCCCCGCGTATTGTACAATAACCGAAACGAATGTGTCGCAAACGGAATTTCGCCGCGCTTCATGACGTGGAGGAAATCAACGCAATTGCTTCGATCTTGCGTGCCAGAGCACGCTGCTTTCGTGCGGTTCTTTGGGCGATGCACGCTACCGGTAAAACACTGGCGTTACGCGGCACCAAGTGGGGCTCGTCAGACGGGCAACAACGAGCCATCGGAACCCCGCTGATCTCGCAGGGGCCTGCTCTAGTGGTTAATTGGTTGTCTTGAGGGCAGGAGAAATGTATGATCGACGACCTTTGAGATCGCAATCGGAAATTCAGGAAGGAGTCTTGTGTTTGGAATGAGGAACTCTTCCGGTGTTTGGCAGTTTGTCCAATTGGATTACTGCTTAAGGCTATGGCGGCATCACAAACTTTTATATGTGGGCGGTCTGGGTCTGGTGTTTCTTTGTGCTTTCACAAGTTCGGTTTTTGGGCAAGACAGCAACACGGGTAAACTGAGCTTAAGCACAGGCAGAGAGATTTTCCTGGCGGGGTGCGTGGGGTGCCACGGGCCGGACGGCAAGGGCATGCCCGAAACGACGGCTGGATTTGAAAAACCGAGCACGTTTCCCGATTTCACCGCGTGTGACCAAACGACTCCTGAATATGACGTTGATTGGAAGGCGACCATCCGGGATGGCGGCCGTGGACGGGGATTTTCCCGAATCATGCCCTCATTTGGCGGAGTGCTGACACCCGAGCAGATCAATCTCGTTGTCGGTTACCTGCGCTCACTCTGCCGCGACAATACTTGGCCTCGCGGGGAATTGAATGTTCCGCGCGCGATCGCGACTGAGAAGGCTTACCCGGAAGACGAAGTAGTGATCACGTCAGCGATCAACGCGCAAGGCACTGCGGCCGTTGAAAACGAGTTCGTGTACGAGCACCGGTTCGGCAAGAAAACCCAGCTCGAAATATCCGCTCCGTTCAGCTTTGACAAGCAGAACAACACTTGGTTCGGCGGCCTGGGGGATGTTGGGATAGGGGTGAAGCGCGTTCTGTTTTCCAGCCTCAACACCGGGTCGATCCTGAGCGTACAACAGGGAGTCAATTTTCCGTCCGGAAACCGCTCAAGAGG
Organism: Terriglobia bacterium; assembly: GCA_041478355.1. GTDB lineage: Bacteria > Acidobacteriota > Terriglobia > Acidiferrales > UBA7541 > Palsa-360. The sequence goes on along the minus strand of JBGOVX010000058.1, from coordinate 10,992 downwards.
TTTCGGAACGGGCGTCACAGTTTTCGAAACTTTCGCCTCCTATGGTCAACTTCTTCCGGCGAACTCTTTCTTGCAGTTGCAGGCCGGAACCGACCTGCCGAAAAGCACAGTGAATACCGCCCGTTCAGTCTTTGGGCGTGCTGCCCTCGGAAAGAGTTTCCGCCAAAGCGAAGGGCTGGGCCGACTGTGGTCACCCATGACCGAATTCCTGTGGGACCGGAGCTTCGAAACAGGCGCCAAAACGAACTTTGATGTTCTGCCGGAGTTTCAAGTAACTTTGAGTAAGCGGCAACACGTGCGTGCGGCCGTGGGAGTGCGCATACCGGCCACCAATACCGCCGGGCGGTCCAAACAGGTCGTATTTTATCTTCTTTGGGATTGGTTCGACGGCAAGATTCAGGACGGTTGGAAATGACCCACCAAACTAGAGCATGGATAATGGGACTTCATCGATTGTGGAAATTTCTGGCATGCGCTTCTGCCGCGTCCTTAGGGATTCTACTCTTACTTGCCTCGACTCTGTTCGGGCAAAGCGGGAGCAGCAAGAAAGCCTTGCATCCCGAATTTCAGACCTCCGACCGCTGCGTCGCATGTCACAACGGTCTGCTGACGTCCTCGGGCGAAGATGTTTCCATCGGTTTCGATTGGCGGACGAGCATGATGGCGAACTCCGCTCGCGATCCCTATTGGCAAGCAGGCGTGCGCCGCGAATCGATTGATCATCCAGAGGCCCAGGCGGACATAGAAGACGAATGTTCGGTCTGCCACATGCCCATGGCCCGGTACGGAGCGAATGTTCAAGGCAAGAAGGGCCGGGTATTTGCCCACCTTCCATTCCCCATGGATGACAAAGAGGGCAAGCAAGCGGAAGACGGCGTGTCTTGTTCCGTGTGCCATCAGATCGGTAAACAACGGCTGGGAACGCCTGACAGCTTCAATGGCAGGTTCGTGGTGGACGCTCCGGACGCGGCAGACGACCGGCCAGAGTACGGCCCGTTTCAGATCGATGCGGGACACACGCGGATCATGCGAACCTCCACGGAAGGCTATAGCCCGACGCAGAGCGAACACATTCGCCAGTCCGAATTGTGCGCCACATGTCACACGTTGTTGACCACAGCCTTGGGACCTGGAGGAAAGCCGATCGGCAGTCTTCCCGAGCAAGTGCCATTTCAGGAATGGCTGCACAGCGACTATCGCGAAAAACAGAGCTGCCAGAGTTGCCATATGCCGGCGGTCCAGGAAAAGGTTGCAATCACGAAGGTATTGGGCGAGCCTCGCCAGGGGTTATCGCGTCACGTCTTTATCGGTGCGAATTTCATCATGCAGCGAATGCTCAATCGCTATCGCGATGAGTTGCATGTTGCGGCCCAGTCAGAGGAGTTAACGGCCGCTGCCCAACGCACCGTGCAATATCTCGAGTCCGAAGCGGCTCACGTACGTATCGAGAACGTCTCCACACAGGCCGGCAGGCTTGAGGCTGAAGTAGTCGTAGAAAATCTCGGGGGCCACAAGCTTCCCACCGCATATCCCTCTCGCAGAGTGTGGCTGCACTTTATCGTGCGCGATGCGAACCAAAAAGTTGTCTTCGAATCGGGAGCTTTGAATCCTGATGGGTCCATTGAAGGGAACGACAACGATGCGGATGGCACACGTTTCGAGCCTCATTACACCGAAATTCGCAGCAGTGACCAGGTGCAAATCTACGAAGCCATCATGTCCGATCAGGCAGGTGTCCCAACCACGGGGCTACTAACGGCCGTGCGGTACCTCAAGGACAATCGCCTGCTCCCCCGTGGATTCGACAAGCAGACGGCCGATCAGCAAATCGTTCCGCACGGAGACGCCGTTGAGGATCCCAATTTTGTGGGTGGCAGCGACAGGGTAAAGTACTCTGTCGATATTGCCAATGCCCAGGGGCCGCTTGTGGTGGAAGCCGAAGTCTGGTACCAGCCCATTGGTTTTCGCTGGGCGAACAACCTAAAAAAATACAATGCATTCGAGCCGCAAAGGTTCAATAGATATTACGATTCGATGGGATCGGCTACAGCGGTCAGGCTCGCTCGCGCAACGCACTAGAAACTGTTCCATAACTGGGGACACGTCCGTGTAGCAGCGGTGATTGAGTTTTCTCAATGGATCTGTAGTAGTTAGCCTGCAGTTCCACTTGGAAGTTTCCATACCAACCTTCGGATGTCCGGTGGCGCCTGGTCCTGATGCGCGGACAGGTCAGCCACCAAGAAATCAACTCAAGTTCCGAATTCTAGAACCCGCCGCCCGCAGCTTGGCTGTAGGCTCTTATGTTTCATGGATATTGCACTAGAGACCAATTTTTCAGGAGAAGATGACATGGCTGACTTGTGGCAGCCATCACGCGACTTTGTGACAGCGGTCACAGTTTTAGCCGGGGACAAAGAATAACTTAAAAGGTAAAGGGTGGTAAATAGACCACATTGAGGCATGTAGGAGTTTAACTTGGCGGTGATTTTCATTTGAAATTCACAGGCATTGACTGGCAGCAAATATGGTTTTTCACTTTGTGTTTCTTCATTTTTCTTATCGCTTTCCCATATTCTCCTGAAACCTCAAATGACACCACTGCTTCTAACTTTGTGCAACAAGGGAGAGGGGAGTTGTGAGAACGCCGGTCAAAGTTTCCGGACACGGATTTTATATTTTAACGTGGCTACTATTTCTTTTGCTCGGTGTGTCAACGTCGTGTCGTGCGCAATCGAGGCTGAGCTTGCAGGAAGCAGTTAACAAAGCGCTCGCAACTCGTGCGTCATTGAAAGCCGAGGCAGAGCGGATTTCCGTCGCGCAGGGACTCGAGAAGCAGGCCCGACTTATCATGAACCCCGTGCTCCAATTGGAAAATCAGAACCTTCGACCTGGCCAAACTTATTCCGGTGATGTGGACTCATATGCATCTCTCACGCAACCGCTTGACGTGCTGGGAAAACGGAAGCAGCGGATCGCAGTAGCCGAGGAAGGCGTCAGTCGAACACAAGCAGGTTATGAGTTCGCTAAACGACAAATCGTGCAAAGCGTCAGGCTATCCTATTGGGGAGCGCGGGGAGCACAAGAGAAACGAGATCTATTGAAGGCCACCGTCGAGAATTTCCAGAAGATCATTGACTACCAATCTGCGCAGCTCAGCGTTGGAGTCATCTCAGAGCAGGACCTCCTGCGAGTCCAGCTGGAAGGCGAACGCCTGAAGATTGCCGCCAATTTAGCAGTCATCGACGCCACGCGAGCCAGAGTGCAATTGCACAAGGAGATGGGCCAAACAGATTTTCCAGAGGTGTTGCTCACGGAGCCGCTGGACGCGAATAATTTTGTCATCGAGCCCATCGATATTCGGCAAGTGCTCGCTCAACGAATTGAAATGAAAGCCGCCCATGCGGCTGTCGAGGAAGCGCGAGCAATAGCGCGATTTCAGGACGTTTCCGCCCGACCCGATCTGAACATCTTATATGGCTACAAGAGAACGCAGTTGCCCGATTCGACCACCGGAGTGAACACAGCCACTGCCGGCTTGCAAATTACGCTTCCGATCACCGACAGAAATCAGGGAAACCGTGCAGCCGCAACAGCGGAAGTTCGAAGGCAGGAGCTATTGCTCGCGGCTACGGAGGCAGATGTGCGCGCGGATTATTTTGGCACGCTCCAGGAATATCAATTGAGGCGCAATGAAGTGGTTGACACCCTGCAGCCACTTCGCGAACACGCTAAGACTATTTCCGAAATCGCGCAAGCTGTATACGCACAAGGGGGCACGGAGCTGCTCCGTTTGCTGGATGCGGAGCGCGCGCGACTGGATGCGGAACTTGCCTACGTGCAGGGGATGACGGAATACCAGCAGAGCATTACCAATCTGCAAGCCGCGGAAGGAACCGTCCCATGATGAAAAGTGGAGTCATTATCCTGCTCATTAGTTCCTCCTTTCTTACGACCGGCTGCAACAGCGGCACGTCGGGCGCCCCTGCGCCGGAACATGGCGCTCAATCGAACAAGGATGAAATCATCCTCCCGCCTAGCGAGCAGGCTGCGGGGGTCATTCAGGTGCAGGTAGCGGCGCTTAGCGAAGAGCCGGACGTGCTGCGAGTTGCAGGGCGCATTGTGCTGGCCGACAATCGCACGTGGCGCGTCGGCGTCCTCTCAGAGGGTCGCGTGGAGGTCGTTTATGCCGGCCTGGGTGATTATGTGCAGAAAGGGCAGGTGCTTGCCCGAATGCATAGTCGGGAGTTACATGAAGCCCGCGCGCAATACCAGACGTCGCTGGCCGACCTGGATCGTCTTCAGGCTGCCTCGGCGCTGTCTCGCAGGAACTATGATCGCATGGGGACTCTATTGACGCTCAAAGCCGGGTCGATCCAACAGAAGGAACAGGCGGAGCAGGAATTAATGAACGCACAGACTGCGCTACATGATGGCCAGATTGCCGCTGAACGCAATCGTATCCACCTCGAAAAAAATCTCGGCGTACCTGCCGATCTCCCCCCTGGAGGGCATGACGAAAACGCGGACCTAATTCCGATTGTGGCTCCCGAAAGTGGTTACATTCTGGAAAAGAAGGTCACCCCTGGTGTTACGGTCCAGCCTTCGACAGATACGTTTCTTATTGGCGAACTCTCGCAAGTCTGGATGCTGGCATCCGTCCGCCAGGAAAATCTCGCGGGCTTGCACATGGGTCAACCTGCGACCGTGACGCTGCCGGGCGCACTCGGACACAACTTTCCCGGAAAAATCATGAATCTTGGCCAGGAATTCGACCCCACAACGCGGGTGATGAAGGTTCGAATTGTGCTGAACAATCCCGGGAACCGGCTCAAGCCGGAAATGCTGGCGAATGCGGAAATTCCGGTTGGTAAAGGCAAGCCGATGTTGCTTGTGCCCTCGGATGCTGTCCAGCAGATCAATGACCAGAGCGTTGTATTTGTGCAGACGGCTCCTGATCACTTCGAAATTCGTCACGTCCGCGTCGGAGAAACGACAGGCGGCAGGATCCCGGTTTTGGAAGGGCTGAAGCCCGGAGAGCACATCGTAGTCCAGGGAAGCTTTGTTTTGAAATCGCAGCTTTTAAAATCTTCCATGGAAAGCCAGTAGGAGTACAGATGCTCTATCGCATCATCGACTTCACGCTCGCCTACCGCTGGCTCGTGCTGATGGGCATCCTTGGTCTGTTGGCTGCCGGCGGCTACGCGCTTTACACCATTCCTGTCGAGGCGTTCCCCGATCTCACCAACAATCAGGTCGTGATTATCACCGACGCGCCATCTTTACCGCCCACCGAAGTCGAGCAGCTCGTTACCTACCCGATTGAACGGGCCATGCTCGGACTGCCGAACAAACTGGAAGTGCGGTCCCTATCGAAGCTCGAAGTGTCCTGGGTGACGATTGTTTTCGATGATGCGGTACCCATGTACTTGGCGCGACAGCTGGTCAATGAGCGCCTGCAAGAGATCTCCCCGCTACTGCCACAGGGGGTTCAGCCAGTACTGGGGCCACCATCGACGGTTTTTGGCGAGTTGTACCAATACACGCTTTCGGGCTCCATGAGTCCGTTGGAACTCAAGGACCTGCATGAATGGATCATCAAGCCCCAACTACGCACGATTCCAGGCGTGAGTGAAGTCAACACCTGGGGCGGCCTGACAAAGCAATTCCAGGTCATCGTCGATCCCGCGCTGCTCGAGCAGTACGGTCTTACCCTGCACGACGTGGCCACACGCATCGAGGAGAATAACACCAATTTTGGCGGCGGGTACATCGAGCATGCCTCCGAGCAGTACACGATTCGCGGTACCGGGCGGGCGATTAACACGGAGGATTTCGGAAATATTGTGTTGACTGCCAAAAACGGTACGGCGGTGCTGCTACGGGACGTAGCCGAAATTAAGATCGGACCGGCACCTTCTCTGGGGGCAGTCTTACGAAATGGCGAGACCATATCGGGCATGGTGATCATGCTCAAGGGCGAGAACGGCAAACGTCTAATTCAGAGCGTCGAGGAGAAAATCGCCACTTTTCGCCTTCCGCAAGGCGTTAAGATCGTTCCGTTTTACGATCAATCGGTCGTTATCGATGGAACAATCCACACCGTCGAAAAGAACCTTTTCGAGGGTTTCGTTATCGTCACCTTCGTTCTTCTGCTATTCCTCGGCAACATAAAAGCCGCGATTATTACCGCCTCAATAATCCCGTTTTCGATGGTGATCAGTTTCCTCGGCATGCGGCTGTTTGGCATCAGCGCCAACCTAATGAGTCTGGGAGCCATCCACTTCGGCATGATCGTCGACGGCGCGGTTGTAATGATGGAGAACTCCGTCCGCCGGCTGGAGGAAAATCATGGGCAGGAGCCCACTCTGGAATCGGTGCGGCGGGCTTGTCAGGAAGTAGCACGGCCGGTGACCTTCGCAGTAGCCATTATCATCGCGGTGTATATGCCGATCCTGTTCCTGGAGGGCCTTGAGGGGCGCATGTTCCGTCCCATGGCAGTCACCGTATCTGCGGCCATGTTTGGCTCACTCCTTCTGTCGTTGACGATGATTCCCATGCTGGCCTCTTTCGGCTTCCGCAAAGGTGTGTTGCCCAAGCCGGCCCGAGGAGGGGAGCAACACTGGATAGAGAGGATGACCAACGGCTACTCGCGCCTGCTGGCGTGGGCGATCGACAATCGCTCCCTGACGGTCGGCTCAGCCGTCATGGTCATGGTTATTGCGGTCGGCTCTCTGTTCTTCATCGGCACAGAGTTCATGCCGAAGCTCGACGAGGGATCGATTCTGATCGAAACACGCAAGCTGCCGGGTGTTTCGCTGACCGATTCGATAGCGATCAGCAAAAGGATCGAGCAGCGACTACGCGCCTTCCCGGAAATCGCTGACATCGTGATCAAGATCGGTCGCCCGGATTTTGGTACCGAGCCCATGGGCATCAACGAAGGGGATACCTACATCCTGCTGCGCCCAATGAATACGTGGAAGCGATTCCACACGAAAGAAGATCTGATCGTCGCGCTGGACAAGGAATTGGCTGCAGTCCCTGGCATCTCCTATAACTTTACCCAGCCCATGGCCATGCGTATCGATGACACCATCTCGGGAGTCAAGGCTGATCTCGCGATCAAGATTTTCGGCGATGACTTTGGCACTCTTGACGCGCTAGGGCGGCAGGTGTTGCGCTCGATGTCGACGGTCCGGGGAGCTGCGAACGCGCAAATGGAGGTTACTTCCGGGGTTGCTGAGCTGTCGGTTCGTGCGGACCGCGCGGCGCTTGCTCGTTACGGACTGAACGTCTCTGACGTGAAAGAAGCCGTTGCGTCCGGCGCTTCAGGGGATATCGTCTCCGAAGTTATCGATGGCACAAAGCGTTACACGGTAGCCATCCGTTTGCCGGAGCGCTACCGGACAGACCCCGACGCCATGCGAAGTATTCTATTGCGCGCGCCCGGAGGCGAACAAGTCACGCTCGACCAGGTGGCCAAAGTCGAAGTAACGAGGGGACCTGAAAAAATCGGAAAAGAGGAAGGGCAACGGCGAATCGTCGTCATGTCGAACGTCCGTGGCCGCGACCTCGGCAGTTTCGTCGCCGATGTCCGCTCCAAGCTCGAACACGACGTCAGCTTGCCACCCGGCTATTTCTTTAAATATGGCGGGCAGTTTGAAAATCAACAGCGAGCCACTCGCCGTCTCATGCTCATTGTTCCGGTCGCCATTGCCGTGATCTTCGTTCTCCTTTACCTCAGCTTTACGTCTTTGATGCAAGTGCTCTTGATCATAGCGAATATCCCTTTTGCGTTGGTCGGAGGCATTGCGGCGCTCTGGATTTGCCGTATGAATCTGAACCTGTCGGCCTCGGTCGGTTTCATTGCGCTGTTCGGAGTCGCCATGCTAAATGGAGTCGTTCTCGTTAGCTCGATCAATCAATTGCGCCTAGAAGGAATACCTCCGCGCTCTGCGGTTCTTGCTGGTGCCAGACGTAGGCTCCGCCCCGTATTGATGACGGCCTGCGTGGGCAGTTTTGGTTTCATCCCGATGGCAGTGGCCACATCAACGGGGGCTGAAGTCCAACGGCCGCTTGCCGTGGTTGTCATCGGGGGGCTGTTCACTTCAACCGTTCTAACGCTCTTTTTACTGCCTGTGCTCTATGAATGGGTTTTTGGGGAACAGGTTGAGACCGCAATGGAAATTGCACTCCATGATGAATAAACCATGCGTTTCATGAAGTTCGACTAGGATAGCTTATGTCCCGTCAGGAGGGACAAACGGCCTTCTCAAATAGCAGACGGTCGGTTTGCGCGATCAGGGTGTGAGTAGGACAGACACTCCTCTTGCATTTGCTGGGCACCGAGGAATTCATGGTCATCAATCATACCGATTGCGGTCTGATGCACACGAGCGAACAGGATTTGACCAGTCGTATCCAGAACCGCGCAGGGACTGTGGCTGTCTCGCCCGCATTTTTACACATTTCAAAACATAGAAGAGAATGTTCAACACCAATTGCAAAAGCTGCGCACACATCCCTGGATTCCCAAGTGAGGTTGCCGTGCGCGGATTTGTTTACGATGTGAGCAACGGACGGTTGCGCGAAATTGCCGGCGCCTGATCCGTGCATGGTGAATTCATCCGCTACTAGGTCGCCCGCTGATGCCACCGAGTCAAGCGCGCGGGTGGGCCTTGTCGAAAACTTCCAGGAGCTGACGAATCGAGGCGTGCGTGTACCGTTGCGTGGTCGAAAGGGAGGAGTGGCCGAGCAATTCTTGAATCGCTCGAAGGTCAGCGCCGTCCGCCAGCAGGTGCGTGGCAAACGCATGGCGCAGCGAATGAGGGTGCAGGTCCCAGTTTACGTTGAACAGACGCACATATTTTTTCACGATGCGCGCAACGGTCCGCGAGGTAAGCCGCGTGCCCAGATGATTGAGAAACACCGCTTCGGGATCGCCCCGGTGTCTGGCCTTGTGCAACAGGCCGTCGCGTACCGGCTCATAGGCTGCCAGTGCTTGTTCGGCCTTACCGCCGTAGGGAATGATGCGCTCCTTGTTGCCTTTGCCGCGCACGCGCAGCATCCGGTCTTTCCGGTCCATGTCGGCAAGATTCAACCCGGTCAGCTCGCTGACGCGCAGCCCGGAAGCGTAGAGCAGTTCTAGAATCGCGCGGTCGCGCTTAACCAACAATAAATTCTCTCCCGCAGTCCCCGGACGCTTGCGGCCTGGCCTGGCCGGAGCGGCCACCACGCCGTCCAGAAATGCGTTCAAATCTTCGGCGCTCAGAACCGACGGAATTCTCTTGGGTAACTTGGGAGTCGCCACCATGCGCGCAGGGTTCCGCAGGACTAATCCTTCCCGCACGGCAAATTTGAAGAAGGAGCGAATCGCCGCCAGTTTGCGGGCAATGGAGGATTTTTCCAGGTTGTGATCGTGCAGGTTGGCCACAAATTCGCGAATCAGGAGATGTGTGATGTCCTGGAGCTGGGGCGTTTCGATGCCGGGAGGCGTCAGAAACGTCAGGAACTGGCCGAGGTCACTCCGATAGCTGCGAAGCGTATGCGGCGAAGCATTGCGCACAGAACGCAAATATTTGAGAAATTGATCTGTTGCATGCCTCATGTTCCCCACCAGTGTGCTAGATTCCGAAAATGACCGTTGCAACCCGTGGGTCGAGTTTGCGCAAGGTGCAACCGGAGCGCGCTATAGACTGACAATTTACATATATTAGGCCGCGAGAGGCGAAAAAATAAAAGGCATCTCCCCGATCATGCCTTGACAGAGCCCACTGGCTCTGGCGTTGCCGCCTCGTCGGGGACTCCCGGAACGCCGGCTTCCCAATCACAACCTTGCTGCAGGCACGTTCGTACTGCTCCCATTTTCCCGCGCTTTTCAACGATAAAGGTTGCGCCACATTTTGGGCAGGGCTCGGCGATGGGCAGGTGCGGCGTGGTAAAATCACACGCAGGATATTTGTTGCATGCGTAAAACACCCGTCGGCGACCTTTCTTGGCCATACGCTCCACCAGTTCACCTGTCGGGCATTTCGGACACTTGATGCCTAATGTCTTCGAACGGATGAATTTGCACTTGGGGTAGGCGGTGCAGCCCGTAAATTCGCCGTACTGGCCGTGTTTCTTTACCAGTTGCGAATCGCATTCCGGACACTTTTCATCGAGAAGTTCATCGGGTTGGAGGGCGCGGCGCGTGCCGGCTTTCAGGCGGCGCGTGGTTTTGCAATCGGGATACCCCGTGCAGGCCAAAAATGTTCCCCACCTGCCGCGCTTGATGATCATCTCGCGGCCGCAGTTATCGCAGGATTCAATCTTAGGTTCTCCATCGGCGCCCTCGGCGGGCAATTCTGGAGAAAGATCGCGAATGAAATCACAATCCGGATAGCGCGAGCAACCCAGGAAAAACCCGTGGCGGCTGATGCGTTCGAGTAAATCGCCCTCTCCGCACTTCTCGCACTTTTGCCCCGTGGGAATGCCGGCCTTGTAGGATTCCATCTCGCCTTTGGCCTGCTCGAGGTCCTGCGCGAACCGTCCATAAAATTCCTTCACGGACTTTTTCCACGGCAGCTTGCCTTCTTCGATTTCGTCGAGTTCTTCTTCCATGCGGGCGGTGAAGCCGACGTCGAAAATATCTTCAAAACTTTTGACCAGCAACACACTCACTTTGTCGCCGAGCATGGTAGGAGCAAACCGCCCCTGGTCTTTGGTAACGTACTCGCGGTCGACAATGGTGGAGATGATCGAAGCGTAGGTTGACGGGCGCCCGATGCCTTTTTCTTCCAACTCCTTCACCAGCGTGGCTTCGGTATAGCGTGGCGGCGGCTCGGTGAAATGCTGTTCGGGGCGCACGCTCTCAAGACGAAGGGTTTCGCCCTCGGCGACGGCCGGCAGCAATGCCTTGTTCCCATCCGCCTCGGCATCCTCGTCGTCCTCGGCGGCCACCTGATACACGGCAAGGTAGCCATCAAACTTCTGCACCGAGCCGGTAGCCCG
>JBGOVX010000075.1:0-15840 GCA_041478355.1 Terriglobia bacterium | reverse complement strand
GGTGGACGTCAATCCAAATATGCCGCTGCTGTGGGTTCTGCGCGACACTCTGGGAATGACGGGCACGAAGTTCGGTTGCGGCATGGCCCTTGTGGCGCATGCACCGTGCACATTAACGGGGAAGCTGCTCGCTCCTGCGTCACGCCGATTTCCGCCGTTTCAGGAAAGAAAATTACCACGATCGAAGGGCTTTCCCCGGATCGCAGCCATCCGGTGCAGCAGGCCTGGATCGAGATTGACGTGCCGCAATGCGGCTATTGCCAGTCGGGACAGATCATGTCGGCTTCAGCGCTTCTGGCCAAGAATGCGAAGCCCAACGATGCCGAGATCGATGACGCAATGGAAGGGAACATCTGCCGCTGCGGCACCTACCAACGGATTCGCCAGGCGATTCATCGCGCCGCGCAATTGCATAGGGCCTCGGCAAATGGCGCGAAGAGCGGTTCGGGAGACACCGCTGAACTCGCGCAAGTTTCCGAAGCCGCGCTTACTGGAGGTGCGGCATGAGCCTCAGCACACCAGTTTTGGACCGCCGTAATTTCCTGAAGACCGGCGCGGTGGGGGCAACTGGATTGTTGATTGGTTTTTATCTGCCCGGGCGCCCGGAGGCGCGGGCCGCGGCGCCTGTCGCGCCGGTGGCGCTTAACGCGTGGATCCACGTGGGCACCGACGATTTAGTGACGATCTTCATCGATAAGTCGGAGATGGGCCAGAGCATCTTGACCGGGCTGGCGATGATTGCCGCCGAAGAACTCGAGTGTGATTGGAAGAAGGTCCGCACTGAATTCGCTCCCGCCGATAAAGTGTATTTCAATCCACGATTCGGCGTGCAGGGCACCGGAGGCAGCTCGGGTACTCCCGCGTCCTGGGGCCCGCTGCGAAATGCCAGCGCGGCGGCGCGCATGATGTTACTGGAAGCGGCCGCGCAAAAATGGAGTGTGGATGCATCGGAGTGCAGCGCGGAATCCAGCACGATCTTGCATGGCCCGACCAAGCGCCGCCTGACCTACGGCAGCCTGGCCGAAGCGGCAGCAAAGCTTCCGGTTCCTCAAAACGTGCCACTCAAGGACCCCAAGCAGTTCCATACCATTGGCAAGCCGACCAAGCGCCTCGATACGCCAGAAAAGGTAAACGGCAGCGCCCAGTACGGGATCGACACGCGGCTGCCGGGCATCCTTTACGCGGTTGTCGAGCGATGCCCGGTGTTTGGCGGGAAAGTTGCAAGCTTCGATGCCACCAGGGCCAAGGCGGTTCCCGGAGTGAAAGATGTGATCCAGATTTCGAATGGCGTCGCCGTGGTTGCCGACAACACATGGACGGCAATGCAAGGCCGTAAAGCGCTCGATGTGAAGTGGGACGAAGGACCCGGCGCCAGTATCAGCAGCGCCAGCATCAGCAAGCTGCTCGCCGACGGGGCCTTGCAACCCGGCGTGGTTGCCCGCAAAGAAGGCGATGCAGCCGCGGGACTGGAAGGCGCGGCAAAGAAAATCGAGGCGGTGTACGAGGTGCCTTTCCTGGCGCACGCCACCATGGAACCCCAGAATTGCACCGCGCATGTCCGCGCGGATCGCTGCGATGTTTGGGCGCCCACGCAGAATCAAACCAATACCCAAGCCACCGCTGCCAGGATCACGGGGCTGGACCCCAAATCCGTATTCGTCCACACGACTTTTCTCGGCGGAGGTTTCGGACGGCGATTCGAAAGCGATTTCATCGCCGAAGCAGTGGAGGTTTCGAAAGCGATGGGCGCGCCGGTCAAGGTGACGTGGTCGCGCGAAGACGACATGCAGCACGATTATTATCGCACCGCTTCGGTTGCGCGCTTCACTGCCGGGCTGGATGCGGACGGGTGGCCGCTGGTCTGGATGAATCGAATTGCCTGCCCATCCCTGCTGTCCCGGTTCGGCCCAGTGAAGAACAATCTCGATTCCAGAAGCGTGGAAGGGTGCGACAGCGTTCCTTACGCGATTCCAAATATTCTGGTGGATTATCAAATGACGGATGCCGGAATCCCCATTGGTTTCTGGAGGTCGGTCGGAAACTCCCAAAACGGTTTTTTCCTCGAGAGCTTCATCGATGAGATAGCCGCGGCGGGCAAGAAAGATCCTTACGAGCTGAGGCGGCGCTTGCTATCGAAGTCGCCGCGGCACCTCGCAGTATTGGAGCGCGCCGCGGAAAAGGCGGGATGGGACACGCCATTGCCCGCGGACAGGTTTCGCGGCATCGCGGTGGTCAGTTCCTATGCCGGCTACGTGGCCCAGGTGATCGAAATTTCGGTGGACCGGAAAGAACGCGCCGTGAAAGTGCATCGCGTTGTCTGTGCGCTGGATTGCGGCCGCGTCGTGAATCCTTCCAGCATCGACGCGCAGGCCCGCAGCTCGATCGTTTATGGTTTGACGGCGGCGCTGCATGGCGCAATCACGATCGACCGGGGGCGCGTCCAGCAGAATAATTTCAACGACTACCAGATGTTGCGCATCAATGAAATACCCGACGTCGAGGTGCACATCGTTACCAGCGAAGAGTCGCCCACCGGCGCTGGCGAATTTGCGCTGCCGCCGATTGCCGCCGCGCTGTGCAATGCGATTTTCGCGGCCACCGGCAAGCGCATTCGCCGCCTGCCGGTCCGTCCCGAAGACCTGGCTTGACCGGGAAAATCTGGCGGGTTGCCTAACGAGTTTCATTTTCCACCCAATAACCTTTGGACCGGACCGAAGTTGACACCAGAGAGCGGCGGGTCTACCTTTTTATTCACAGAAGAAATTTCGGAAATCCCGGCTTAGGAGGGCATATGGAAATCGACCGAAAGACTTTTCTCGACAGTCTCGGCGGTCCAGAAGCCGTCAAACGGATGGACTCCGAAGCACGCGCGGACGCCCTGGAGCTCCACATGATGGCCCAGTTGAACCATGCGACGCCCGGCAATCCAGGTGGCAAGCACGCGGAGACCGAAAAGTATCCTTCCGCCGCCGAAATCGAGGAGCAGATCGAAACTCGGAAGTTCCGCCAGGGTGTGGGCTTCTTGTTTGTCGAGCGCACAGGGGAGAACGTAAGAAGGCTCCCGCCGATGCCGCCCAATCCCACGCTGTTTGATTTTTTCAAGTTGCGTTTCATGGACACTTCAAACCATGTTTTGCAGAGCGCAAACCTGGCGATGAAAAACGGCCTGGCGGAGGAAATTATTCTTGCTTGCCTGCTTCACGATGTGGTGCAGGAAATTATTCGGACCGACCACGGGTGGTGGGGGGCGCAACTGTTTGAACCGTACGTCGCGGAAAAAGTCGGCTTTGCGATTCGCTATCATCAGGCGCTCCGGTATTATCCCGACCCGGCTGTTGGTTATGAGTACCCGGATCTGTACCGGCAAATGTTTGGCGCCGATTATGTTCCGCCACCCTACATCGAGGCGACCTATCAAACGGTTCGCAAGCACCGGTGGTACATGGACGCGCGCCTGGTGACGGTGAACGACTTGTACGCCTTTGACCCCAATGCCGTGGTTGCCATCGATCCATTCATCGATATCATCGGACGCCACTTCAAGCAGCCGAAAGAAGGGCTGGGAAACGACGGCAGCCCGGTCGCTCATATGTGGCGCACGATTGCGAGACCTGATCAGCCTCTGTAAGAAAGTCTCCCGCAGGATTGGCCCGGGTTTCTCACGAATCCACCGAAGAGCGCTTCCGAATTCAACAAATATCGATACAGTTTGAGTTGTAGGGGCACGACATGTCGTGCCCTACAGCCGACCGTTGGCTGGCCTGTACCGATTTAGTCAGGCGTGTCCAAATACTGTGCGATAACATATTGAGCGATAACTATGCATAGATTCGAGTCAATTGGGTTGCGCCTATTAAGACTGATCGTCTTCCTTTTCGCTTTCGTTGTGTGTTTCTTCCGAACTCCCGTTCAAGCGCAGGACCAGGGCCCAGGCGCCATTCGCGTGAATGTGAATCTTGTGCTCCTTGACGCGACCGTGAAAACGAAGTCCGGTCAAATCATGGCCGACCTGAAAAAAGACGACTTCCAGGTTCGCGAAGATGGCGTCGCCCAAAAAGTCGAGGTTTTCAGTCGGGACGAATTGCCACTGAATGTTGCGCTTGTGCTGGACCTAAGTGATTCGATAGGTCCATTCCTGGGCCCGCTTCGCGATGCTGCGAACACTGCCCTCGCATCGCTTAAACCCGAAGACGAGGTATCGTTGTTCACCTTTTCGACCGAAGCAGAATTGCGCGTGCCGTTTACGAAAGACAAAACCAAGATCGCCGAGCAAATCAATATGTTCCAAGCAGGCGGAGCGACCAATATCAACGACGGCATCTTTGCCGCCGCCGAGTATCTCCTCAAGACGCCGCGGAACGGCCGCCGTGTGATCATTTTGATCAGCGATGACGTTGGCACGGATGCGGGTGGACAAGGCACGCACGACATTATTACCGAAGCGATTGCGGCGGATACTGCCCTGTATAACTTGAAAATTCCCGGATATAACCCGCCGGCAACGATCTTCGTCGCGAGCATGATTCCTGGCCTCGTGAACATTCGAAAGGTCATGGACCAGACGGGCGGGGAAATCTTCGACGTCCAAGACGTGAAGCACCTGGATGCCGTGTTTCGCGCGCTGATTGACCGAATCAAGACGCGCTATACGTTGGGGTATTACACGTCGGCGAGCGGAGCCGAGGGTAAACCGCACAAGCTGGATGTTCGCCTGGCCTCTTCGTTTGGATCGAAGGGACGCAATTACTTCGTTTTGTCAAAAAGCAGCTATTACATTCCATGATTTCAAGCCGGCCCCCGTTGATCGTTTAAGAGGTTTTGGATTTCAGTATTGTGAGTAATGCGCATGGCTCCATGAAATAGACAGCGCTTTCTCTATGGCTGCTGGCAGGACTTCCCTCGACGGCATTCGAACCCTGCTGTTTGCCAGATGGAGCCGAGCGTGCGTATACTCGCCGTCGGTGGCATAAACACGTCTGTGCACCAATCCGTTTTTAGCGAATCATCGATGTGAGCGCGGCCATTCCGTCTTGAAGGAGTGCCTTCATGAGACTTATCAAGCCCTTGAGTCATCTAGTTCTTTTCGCCGCAGCGATCCTTACCGCATCGTTTCCAGCGAACGCGCAGAAGCTTTCCCCCAGCCAGCAGCTCACTCTGGATATTTACAAGGAACTCGTTGAGATCAACACCGTTACACCAACGGGAGACACGGCCAAGGCGGCGGAGGCAATGGCCGCGCGGCTCCGCGCGGCGGGTTTCACCGGCTCGGACATCCAGGTGTTCCACCCGGCGCCGCGCAAAGGCAATTTGGTGGCGCGACTGCGGGGGAGCGGCGCGCGCAAGCCGATCCTTTTGATGGCTCACCTCGATGTCGTCGAAGCGAGACGCGAGGATTGGTCGTTTGATCCGTTCAAGCTGATCGAGAAAGATGGCTACTACTACGCCCGGGGCAGCGGAGATGACAAGTTCATGGCGGCGGCATTCGTCGCCAACATGATCCGCTACAAGCAGGAAGGCTACAAGCCGGACCGCGACCTCATCCTGTTGCTTGAGACCGACGAAGAAATTGGCGACATGAACGCGGTGGGTATCCAGTGGATGATCAAGAATCATCGCGATTTGATCGATGCCGAGTTTGCATTGAACGAAGGCGGCAGGATTGGGCTGAAAAACGATAAGGAGCTGCGCAACGACCTGCAAACCAGCGAGAAGGTATTCATCAATTACGGTTTTGAAGTGAAGAACTCAGGGGGCCACAGTTCCCTGCCTAGGAGAGATAACGCCATCTACCATCTGGCGGAGGGGCTCGCGCGTCTCTCGAAATACGATTTTCCGGTCACACTGAACGAAACAACCCGCGCGTGGCTGGAACGCGCTGCTCCCTTGGAGGACCCGCAAATCAGTGCAGCGATGAATTCGATCGCCTCCGGGCGGCCCGATGCGGACGCGGTCGCGCGGCTCTCCGCCATCCCCGCCTATAACGCGCAGCTTCGCACGACGTGTGTCGCGACTATGCTGGAAGCGGGGCATGCTTTCAACGCATTACCGCAAAGTGCGAAGGCGACCGTCAACTGCCGGGTTCTGCCAGGCCAACGGTTCGAGGATATTCAGAAAACCCTGGTGCAGGTTCTGGATGACCAGCAGATCGCTGTGATTCCCACACTTGCCGACGTCTACAGCAAGCCGTCGCCGCTCAATCCGGAAATCATGCAGGCGGTCGAGCGAGTGACGGCGGAATTTTGGCCGGGCATACCCGTCATTCCCACGATGAGCGCAGGCGCAACCGACGGCAGATTCCTGCGCAACGCCGGTATTCCCACCTACGGTACTTCCGGGCTCGCGGGCGACATCGACGATGTCCGCTCCCACGGCAGGGACGAACGCGTTCTGGTCAAGTCGTTCAATGATGGGCAGGGATATTTGTACCGGCTCGTGAAAATACTGGCTTCGAATAAGTAAAGCCCGCACCGGCACTTGAATCTTCTGTTTTCCAAAAACAACCGGGCGTGTGTATACTCGCCGTCGGCGCCTCGACATTCCCATGTTTCACGACGTGATATTGCGCCCTGGCGCGAAGGGAGAAATTGAATATGACACTTTCGAACAGTCTAAAGGATCGGCGCGCATTCCTGAGTTTCCTGGCGGCTAGTCCGATCATGGCGTATGCAGGCTTCTCCTCTGGCTGGGTGGACGATCTGATGGCGGAACCCCTTGCCGCTCAGGACACCGCGGCGCTGGGCACGCAAAATGCGATCGTCATCAAGTCGGTGAAGGAGGCGCTCAACGTTTTCGATTTCGACGCCGTCGCGCGCACCAAGCTCTCGACCGCGCACTATACTTTCATCACCGACGGCTCCTTCAACAACGAAACGCTCCTGGCGAACCGCGCAGGCTTCGCGAAATATGAGGTCCGCATGCGCCGGTTGACCGGCATCACCAAGGTTGACCAGTCGATTCAACTTTTCGGCGTCAACTGGGATTCGCCGATCTTCCTGTGCCCGGTCGGCAGGATGAACGCCTACTATCCGCAGGGAGCGGTGACCGTGGCTCGCGCTGCCAAGTCGACGCGCACGCTGCAAATCCTGGCGGGGTCGGCGGCTATCTTGGTTGATCCAAAAATAATGGAGGACGTCATGGCCGCGCGCGGTGAACCGGTTTGGTTCGCGGGTCTGGGCGATACGCTCACCGCTCCACTAATCAAGCGCATCGAGGCGGCGGGATGTCCGACGATTGTCTGGACGGTGGATGACGGCGGGGCCAACACGATTGGCGCGAGATCGGTGCAACGCGCCGGCGTCGCTAATTTGGACCGCAACGCGGACTCGCGCTGCAGCGGTTGCCACAGCCTTCAACCTACCGTCAACCGAGTCCAAACTGGCACCCCGATGGATGTTATGGGGGCAATCGGGTCTCTCACGGGTGAGAATAGCTTGACGCTCAGTTGGGATGATGTGCGGCGCGTCAGGGATTTAACTCGCAAGAAGTTGGTCCTCAAGGGCATTGTGACCCGCGAGGATGCCGAACTCGCCGTCAAACACGGGATTGACGGCGTCATCATCTCCAACCACGGCGGTCATGAGGATGCCAGCGGCCGTGGCACCATCGAGTGCCTGCCGGAGGTCGTTGCCGCCGTGAACGGAAAAATTCCTGTGCTTATCGACAGCGGTTTTCGATCCGGCGCGGATGCTTTCAAAGCCCTGGCTCTGGGCGCGACGGCGGTGGGAATAGGGCGACCTCACATCTGGGGACTTTCTTCATTTGGGCAGGAAGGCGTAGAAACCGTGATCGAGCTGCTGCGCCGCGAACTCCAAGTGATGATGGCCCAGGCTGGAGCCACGTCGGTCTCAAAGATCCGGCACGATATGCTGGTCACAAAAAGCTAATAAAGAGACAGCGGGGGAAATCCTCGCGCTAAGCGGTTTTCTGTCCCAGAACAGGACTTCGAGACGTCCGGCGGAATTCTGTTCGTGTGTCCGGCCAGATTGGTGGATCGCTTCCGAGTGCACCGTCACTCGGGAGCAATTGCCAGGGTGCCAGGAATAGCCATATCTCCTGTTGGCCGACTACTCGTCCACGTAGCTCATCTTGTGCGCTTCCAGAATGGAAGGAGCATCGGGGTACGGCTGCGGTACTGCCTATAGGCGTCCCCGAAGAAAGTGATCAGGTCGTGTTCTTCAAATTGAATGCCCAAGAGGATGTAGCCTGTCGTCGCGATGGAAAATAGCAGGTGGCCCTGAGTCATCTTGGGCGTGGCCCAGAAGGCGACGAGGAACCCGAGGTAGATCGGATGGCGAACGCTTTGGTAGAGCATTGGCGTCTTGAAGCCAATCGGCTCATAGGGCTGACCGCGCAGGTAAAGTGCGACCTGCCGCAAGCCAAAAAGGTCAGCGTGACTAACCAAAAGAGTGCTGCCCAAAACGGTGACCCAACCCAGACAGAAAAGGGCGAGAAGTATCCACTGGCCAGCGGCGCTCTGGAAGTTCCACACAACTCCCGTCATGGGACGCCACTGCCAAAAGAGCAAATCGAGGCACAGGCTGGCAATCAGGACATACGTGCTCCGTTCAATGGGGCGGGGGATAAGTTTCGTCCATACGTGCTTGAACCACTGGCGCGCCATCACGCTATGCTGGATAGCGAAGAGTCCCAGCAAGAGCGTATCGATTCCCAGGGCTTCGATAGAAAAACCTTCCCCACCGGAATCGATGGATTTGCGAACGAAGAAGTTACCGACAAAGCCGATGGCGTAGAGAAAGGTCACGAAGAAAATCAGGTATGCGATGATCCCATAGAGGAACGCTGCAATCTTGCCCATGGTGTCTGCCTCCTGAACCAGAGTCTTGTTTGCCCCTGAAGATTCGCCTTCGCTTGGACCTAAAGCTTGGCCGCCGACACTACCACCGCGGTAGGAATTTGCGCGAATGCAATCTCTGCATTATTTCCTTGTCAAGGGCGGATACCGCCAAAAGGGGAGATCATCAAAAAAACGCTAAACCATTGAGGAGGAGGGAGTGCGGGAGTTTTGTTCTGAGCCGCGCCCGCCCGATCCGGATTTGGGGACTTGAAGCCGCTGGATTAACAGCATTGTCTCTCATTTGGTCGTATTACGGGCTAAACGTTTACGTCCGGCAGATTCCGGGCCTATCGTCGCCCACTCTTACCAAATTCGGTTGTGTTCGGATGCGCCGTCATCCGGGAAATAGGAGCGATCAGGCGGGGAAATTGGTAAATTGTCAGTAGGAATCTGCCATGGAAGCCAAAACCCATCGCCCAAAGTGGAAGACCCTGCTAGCGTTCGCGATTATCTATTTTGTGTGGGGATCCACGTATCTCGCAATTCGTGTTGGTGTCCGCGAAGTTCCGCCGTTTCTTCTGGCGGCGATGCGCTTCTCGGTTGCGGGGCTGGTTCTATATGGCTGGGCGATCGCGCGGGGCGAGCGCTCACCAACCGAGCGCCAATGGGCGTCCGTGTCTCTACTAGCGATCCTGTTCTTCGTTTTCGACTACGGATTGGTGTTCTGGGCCGAGCAGCGTGTTCCTTCGGGCATTACCGCGGTCGTGATGGCCACGATCCCGGCGTTTATGGCGCTGCTCGAAATCTTTTACTTGCGAACTCAGAAGCTCACCGTCCGCCTGGCCTTGGCGCTCTTGATCGGAACAGGCGGAGTGGCGGTGCTGATGAGCCATTCGCTGAACCTCGGCGGGGCGCCGATCGACACGGCGGGCAGCATTGCGCTGATCATTGCATCGATAAGTTGGTCGGTATCGTCGGCGCTTACGCGCACGCTGCCGCTTCCGACTTCCAAAGTCATGAGCTCAGGGTCGCAGATGCTCCTCGGCGGAGTGTTTCTGTTTCTTACGTCGGCCGCGCTGGGCGAATTTCATAATTTTCATCCGTGGGCCGTCTCACGCGAAGCGTGGCTCTCATTGCTTTATTTGATTGTCGCCGGTTCTGTCATCGCGTTTACAGCATATCTGTGGCTGATTCATCATGAATCGCAGACCAAAGTCGGGACCTACGCGTACGTGAATCCGGTTGTGGCTGTGCTGGTTGGATATTTCCTGGGCGGCGAAGCGCTGGACCAGCGAACGATTCTGGGGACTCTGTTTGTTCTGATCAGCGTGGTGGTGATCACCATGACACGAGGAAAAAAGCCGGTAGCGGCGCTCCCGCAGCGGCTAAAGCCGCTCTCAGATTAGCAATCCTGGACAATTGCTGTAGCCCGTCCTGGTCCGGCCGGGACGGGCCTTTCATCGCTGTGGCTCGCCCAGCAGCAATCGCGTCCTTGTTTATCTACGTAGAAGTTGACCGGGCGGCCTCGCGGCCCGCGATGCGGCCAAAGGTTATGGACTTGGCCAGTCCGTGTTGATTGAATCCCCCCGAAGTTTCTCCGCCGCAATAAAGACCCGGAATGACCTGGCCCTTCAGGTCGATCACCTGAGCCTTTCCGTTGATTCGCAATCCCGAGATGCAATCATGAACGCAAGGTGTGGACCATGCCGCGTAGAACGGAGGCGTCTGAATCTTGTACCTCGGCGCGGGCTTGCCAAAATCCGCGTCTTTCCCGGCGTCCACGAAAGAGTTATACCGGGCCACGGTTTGTTCGAGAGTGGCGCCGGGTATCGGTTGCTTCTGGTACTTGCTGACAATTTTGCCGGCCAGTTCCGCCACTGTATTCGCGGTGAAGAACCAACCGTCGGGATCCACGAATGGCGGCGCGCAAATCCATTTCTCACGCTTCACGGCGTCCGCGTCAAAGATCGCCCAGATCGGTCCGCCTCCCTCGCCTTTCCCCGCATTCCACTCCAAACACGGATTCCACCAATCGAATCCCGTCGCCATCTCATTCACAAACCTGCTGCCCATTTGGTTTACTTGGATCAGGTTTTGGTAACTGGCAACCTGCAGGCCGATGGCGCGCGCAAGGCCGGCCACAGGGCTATCCTTCAGATTCTCATTGCGCGCCCCTCCGCCCTGCGGGTAGCCATACTGGTTCCCAATCACATAGGGCTTCTCAAAAATGTGGGATCGCGCTTTCGTCTCGACGGTTTGGTTTGCCACTCCCCACAGCGATGCCCCCACTTGCATGGCGGCAATTTCGCCGTCGCCGGTTTGGCGGGAATAAGGTTCACCCACCACCTGGTACTCTTCGGTCAGTCTTGGATCGAAAATGCGCCGGAAATTCACATTGCTCGAATGGCCGCCCGTGGCCAGGATCACACCTTTTTTCGCCTGGATATTGAAGGTTTTCCCTTGCGCCGTTGCCGTGATTCCCAGAATCCTCCCGGAAAAGTTGCCCTCTCTGATGAGGCCCGTGAAATTGTGCTCCAGGAGAATCTGCACACCCAATTTCCTCGCGCTGGCTTCGAGGGGCCGCATCAGAGCGGTTCCGTTCCCTCCGGTGGGAGAAAACTTACTGACCTCCCCGGTCCAGAATACGGTTTGAGCTCTCTTCACCGTCTGCGGACCACCGTCCGCTCCCACCGGGGAGCTATCGGGGAATACGACCCCGTGGGAAACCAGAAAGTCGAATGACGCGGGACTTTCCGCGCAATAGGCGCGCACAATTTCTCTGTCGCTGAACCTGTAGTCATGCCAGCTCACCAGGTCCTCGAACATGCGATCTGGCGAGTCCTCGATGCCGTACTTCTTCTGTAAACTCGTTCCGCCTCCCAAGGCAATGTTGCCTCCGCTTTCTATGGCGTGCCCGCCGATATCGTGGTTTTGCTCGATCACGATCACCGAGGCCCCGTGTTCAGCGGCTTCAATGGAGGCGGGGAGTCCCGCGGCGCCGGACCCGATAATGACCACCTCCGCGACTTTGTCCCAGTGGCGAGAGGTTTGCGCGGCTTCCGCTGCTTGCGCGCCAATTCCCGCCAAAGTGGTTGCTCCGATGCCTGCGGCTGCCGTCCTGACAAAATCGCGTCGCGATAGATTTTTCTTTGTTACTTCGTTCTTACTCATGATTCTCTCCCCCTGCGCTCTTGCACGATCCCGATCGTGGCGAATCCTGCGTTCTCACAAAGACTTATTGGCGCGTTGCGCGACGTATTGGCGCATGGCCGCGTCGAACGCGCGTTCGAGCTTCTGCGCAATCGGACCGGGCGCGGCCGCATATTTATGCCCGGCGATTTCGCTTACCCCCAGCAAGCTGCGGTTGGTGGATGTGATAAAAACCTCATCGGCGGCGTAGAGGTCCTCGGGTGTCAGCGTCCGCTCGATGATCGGCACGCCGCTCTTCGGAGCAATCTCGAGCAGCACGCTGCGCGTCACTCCCTCCAGGCACCCCGAGGAAAGCGGCGGCGTCGCGACCTTACCATCTTTTACACTGAAAATGTTCGCCGTCGTACACTCGGCTACTTCTCCGCGCTCGTTGAGCAGCACCACTTCGCTCCAGCCCGCCTTCTGCGCTTCGGCCAAATGCCAGACGTTGTTCAGCCAGGCAGTGACTTTCGTGCCCGCCAGCGGCGAGGCCGCGTGCCGCCCGTGCTGAGCGAGATTCAAACGCGCCGCTTCTGGATGGGCAGGCAGGCTGGCGGTGTTCAGAATCAGGTCGACCTCGGGCATGGGCTCATCGCTCTGCCAGAATCCGACTCGGTTATAGATCATGTAAATTCGCGCGGTGCCTTCCACAACCTGGTTGGCGCTCAACAGTTCATACAGGTGTCGCCGTACTTGCGCGGGGTCAAACGGGAAGGGCAGCCGGGTCCGGGCCGCGTCTTTTTCAAGACGCCGCCAGTGGCGTTCGTAGGCAAAGGCTTCGCCCTGAAAAATTCGCATCGTCGTGAACAAGCCCCAGCCGTTCATCAAGCCGCCCTGGCCTGGCGACAAACGTACCTGCTCAATCGGACCAATCCGCCCGTTGTGAAAAACCTGCCTATGGATCACTGAGACCTCGTGCGCGGCTGGGCCGCGATTCGCCCAAGCATTCTAACTCAGCTTGGTCTTCAGCAAAATTGATTCGCGGCAATTTCCGCCACGGATTGAGCAATCCACCGGTGGGCGCCTGCATGCGGCTGCAACATGAGGAGAAATGCATTACGACATGAGTTGCCGCCCGCGTCAGCCAGAGGTAACATTCCGCAGCGCACAAATCTTCCGGGAATGCGGTGATGGAGGCTGCTATGTTTTTTTCAAAGATACGAGTTCACTGGGTCGCGTTGCTGGTAGCCGCCGCCACGTTCAATTTACTGTCGGGGTGCGCTCGCGGCCCCAGCGCTCCCGATGCGGGCCTGAATTCGTTTTCCAGTGACGCTATTCTGGGCCATATTCGCACGCTTTCCTCGGATGAGTTCGAAGGGCGCGGTCCAGGCTCCAAGGGGGAGCAACTCACGATCAAGTATCTCCAGGACCAGTTTCGTGCTATCGGCGCTGAGCCCGGGAATCCGGATGGCACCTACGTGCAGAACGTGCCTCTAGTGGGCATTACGCCGGACATGGGCATGAAACTGACGCTATCGGGCCATGGCCGCACTCTTCAGCCAAAGTTTCAAGATGATTTCGTGGCTTGGTCCAAACGCGTGACCGAATCCTCCGCGATTGATGCCGACATGGTGTTCGTCGGCTATGGCGTGCAGGCGCCGGAATTTCAGTGGGATGATTTCAAGGGAGTGGACGTTAAGGGCAAGGTGATCGTGGTGCTTATCAACGATCCGCCCGTGCCCGACCCCTCCGACGCGGCCCGGCTCGATCCCAAGACATTCGGCGGCGTGGCCATGACCTACTATGGCCGGTGGACCTACAAGTTCGAAAAGGCCGCCCAGATGGGCGCGGCTGGATGCGTCATCATTCACCAGACCGACCGAGCCGGCTATCCCTGGGAAGTGGTGCGCGGTAGTTGGAGCGGGTCGCAGTTCGACCTGGCCACGCCGGACAAGAATATGAACCGCCTCGCCGTGGAAAGCTGGATCACTTCGGATTTCGCAGCTAAATTGTTCCGCGCGTCGGGGCAGGACTTGGACAAACTGATCCTGGCAGCCGCCCGCCGCGATTTCAAACCTGTGCCGCTCGGCATGCATGCAAAACTCACGATTCGCAACGCCCTGCGAACGCTCGATTCTCACAACGTGATCGCAAAGATTGCCGGAAGCGATTCCGCCTTGAAGAACACCTACGTCGTGTACACGGCGCACTGGGATCATTTCGGGGTCGGGCCGGAAGTCGATGGCGACAAGATTTATCACGGAGCGGTGGACAACGCTTCGGGAACTGCGGCGCTGCTGGAAATGGCGCGCGCGTACAAATCGCTTCAAAGACCGCCACGCCGCACGATTTTATTTCTGTCGGTTACCGCGGAGGAGCAAGGTCTGCTTGGCTCGCAATACTATGCCGAGCATCCACTGTACCCGCTTGCGCGTACCGCCGCCGATATCAACATGGACGGAATGAACGTTCATGGCCGCACTCGTGACATTGTGCAAATCGGAAGAGGCGCCTCTAACTTGGACGATATTATTCAGGGGGTGGCGCAGGAACAGGGCCGCGTTGTGAAGTCCGATCCCGAGCCCGAAAAAGGGTTCTATTACCGCTCCGATCATTTCGAGTTTGCCAAGAACGGGGTTCCCGCCTTCGACCCCGACGAGGGAGTGGATTTCATAGGCAAGCCCGAGGGTTGGGGGCTTGAGGCGCGACGCCGATACACCGCCGAAAATTACCACAAACCTTCGGATACGATTAAGCCCGACTGGGATTTGAGCGGCGCGGTAGAAGATTGCCGGCTATTCTTTCTGGTGGGCTTTCGCATAGCCAATGATGCCCGAATGCCTGAATGGAGGTCCGGCGCGGAATTCAAGGCTACGCGCGACGCTTCCTTGCGTTCTGCCGGAATGGCGCAATGAAGCGCGATGTTTCCGCCCCGATTGGGCCGGGGGCAATATCTCTCTTGGAAACCTGTTTTCCGAGTGAGTAATCATTGGCGCACACTGCCGATTATCTATTGACAATCTGACTCGCTCTCCATAGCCTGCTAAAGGGTTTCTTCTGGAGGATTTTCTGCGTGCTTTTTTAAAAGCTGGTTTAGCAGTCGCCCTTAGCGTCGCGATGGTGAGTATTCCCGTCCTGGCTGCTCCGTCCAGTCCAGCTTCTGTCCCGCTGGGCGTCGTGTTGCAAGCGGAAAGCGCCACCGTGGGTTTCGATGTTACCTGGGGTGGTGCAACAATCTATGACGGTGATCGCTTAGAGACCGGCGGAGGCGGATCGCTTCGCGCTCGTTTGGGCGGCGGGCAAATGTATCTGCGCCCCAGCACTTCTACTAAGGTGCATAGCTTTCCGAATGGATTCTCAGCAGATTTGGCGGTTGGAACCGTGGTCGTTTCTTCCGCGGAAGGGCAAACCTTTCAATTGCTGGCGGACGGCGCGACGATTCGTCCTGCAGGTCCGCAGGCCACTTCTGCCCAGGTAACGGTGGTTAGCCCGACGCTACTGATCTTGACCGCTACCCGTGGAGTGCTTCAAGTAACTCTGGAGAATGAAGTCAAAACCATCGAAGCCGGCTCTTCCTACCGCATGGAGCTCGGACCCGATGATGGTCCCGTACCACAGGGGCCCGGGAGTGGACCCGAGTCCAATCCGCCATTTACAGGGCGCCGACACCTGCGCGGTTTCTTCCTGATATTTGGAGGCATTGCGACAGCCGCTGGAATCGGAATCTGGCGTGCGTTGATCAGTCCGAGCGCTCCATAAGAAAACAAGTTTCAAGAATTCGTGTTTGAGCGCGATCAGGACTGCCCGCCATTTTTCTCGATTTCCATTTTCACGCCTGCCAGTTGAATCTGAATTTCCGCCGCCCGCGCGTTGCAGGGACATCTCAGCACCTCGCCGGCATAGTGACCCGGCTGTAG
>JBGOVX010000269.1:0-2915 GCA_041478355.1 Terriglobia bacterium | reverse complement strand
TCATCAAGAAGCACGCTGCGGACGTAGAGCGCTTCCGGCCCGGCATCGGGCGATGGCAACAGATCTTCGATCTGCAGCGTTTCGCCGTCTTCGCCCTCCACCGCCGAGTCGCTGAAAGCCTCGGGCTTCTTTTTGCGCCAAAGGTCGGTGATGCGATTGCGCGCGACTCGAAAGAGCCAGCCGGTCACGTGCTCAATCGGCATCAGCAGGCGATTTGCTTCTACCAGTTTGTAAAAGACGTCCTGCACAATGTCCTCGACGTCGGAGGGATTGGGCACGCGCCGGCGGATGAAATTGCGCAGCCGGGACCGCTCCCGACTCACCACTTCAGAGATCCGCTGGTCCTGTTCGATTGCCATGTGCTCCAGGCTCGCCGCGTTCTTCATCTACCCCTGTAGACGAATGACGGGCGCGGATATTGTAAGATCGCTAAGTTGTTGAGGATGGCTAAGGATGTTATGGCTCCAAAAAAAGCACGGCCAAAAAGCATCACCGAATACATCCATGCCGCCCCCAAAGAGGCCCGGGAAAAACTGCGGGAAATGCGCGCGTGTATTCGCATATGTGCACCTGGGGCCAGGGAAAGCTTGAAATGGGGAATGCCCGCCTTTTCCTACCGCAGGATACTGGTCACGTTCACCGCGTTCGAACATCACATTGGCTTTTATCCCACGCCGCCGGCAGTGAAGGCCTTCGCGAATGATCTTTCGAAATTTGCAACGGGTAAAGGGTCCATCCAGTTCCCGCTGGAAAAGCCGCTGCCACTGCCGCTGATCCGCAAAATTACCGCGTTTCGCGTTCAAGAGAGCATCGAGAAAGACGGAAAATGGAGAACGTAGGGGGAAAGTCGCCAATCCGTTCACTGGCCTGCTCCTTCCATGGTTGAACGTTTCGCGCCGATCACGCGGAAGCCACAAAGTCTAAGCCGCCACCGAGTGAACATCGCCGCTGCCTGGCGCCGGCTTCTTCTTGTAGGCATTTGCAAACCGGACGCGGACCAGCCAGAAAATAATTAGCAGGATGATGAGGATAACCGGCACTTCAGGGAGATGAGTCCGGCGAATCGCAGCGGTGAATAACTGCGCTCGTAGTCCAGTCTTGCTGGCCGAACCAAGGAAAAAAGAACCAGCGGCAATGAACAGCGCGAAGCCCATTCGCCAAAGATGACGCGTGAGACGTTGTGTGCCGGCGACACCGCCGCGCACGAGCATACGAAGGTCCCCGGTGGCGCAAAGCAGAGCTACTGAAGCCATGACAAAGTACATCGCGGCGGGAACTCCATCTTTTAGCCCCGTTCGGCTGTGCGCGGCTTCAAAACCATAATTCACCAGGGCAATTCCCACAGCCAATGCCACCAGAAGCGCAACCCAATCGATGATGCCTGTTTGTTTCTCTCTGCGCCTGGCTGTCAACCAGGCGCTTAACACCAGGTAGAACGTGAGAATGCCCGCGAAAATATTGGTGGTTTGGCCTTTCATCAATGCCAGGTATGCTCCGCTTGCGCCCATAGCCAGCATGGATATTACAAATACGTCGCCGGCTCTTTTGTGCAAACGGGAACCTTTTCGAACCACCATCGCCGCCGAACCGGAAAGAAGGCCCATGATCCCGCCGCCGATGTGGACTATTAGAAGTGGTGAATATGTCATCGTACTGCTCCTCTCCTGCGGTTACCGCACCGACTGGAAGAATTCCCAAATCTCGTTCGCGGCGTGGATGTCCCGATTTGAATTGCCCAGCAAGCGCCAGCCGTGCGTGGCGGGATGCGGAACGCCGTGCCCACCGCCCTTGATGGCGTAGAGCGCGAC
This sequence comes from Terriglobia bacterium, assembly GCA_041478355.1. Lineage (GTDB taxonomy): Bacteria > Acidobacteriota > Terriglobia > Acidiferrales > UBA7541 > Palsa-360. The sequence goes on along the minus strand of JBGOVX010000269.1, from coordinate 1,107 downwards.
ACTGTGCTTGCCGGGTGCGGACCATAACGAACGCTCTGCGGTGCTCCCGTCGCGGGGATCGCGGTCCGGGAATTGCGTCACCTGGGGCGCGCCTTCCAGGCCTGCAAGTTTGCGGAAGTAGTCGATGCTCGCTTGCGCGGAAAGCACTGGCCCGCGGTTTTTCAAGACAGGCCACAGGACCACATCGCCGCCCTGCCACGGGTTGATGGGATCGTCCGTGCCGTTCATGATCAGCATCGACACTGGCTGGTTTTTTGGCGTGACCGCCATGTTCTCCGGCGTGGGCACGCTGGCGACGACTGCGGCGTACGCGCGCGCGAAATCCGGCGTCTGAAATGCGAGGCACAACGTCATCGATCCGCCGTTTGAAATGCCGGTAACGTAGACCCGCGCGGGATCGGCGTTGTGGTCCTTTACCAGGCGATCCACCAGGGCGTGCAGGAATCCCACGTCATCAATATTCTCGCGCTTGGCGGAATAGGGCCCCTTCACTTTGCAATCGTTCCAGTGGCCCTCGTAACCTTGCGGATAGGCGACGATGAAACCGTGTTGGTCCGCAAGCAGATCGAAGTCATATCCAAAAACCTCTCGCGCCTGTTCCCCCGTGCCCATTGATTCGTGCAACGCGATGACCAGTGCCGGGTGTGCCGCGGGCTTCTCGGGCAAATACGCAATCCAGGTGCGCCTTCGCCCACCATGTTCCAACGCGCCGCGCTCGATCTTGCCGATCAGCGTCGGCCTTGGCGGCAAGGAATGCTGCAATTCCCAAAACGCGAGACCTGCGAATAGGGCTGCGGCAAGCGCAATCGACAAGAACGCAATCTTCAGGTATTTGCGCATGATTCCTCCCGTGCAAGTAGCTGTAAGGAACGAATTGACCTGCCCGATAAGCGAGCAGCACGATCAAGAAGCTGGGGCATCCGCTGCCTGCTCCTTTGCTAGGAATTAAGGGTGATGCGACTCAGATCGGTCCTCGATAACGGCGCAGACGGACGGCTGCCGCGAGGAATGCCGCGGCGAGCGCCAGGCCGATCCACAGACCCGGCTCGCTGAAGAATCCGTGCGGCATGAGTGCTGCCATCGGGTCCATGGGGGCACTGCCCGGCG
>JBGOVX010000265.1:0-3180 GCA_041478355.1 Terriglobia bacterium | reverse complement strand
CATCGCCAGGAACAGCAACAACATGCCGCTGAGCCAGGTCAGCTCTCGAGGCTTGCGGTAAGAGCGCAAGAAAACCACACTGAACATATGGGCGAAAGCGGTGAGAATCATCAAGTTTGCCGCCCATGAATGGATGGATCGAATCAGCCAGCCGAATTGCACCCGGGTCATGATGTACTGCACGCTTTCGAACGCCTCATTGGCGCCCGGCCGGTAATAAAGCAGCAGCAGGATCCCCGTGCCTACCTGGATCATGAACAGAAAGAGGGTAATTCCGCCTAAAAAATACCAGTAGGAAAGTTTGTGTGTGGGGACGGTCTTTTTTTTCAGGGGCCCGATGAGTTCCGCCCAGTGAAAGCGCTCATCCAGCCAATTCCGGACGTGGGTGAATAAATTCACCTCAAGCCTCCCGCTTGCGGCTGACAACGATCTCGTCACCGCGCACGTGAACTCGGAAAACTTCCAGCGGGCGCGGTGGAGGGCCAGAAACATTGCGTCCATTAAGGTCGTACAGACCGTTGTGGCAGGCGCACCAGATTTCGTGGAGGTCGTTACGATACTGAACCGTGCAGCTCAAATGGGTGCAGACAGCCGACAAGGCGCGATACTCGCCCTCGGCGGTCATCAGCAACAGAGCGGGGCGAGTTCCAAAACGAAAAATCTTGGAGCCGTTGGGCTTTAGATCTCCGACCTTAGATGCGACCACTTCATCGCCGCCAAGGTCCGCCACGCGTGGCGGAATGAGGTAGCGCAACACGGGGTACACGAATGCGGCGATCGAGCCCAGCACGCCGCCCCCTAGGAGTAACTCCACCAAGCGGCGCCGCGCACGCTGAATCCTTGCGGGTTCTGGATTAGCCATAGGAGATGTAATTTCTGCATTCGGAAGCCGGCGCAGGATTAATGCTTCTTTGCCAAATCCCGGATGTGCGCCACCAGCTTATCGATTTGTTCCTTGTTCAATTTTGTTTCGTACGCGGGCATCTTGTCCTTGCCCTTGATGATAATTGCTTTCAGATCGGCATCGCTCCTTTTCTGAACATCGGCGGATTGGAGATCGGAGATTTTCAGTTTTTCTCCCATTGTCGTCTTGCCGGCGCCGTCAGGCCCGTGACACATTCCGCATTTTCCCTTGAAAAGACTCTCACCGGTTTCCTCAGCCCCCGCGGGAAGGCCGAGCAAGAGCACGACTGCAATTGTCCCCGCGCTCGCGATCAGTTTTTTTCGCCGGGACGTCGCCTTTGCCATGATCCCCTCCATGCGCTTGCTCTTTTTATTTGCCTTGGATGCTGGGCCCGACGTTTCTTCTCAGAATGCATATCGTACCGAAAGTGTGACCAGATTTCCCCTGAAATTACGCGGAGCGGACAAATCCTGCGGCACGGCACTTGCATCTTCGTGGTATCCGTAATAGTCCCAGTAGGCTTTGCCCGTCCAGTTCTTCGCGAAGTGGTAGTCCAATCCGCCGAAGGGATGGAGCCACTTCGAGTCCAGCGGGCCTGTCGGCACGGATGGAGTTATGACCAGCAGTGCGCTCCCACTGGTACCCGTTAGGTTCGCGCCAACGCGTGCCGTCAGCCGATGGACGGGTGTCAGCGTGAAATCAAAAAACCCATAGTGCGATTTGTTCGTGTAAGTAGAAAGCTGCTCCACGAGCACTGTCGACCCAGGGCATAGGGCCAGATTCGCAGGCGCTGCGCCACTCACGAAGCAGATTATAATTTGGGAGAATACGTCATTGTAATCGTATCCCAGATCCAACCCAAACTTTTCATTTGGCTGGAACTGCGCCGAGAATCCATAGGTCCGGTTGTGCTGCAGATTGTTGATCGTGGGCACATTATTTCGCCCTTCCCAGACAGTGATCGATCCGTTCAGATTCAGCCAACCCACCGGCTTATACGCCGTCCGTACTCGGTATTCCTGAGACTGCCGCGGGCTGATCCTGGTAAACGAAGCGTCAGCGCTCATCAATTCCGCGTCGAAGCTGATCCGCCAGTTATTCGTGGGCCTCGCCCAGATTCCGAAGACTCCGGCATGTTGATGGATAGGTGTGGAAGACACATCCATGGTGGGCGCCGGCGTCAGGATGCAGGTACCGTCCGGCTGATTGTTGGCCAACGGACAGGTCACCGGGTTGCCGTTGTCGTCGACATTGAACGGCGCTAGTGGGGACCGGCTGTTCTGCTGGTCTGGAAAGAACACGAATGTCCCGGATTCGGCGTTCGACTCCACTTCCGTCCGGCTCCGGTAACGATACCCAAGCCGCGCGCCGAATCGTGGCGTGAATTGGTACTCAAGCTCAAAAAGATTTGTCTTTTCGTCCACTTTAAGGAAAGTGCTGGCCGTCCCGACGGCGATGTCCGCGGGTGAGGACGAGATGGGGTTCGTGGGCGTGGTCGGCGAGTGTACCGGTGTGCCCGCTATGAACCCAGAAGGGTTGGCGCAATTCAGAGGCACCGTGGTCGTCGGCGAGAACACCTTCGGCCCTACCGCCATCGATCCCGCGAAGAAATTACAGAACGAGAAATCCCACACCGACGGATTGTGATAATTCCCGAAATGGAAAGAGTCGAGAATGCTGAAGTTCTTCGTGACGTGCCAGGTCGCGCCAAAATCAGCCGATGCGTTGACTCTCCTGCCGCTGACCGGGCCAGTCAAGCTCCGATCTCGCAGGTTGGTACGAGAGGCAAGACCGCTGAATGCTTCGCTCCAGTTCGCGACGATCATGTCCCCGCCGGTGTAACTAAAACGTCCAGTCAAATCCAAGTTTTGCCAGTAGTTCGACTGCATATTTATTTGTTCGGTGGGCCCGCTGGTTCGAGTGCGTCCATGGCTTCCGTAGGAGAGATATCCATTGCAATTTGGTTTAACGGTAAGGGGAGGCGCGGGAGGCGCCGCGAGAAATGTCCCGCCACAAGGCTGATTTGCTCCCGCATTGAGCGAAACGCCGATGTCCACGGGCGTCCCATTGGCAAGAGCAAAAAGCTGGTTGTTATCGACTACGCCGGTGTCGCCCTTGTAGTAGCTCCAGATCTGGTCGTAGCTGATGTTCGTTCTAGGCAGAAGTCTGAAGTCCACGCCGAGCCGATAGGCATTAACCGTCGTTTTTATGTCCTGAAGCAGCAGCGCTTCCGTGCCTTCGTGAAGAGTCGTGAGCGCGGGCCCTTCGGCGATGTT
>JBGOVX010000039.1:0-22857 GCA_041478355.1 Terriglobia bacterium | reverse complement strand
GTGGGAGCCATGTGGCGCTCGAATTACGACATGGCCCCGGATGACTTCAGCAAAGAGCTGGATCGCCTGTGGCAACAAGTGCGGCCGCTCTACGTTTCACTGCACGCCTATGTTCGCTGGAAGCTTGCGGAAAAATACGGAAAGGACGTGGTGCCGGAAGATGCCCCGATTCCAGCGCACTTGCTGGGAAATATGTGGGCGCAGGAATGGAACAACATCTACCCGCTTTTGGCCCCGGCAAATTCCGACCCTGGTCCTGATGTAACCGCTGCGCTGCGGGCCAAGAACATCGACGCAAAAGGCATGGTTCATTATGGCGAGGGTTTTTTCACGTCACTTGGTTTTGAGCCGTTGCCCTCCACGTTTTGGGAGCGCTCGCTGTTCACCAAGCCTCGCGACCGCGACGTTGTTTGCCACGCCAGCGCTTGGAGCATTGATTTCAAGGACGACTTGCGATTAAAAATGTGTATCGACGTCACCGCTGAGGATTTCGCGATCGTTCACCACGAACTCGGCCACAATTTCTACCAGCGCGCGTACGACAAACTGCCGCCGCTGTTTCAAAACAGCGCCAACGACGGATTTCACGAGGCCATCGGCGACACCATCGCACTATCGGTCACCCCGGAATATCTGAAACAAATAGGCCTCATTGACTCTATTCCGCCTGCGTCAGCGGATATTGGCCTGCTGCTGGAACGCTCGCTCGACAAGGTGGCCTTCTTGCCATTCGGACTGCTGGTCGACCAGTGGCGCTGGAAAGTGTTCTCCGGTGAAATCAAGCCCGCAGACTACAATAAATCATGGTGGGAGCTGCGAAGAAAATATCAGGGCGTAGCGCCTCCGGTCGCGCGCAGCGAGGCCGACTTCGACCCCGGCGCGAAGTATCACGTGGATGCCAATGTCCCCTATACGCGTTATTTCCTGGCCACGATTCTGCAGTTTCAATTTCACCGCGCGCTGTGCAAGGAGGCAGGGTATTCCGGCCCCCTGCATCGCTGTTCTATTTATGGCAACAAGGCTGCCGGCGCAAAACTCGCCAAGATGCTGGCCATGGGAGAGAGCCGTCCGTGGCCGGATGCCTTGGAGGCGCTGACCGGGCAGAGGCAGATGGATGCCACGGCGATGCTGGACTACTTTGCGCCGCTCAAGAAATGGCTCGACCAGCAGAATGCGGGCCACAAGACAGGCTGGAATTAGTGGCGATTTCGAACCTCTATGACTCACCTGTCACGAGATCTCCGCGAGGGCATGGTATTCTCCAATCAGCAACTCAGTTTCCTTGAGGCCCCGTGGATTTTTCCTTCACTGACGAACAGCAGCACCTTCGCCGCAGCGTCCGCGAATTCGCGGAGTCTGAAATCGCTCCCCACGTCATGGATTGGGACGAAGCCTCGCGCTTTCCTGTTGAACTGATACCCAAGCTTGCGGAAATGAATTTGTTGGGGGTACTTTTCCCTGAACAATACGGCGGCGCGGGTCTGGGATACATCGAATACGCCACCGTGATCGAGGAACTTGCGCGTATCGACGGCTCGGTCGGCCTAATCGTTGCCGCCCACAATTCGCTGTGCACCAATCACATTTATAAATTTGGAACCGAGGAACAGCGCAAGAAATTTGTCGTGCCACTGGCGCAGGGAAAAAAACTTGGTTGCTGGGCGCTCACCGAGCCCGAAGCCGGATCCGATGCCGGCGGAGCAAGAACCGTCGCCGCGCGCAAAGATGGCGGCTGGGTTCTCAACGGCTCAAAAACCTTCACCACCAATGGCCGCTACGCGGATGTTTGCGTGGTCATGGCCGTCACCGGCAAAACCAAGGGGTCGAAAGGAATGTCCGCATTTATCGTGGAAAAGGGCAATGCGGGTTTCCGGACGGGAAAGAAAGAAAACAAGCTGGGCATGCGCGCCAGTGACACCTCAGAAGTGGTCTTTAGTGATTGTTTTGTGCCGGAGACGAACCTGCTGGGTCCGGAGGGCCGCGGCTTCACAAATACTTTGCAGGTGCTCGATGGCGGCCGCATTTCCATCGCCGCACTGGCGCTCGGGATGGCCCAGGGCGCTTATGAAGCCGCGGCAAAATACGCCAAGCAACGCAAGCAATTTGGAAAGGCCATCAGCGAATTCCAGGCCATTCAATTCAAGCTTGCCGACATGGCTACCGGGATTGAATCGGCCCGCCTGATGGTCTATCGCGCCGCTTGGCTGGCCGATCAGAAGGGCGCGCGCTTCACAAAAGAAGCAAGCATGGCCAAGCTGTACGCCAGCGAGGTTGGTGTCCGTGTGTCGAATGAAGCGGTGCAGATTTTCGGGGGATACGGATTTATCAAGGACTATCCCGTGGAGAAGTTTTATCGGGATTCCAAGCTCTGCACGATTGGCGAAGGCACCAGCGAAATCCAGCGCATGGTCATCGCGCGGCAGACTCTGGACGGAAAGTAAAGGTTTTTCCGGAGCGTCTTCTTCATTGACTTGCATCGGCGGCTTTACGAAAAGTGCCGCGCAAGATATAACAATTCCCATCCAATTGAACGGGAGCGAATGGCGTGACTTTAAAGCGAATATTAAATGGTCCCTTGATGGGCGTAGCCGGCGGAGCACTGGCTGTCGCATTCGCGATTTTTTGTCCGTCTCACTTGCGTGCTCAGGCCGGCGTACCCAAGTTCGAGGTGGACCCTTATTGGCCTAAGCCGCTGCCGGGTCGCTGGGTAACCGGCGAAATGGGTGGCGTGTGTGTCGATTCCCAGGATCATGTATTCATCGCCCAGCGCGTGAATGATGTCGGCGGAATGGACGGTCACCTGGAAGGATTGACCAGTGACGAGCTGAACGCCGGACAACCCGCTCCTCCTGTGATTGAATTCGACACGGACGGCAAAGTGGTCAACTCCTGGGGAGATGCGAAGCTGCTTCCCAAGGACCTTCACGGCTGCGCCATCGACCGCGACGGCCATGTGTGGCTCGACGGATCCGAGGACGGCATCATTCAGGAATATTCGCACGATGGGAGGGAGCTGCTGCTCCAACTCGGAAAGAAAGGCGTTTTCGATTCCTCGGACGGCACCGTAACCGGCACGCCCCTGAATTCGAGCCCTTCGCAGTTTTTTCGGGTTTCGGAAATCGGTTTCGATCCGCATAACGGTGATGTGTACGTCGCCGATGGCCATGCCAAAGGGCGCGGCGGCAATAATTATCGCATCGTGGTGTTTGATCAAAGCGGCAAATACCTGCGCCAGTGGAAGCTGCACCGCTCGTCGGAGGAGGCTGGCACCGCAGCTGCCCCCACCGTGCATTGCGTTCGGGTGAGCAACGACGGTCTGGTGTACGCATGTGACCGGTGGATGAACCGGCTCCAGGTCTTCGATACCAAGGGTAATTTTCAAAAGGACATGCCTTTTGCATTCAAGATTTGGACTCCCATTCCCCAGGCTGGAACCGGATCCAGGAAGGACGCCATGCTGGTGGGATCTGCTTCCTCGGTCGAATTTTCCGGTGACCCGGGCCAGAAGTTCATGTACGTCATTAATGAAATCGATGAGCAAATCGACATCGTGGACCGCGCTACTGGGAAAGTGCTGGGGAGCTTTGGCCGTCCAGGTCACCAAGTGGGCGAATTTATGCACGCCCACACGATGGCCCTGGACTCCAAAGGCAACATCTATGTGGGAGAATCCGTGGAAGGCCGCAGGGTGCAGAAGTTTAAGATGGTGAGCAGCCAATAGAGGCATAGGCCGCGGGTCTAGCTCCGAATCGGGATTGCAAAGTTTTATCCACTAATTAGGGCAGGTCGCGCAGTTCGGCAGTTCGGGCGCCGTTCCTTTTATCCAAATCCCATAGGAGTCGGCCGTCACTTTTGCATAGGGAAAGAGTTTCTGCCCCCAATTTGTGTTTACCGTTGATTTTGTTACCCTCAACTATGCTTTCAGCCGTCGAAAAATGGGCCGGTGAAATTCGAGCAGGGGATGTACGTGCCATCTCGCGCGCGATTTCAGCGATCGAAGACCGGGATCCCCAGTCGGAGCAGTTGCTGAAGCTGATTTTTCCTTTTACTGGACGCGCCTGCATAATTGGTGTGACCGGCGCGCCGGGGACGGGCAAGAGCACGCTGGTTGATCGCCTTGCAGCCCATTATCGTCAGCTGGGGGATCAGGTTGGAATTATTGCGGTTGACCCCACCAGTCCGTATACCGGCGGCGCAATTTTGGGAGACCGGATTCGAATGCAGGGGCATGCGAGCGATGCCGGTATTTTCATACGGTCCATGGCCACGCGCGGTTTCCTGGGCGGACTGGCGCGCGCCACGGCGGATGTCGCTCTTGTCTTGGACGCCGCCGGCAAGCAACATGTGTTGGTCGAGACGGTAGGCGTGGGCCAGGACGAAATCGACATCGTGCGTCTGGCGGATTGCACGCTGGTTCTGCTGGTGCCGGGAATGGGCGATGACATTCAAAATATGAAGGCCGGACTGATGGAGATTGCGGACATTTTCGTGTTGAACAAGACCGATCGCGAAGGCGCGGACCGGCTCCAGGCGCAACTGGAGTCCATGCTCGAGTTGGCCCCGGAACGCAATGGATGGAAGCCGCAAATTGTGCGCACGGTAGCCACCGAGGGCAAAGGTGTGGACCAGGTGGTTCGCGCTATTTCGCAATACCGTGAGCGGTTTGGCCAGAGCGCGGAGCGCCAGGCGAAACAGACCGAACACTGGCGGCGCCGGCTTCTGGGCATGACCGGGGAATTATTTATGGAACGCGCGGTTTCAGGCCCCGAAGGCGCGGCAGCCCTGGACGCATTGGCTCGCGAAGTCGCCGAGCGGAGAAAGGACCCTTACGCGGCCGTTCGCGAATTGATGTCGCGCGCGGAGACTTCGCGGAAGAACGCATGAAACTCGGCGATCTGGAATTCTGGATTCTTACCGACGGCACATTCAGGCTTGATGGCGGCGCTATGTTTGGCGTGATACCGAAGCCCATGTGGCAGCGTGTCGCCCCGCCCGATGACCGCAATCGAATCCTGATGGCCATGAATTCGCTTTTGATCCGCGCGTCAGGAAAATGGATTCTTGTGGAAACCGGCGCGGGCGATAAATGGGACGCAAAACGCACGGACATCTATGCGCTCGAGGGTCCGCCAAAACTTCCCGAGAAGCTGGTAGCGCGCGGAGTGCCCCCGGAAAAAATCGACATCGTAATCAATACGCATCTTCACTTCGACCATTGCGGCTGGAACACGCGCATCGTGAACGGCGAGGCCATACCTTTATTCCGCAACGCGCAATATATCGTCCAGCGCGACGAATTCGAGCATGCCAAAGATCCCAGCGACCGCGACCGGGCCAGCTACTTTCCCGACAATTACATGCCGATGGAAAAATCGGGGCAGTGGTCGCTGCTGGAAGGCGACGCCGAGGTGGTTCCAGGAATCGAGTTGATCCGCACGCCCGGCCATAACCGCGACATGATGTGCGTGAAGCTGACCGGTGGCGGAAAGACCGTGTTCTTTTTTGCCGATCTGGTTCCCACCGCGGCCCACGTGCCGTTTCCCTGGATCATGGGTTACGATTTATACCCTCTCACAACGCTTGAGAATAAAAAGAAATGGATTCCCCAGGCGGCGCGCGAAGGCTGGCTGGTCATTTTTGGCCATGAAGCGAAAACGCCCGCCGGTTATTTGCGCGAGCAAGGCGGCAAGTTCATCTTGGAACCGGTGATGATCGATTTATAATTCCGCACTCCAAAAGGATTCAGTAATGGCAAAAACGAAACGCAAAGCAAAATCGGGCGGCGCCAAGGCCGATCCGGTTCTCATCGGCATCATTGGCGGCAGCGGCCTGTACAGCATGCCGGGACTCAGCGGTGCGCGCGAGATGCGCTTGAAGACTCCGTTCGGCGATCCCTCGGACGCCCTGGTCGTAGGGACGCTGGAAGGGAAGCGAGTCGCCTTTCTGGCGCGGCATGCGCGCGGTCACCGGTTTCTACCCACCGAAATTAATTATCGCGCCAACATTCATGCCATGAAACAACTGGGTGTCGAGAGAATCATTTCGGTCAGCGCTGTCGGTTCGCTCCAGGAAGACATAAAACCGCTCGATTTTTTGATACCCGAACAGTTCTACGACCGCACCCGGCACAGGGTCTCCACGTTTTTTGGCAACGGGGTGGTCGCACATGTGGGTTTCGACAAGCCCGTGTGCAGACAGCTCAGCGGAGTCCTAGGCGACGCCTGTGACCGCGCCAAGGTTCGCGTGCATCGCGGCGGCACCTACATTTGCATGGAGGGGCCGCAATTTTCGACGCTTGCCGAAGCCCACGTTCACCGGCAACTGCGTTTTGAAGTCATCGGAATGACGAATGTAACCGAAGCCAAGCTCGCGCGCGAAGCCGAGATCTGCTACGCGACAGTCGCCATGATCACCGATTATGACTGCTGGCATCCCGAGCATGCCTCGGTTACGCTCGAAGAAATCATCTCCAATTTGAACAAGAATGCCGGCAATGCCGCGAACGTGGTCCGCGAAGCGGTGCGGTTGATGCCGTCCGAGCGGGCCTGCAAGTGCGGGTCGGCGCTGGCGCACGCCATCGTCACCGATCCGGCCGTCATTCCCGCGGCTGCACGCAAAAGACTCAGCGTCATTGCCGGAAAATATCTGGCTCGGAAATAACATGCTCGAAATTAAAATCTGAATGGGAGTTCGCTGAACATGTCGTTACTGGTCGTTGGTTCGGTCGCGTTTGACGCCGTGGAAACGCCTCATGGAAAGGTGGACCGCATGCTTGGCGGCGCGGCGACCTATTTTTCCATCGCCGCGAGTTTTTTTACTCATGTCAACCTGGTGGGTATCGTTGGAAATGATTTCACGGCGAAAGACGCGGCGATTTTTCGAGGCCGCCGCGTCGATACCGCGGGCCTGGAGCGAGCGGATGGAAAAACGTTTTTCTGGGCGGGAAAATACAGCGAAAATATGAATGAACGCACCACGCTCGCCACCGAATTAAACGTCTTCGCCGAATTCAAGCCGCGCCTGCCGGCGGCCTATCAGTCGTCGGAACATATTTTTCTCGCCAATATCGACCCCACCTTGCAAAGATCGGTCCTGCATCAGGTCACGCGCCGCCCCAAAATCGTGGCGCTCGACACGATGAACTATTGGATCGAGCGCACGCCCAGGGAACTCCGCGAGACGCTGCGCCACACCGACATCCTGGTGATCAACGACTCCGAAACGCGCCAGCTTTCGAATGAGCATAACCTCCTGCTCGCCGCGCGGCACATTTTCAGCCTGGGTCCGAAGGCCCTGGTAATTAAGCGTGGCGAGTATGGCGCCATGTTGGTGCATCAGAACCGCACGTTCAGCGTCCCTGCATTTCCGCTCGAAGTCGTGCACGACCCTACCGGCGCCGGCGACACCTTTGCGGGTGGCTTCATGGGTTATCTGGCCAGCGTGCCCCGCGCGGGCGATGCCGAACTGCGGCGCGCCATGGTGTACGGTTCGGTGATGGGAAGTTTCACGGTAGAGAAGTTTGGCCTTGGGCGGCTGCAAACGTTAACGCGGCCGGAAATTCGAGCGCGGGCCCGGCACTTTTCTAAGATGACGCAATTCAAGCTCTAATAGGGAAACCATGGACGCCGGAGATCGTTGCTCCCACAGCAACACTCCGCACGCTGAGGTTCCAGATGTTTCCCGGTCGCGTTGTATACTTCGGCTTGCTGCCCGCTTATGCGAAAACCTCTCAAGCCGCCGGCTCTGGTTCCAGGAAGCACGATCGTCGTTGTTTCCCCGGCGAGTTCGTGCAAGGAAAACCGCCTGAAACGCGGCTGCGAAAACCTGGAACGTCTCGGCTATAGGGTGCAGAGAAACACAACAAGCCGGAACCCCGAAGGATATTTTGCCGCGCCCCTGGATACGCGGCTCGGAGAATTTCAGCACGCACTCGCCAGTCCGGATTCCCAGGCGATATTCTGTTCGCGCGGCGGATATGGCAGCGCTGAGCTTCTGGATGGCCTCAAGATTTCCCGAATAAAGCAGCCCAAGATTTTATGCGGATTCAGCGACGTGACGTCGCTGCAAATGTTCTTGTGGCAGAGCCTGAGCTGGGTCACGTTTTACGGTCCATTGGTGGCGGGCGGCCTGGACGCGGGCGCGAATGCAACCGCGGGTTACGATCCGGAAACTTTTAGCTGCGCGATGACCGTAACGAAGGGTTCCTGGTCAGCGGCGCTGCGGGCCGAAACACTTGTGCGCGGATCGGCCACCGGTATTTTGCTGGGCGGATGCGTCACGTTGCTGGAAACCTCGATCGGCACGCCCTGGGAATTGGACACACGCGGCGCAATTCTATTGCTCGAGGATCGCGGCATGAAACCCTATCATCTCGATCGAATGTTGCTTCATCTCAAGCAGGCTGGAAAATTTAGGGGCCTGCGCGGCATCGTCCTCGGAGAATTTCCGGAGTCGGATCCGCCCGAGGGAAGCACGGTCACCGTCAGCGACGTTTGCCAGCGCATCCTGGGCCCGTTGCGCATCCCTATCGTTTATGGAGCGCCGGTGGGACACACGCCACGCCCGATGCTGACGCTTCCGCTGGGGATTCCCGTGCGGCTGCATGCGTCAGGCGAAGGCCGCTTGGATATCCTGGAGCCGGCGGTGCGCGCGTGACGCGCCCGTTGCATTTTCATCTCTCGGGAATTGCCGGTGCGGCCATGGCGGCCCTGGCTGGAATGCTGACGGAGCGCGGTCACCGGGTCACGGGGTCGGATGCCGGCGTCTATCCTCCGGCTTCCACGCTGCTCGACAGCCTCGGAATTCGATGGGTCAACGGGTTCGCCGAATCGAACCTCAATCCTGCTCCGGACATCTGCGTCATCGGCAACGCACTTTCCAGAGGGAATCCGGAAGTGGAATTTGTGCTGGACCAGAAAATCCCCTATCGCTCGCTGCCGCAAACTCTTGAAGAGTTCTTTCTTCCGGGGCACGACTCGCTGGTGGTAACCGGAACGCACGGGAAAACCACGACCACTTCCATGCTGGCATGGATTCTGGAAGTCGCCGGCCGCCGGCCAAATTTCCTGATCGGAGGCGTGGCTGAAAATTTTGGCCGCAGCTTCGGCCTGGGCGGTGGAAATGAATTTGTCCTGGAGGGCGACGAATACGATTCCGCATTCTTCGATAAGGGGCCCAAGTTCTTGCACTACCATCCCGATGAAGTCATCATCACCTCGCTCGAATTCGATCATGCGGACATCTATGAGAACCTGGCTGCGATCGAACTGCAATTCCGAAGAATGGTGAACCTGGTTCCCCGACGTGGACGTATCCTGGCCTGGGGAGAAAGCGAAACCGTTCGCGGCGTCGTGCAAAATGCGCTTTGCGGGGTGGAAACCTACGGCTTCAGTTCTGGCGTGGATTGGCTCGCGGGCGACGTGGAATTTAGCCAGGGCGAAACGCATTTCCGTGTCTCCCACCGGGGAACCGAGGTGGCCCGCGTGAGCATGTCCCTGGCGGGACGCCATAACGTCCTGAATGCGCTTTCCGCGATTGCCCTTGCTCACGGACGCGGGGTCAGCGGGACAGCCATCGAGCAGGCACTGCCCTCTTTCCGAGGCGTATTGCGGCGGCTCGAAGTGAAGGGAGAGACCTCGGGCGTCGTCGTGGTTGACGATTTCGCGCATCATCCGACGGCGATTCGCGTCACCATTGATGCCGCGCGCCACCGCTGGCCTGGACAACGCGTATGGGCCATATTTGAGCCCCGTTCCAACACCATGCGCCGCAGGGTGTTCGAAACCGACCTGGCCTCTTCGCTGGCGACGGCGGACGCCGCGGTCTTAGGCGGAGTCAATCGCGCCAGCTTGCTGGGCGATGAGGAGCGATTGTCCCCGGCTCGAGTTCTCCAGGCAATCCGCGCGGCCGGGCGGCGCGCCGAAGGATTTGATTCCGCTGATGAGATTGCCGGCTTTCTTTCGAGTGAAACTCGATCGGGAGATGTGGTCCTGGTCATGTCCAATGGCAGTTTCGATGGGCTTTGCGGAAAACTGCTCGGCAGGCTGCGGGAACGCGGCGCGGCAGCAGGGAACGTATAAGGATGGCGCGAGGATGACGTTGAGATGGCACCGCATTGGCATACTGACGGCGCTGCTGCTCGCCGCGCGGCCCGCGCGCGCAACCATCGATTATGCGGTGTCCGTCGCACACCCCGAAAGTCATATATTTGAAGTGACGATGCATGTCCCCAATGTGCGCGACCATGTCATCCTCCAGATGCCTGCCTGGAATGCCCTTTATCAAATCAGGGATTTTGCTGCGCACATCATGCAAGTCAGCGCACGGGATGACGCGGGAAATGCTCTCCCCATTCTGAAACTGGATAAGCAAACCTGGCAAGTGTCGGGCAATGGCGCGTGCAATGTGAGCTATCCGATCTTTTGGGACGAGCCCGGTCCCTTTGCCACACAGCTCAATCCGGAGCACGCGTTTCTCAATCTGGCCATGGTGCTGTTGTACGTGCCCGACCGTCGACTGGAAGATACACGGCTGGTCTTTAATGACGTTCCGGAAAGATGGCGTGCGGCGGCGGAACTCGATTCAGCCGGGCCCTCTGACGGGCGCGGCGCCAATTCTTTTGTAGCTTCCAGCTATGATGCGCTGGTGGACGCGCCGGTTGAGCTTGGCATGTTCGAGGAATTCCGCATCGAGGCCGGAGGAAGGCCAATCCGTGTCGTGGTTCATGGTAATTCCGGTGACCGCTCCCGGCTCAGCGATGCCTTGAAGCGCATTGTCGACTACCAGGTATCGTTGATGGGCGGAGCGCCTTTTCGTGAGTTCCTGTTCTTGTTCCATGTCGGCCCAAGTTTCGGCGGAGGCGGAATGGAACATGCCAATAGCACGGCGATTTCAGCGGATTTCCCCGCCCAGTTGCCGGTCTATTCGGCGCACGAATTCTTTCACGCCTGGAATGTGAAACGTATTCGTCCGCGGTCGCTTGAACCGGTGGATTTCACCAAGGAGATGTGGACGCGTTCGCTCTGGTTTGCCGAAGGCGTCACCAACACGTATGAAGCCTATACGCTGGTGCGTACGGGCCTGTGGTCCGCCCAGCAGTTTTACGGCAACATGGCGATGCAAATGAACGAACTTGAGTCCCGGCCCGCGCACCGCTGGCAGAGTGTCGAGCAGTCCAGCCTCGATGCCTGGTTCGAAAAGTATCCGATGTACACGCGTCCTGAGGAAAGCGTCTCTTACTACAACAAGGGGCAGCTGGTGGGCGTTATGCTCGATATCGTGATTCGAGACAGGACGGACAACCGCGCCAGCCTCGACGATGTATTGCGGGTTCTCAATCAGGAATTTGCGCGTCAAGGCCGGTTTTACAATGAGAGTGAAGACTTGCGCGCCGTCGCCGAAGATGTGATTCGCAGGAAAGCTCCCGCCTCGCAAGCTGATTTGAAGGATTTCTTCAATCGCTACGTTTCCGGAAGCGACGAAATTCCATTTTCAGATTTTCTCGGGTGCGCCGGATTAGCGGTCAGGGATGCTGAAAAGCGCCGCGCCGCCTTCGGCTTCGCAATCAATCGGGAAACCGAGGGCCCTCCCACGATTGGGAAGCTGGAAGAGGGCGGCGAGGCGCAGCGAGCAGGTCTGCAAATGGGAGACATTATCGTGGCCTTGAATGGTGATGCAGTTCCGCGCATTCCAGAGCGCTGGTTGCGCGATCACCAGCCCGAGGAACGCTTCACCATCAAAGTGCGGCGGAACACCGAAGAAAAAGAATTCTCCCTGGCGCTTGGCCGGCAAACCGAGGCCAATGTTCAGGTGGTGGAATTGCCGGAGCCAACCGATAAACAGCGCCGCATTCGTGATGGTATCTTGCACGGGACGCCCGGCCCTCCTCGATGATTCGAACAGCTATGGTTGCGGTTTTCCTGACGCTGTATACCCTTCTGCTGGGTCCCCCGCTCATTATTTTCACGCTTTTGACCAGGTCTTCGGATCTGATCTATTGGGTCGGTGTAAAAGGCCTGGTCTTCATCACGCGTGTGGCAGGAATGCGTGTACGCGTGGAGGGTGCGGAAAACATCCCGCGGGGAGTATGCGTATTCGCCGCCAATCACACCAGCAATGCCGACGTCCCCGCAATCGTGGGAGCTGTTCCGCGATGCCTGGCGATTTTTGCCAGGAAGTCGCTATTTGACATCCCCATTGTGGGCTTTGCATTTCGTTTGGCGAAATTCGTTCCGGTGGATCGCGGTAATCGCGAAGCCTCACTGGCCAGCGTCAAGCAAGCCGTCGAATATATCAAGAGCGGTTCCTCGTTCCTGATTTATCCGGAAGGAACGCGCAGTCCGGACGGGCGGCTCCATCGTTTTAAGAAAGGCGCCTTCGTCATGGCCATTGAGGCTGGCGTGCCGATCGTGCCGGTGGCCTGCTCGGGGGCTCATCGCCTTATGAAGAAACATTCACTGGCGATCCAAGCGGGGAAAGTCACTGTGCGATTCGCGCCGCCAATCGATGCTGCGGCCTACACCGTAGACCAGCGCGACCTGCTCGCGAGACGCGTCCATGACGTAATCGCGGCGGAACTCCCCGAGGACCAGAAACCCGCGACCCAGGCCTAGCATGCACAGGCTCGGAAACCCGCGCTGCCGAAAAAAAACAACATTATTTTCTCGCCTTTTTAATGCTTGCCATTTCCCGTGAAGTTTCACGTATCGTCTTTTGCATTTCCGGCAGGCGTTTGAGCGCGGCCATCACTTTCAACCACAATTTATTTTCCATGGCTGGATATCCGGAGAGGACAGCGCCGGCGGGAACGTCAGCGTGTATTCCACTTTGTGAGGTAATGGTCGCGCCGTCACCTATTTCCAAATGCCCCGCCGAGCCAACTTGCCCCGCCAGGATGCATCGGTTGCCAACGCGGGTAGACCCTGCAAGGCCTACTTGCCCGCAAACAATAGTGTCTTCGCCGATTTCACAGGCATGGCCAACCAGCACCAGGTCGTCGATTTTTGCACCCCGCCGGATGCGCGTTTCCCCTACCGTGGCGCGATCGATGCAGCTGTTCGATTGGATTTCAACGTCGTCCTCGATTACAACCGGAGCTTGTTGCAGGATTTTGTGCCAGCTTCCGTTGGCGCGTTTTGCAAATCCAAATCCATCTCCGCCAATGACCACTCCGTTTTGCAGGATCACACGGTTCCCAATGGTACAGCCCTCTCGCACGATGGCTTGAGCATGCGCCAGCAAGTCATCTCCAATTCGCACATCCCTGTAAATGGTCACCAAACTATGCAGCACCGCGTTGCGGCCAATGGTTACTCCTTCGTCCACGAAGCAGTGCGGCCCGATGTGAGATCCTTCGCCTATCTTCGCCGATCGCGCCACGACCGCGGTGGGATGAATTCCCGGCGGATATGCCTGCGGCGAGTGGAAGAACTCAATGGTTCGCGCGAAATCGAGGTAGGGGTTTTCCGAACGCAGTGCCGCGAGCGCGGGGAGATCGCGGCTGCGCTCGATGACCGCCTTTTTTTCGACCAACACTGCCGAAGCGCGCGTTTTGGACAGCGCGCGAGCGTATTTTGGATTTGTTAGAAAAGTGACCTCGCCGGGGGATGCCACCTCAATGCCCGCTACGCCGTGGATTTCGACCTGGGCATTACCTTCCAGGCCGCAGCCGAGCCGCGAGGCTAGTTCGCCGAGTTTCATGTATCCATCTCCTTGAGCAGATCGATGCCTGCGGGATGCACACCGGCCTGCATGGTGGATCGCTCACTCTACAACATTATCGTGTAGCGCTGAAATTCGAACTGCCGGAAGCCGCGAGTTACTCTGTGAAAAGACTGGGCTGGGCCGCTGCGACAGATTTTTTCCGCGCGATGCCCACAACGCCCAGGACGGTCATCTCCGAAAGGGCAGTGCGAGGGATGAAGATGCGCAGGGTGACGCCATGCAGGTCCGGTGGTGTAATTTGGACGCCGCGATCGAGCAGGGACAGCAGGTCGTTAGGCACGACGCCTTCGATACTGTCATTGTCGCGAAACTTCAGGCGCACCCACAGACCCTCCAGTTTTGGCCTGGAAAGAAATACTTTGCGTTCCGGTTCAAAGTTTTCCACGAAATCGCGCACGAAATAAATACTGCGCACATCCTTGACGGTGATGTTGCGATGCTCGCCCTCGGGAGTTAACAGGTCCACCGTGGCGAGGTCGCCGAGTTTGGCCGGATTCAGGTACCCGCGCAGCACGGTGCGATCCAGAAACGATACGACGACCTTCTTATGCGTCGAAGTTGGAGCTGGTAGTTTCACAACATTAAACTGGGCGCGCAGGTCTTGCAGGCCCCCAAATTATATGTTATGTTACGCTTTCCGTTTATGTCAAGTGTATGTATATCAATGGTTTACGCAAAGGCCTAACCCGGAGGGCCTCGACCTTTTGAGCCTGATCACCACCCACAAGCGGCAGATCATAAAGTCTGCCTCCATTATCAGCGTCATCACGGTTGTCAGTCGAATTCTCGGGTACGTCCGTGATCAGCGTTTGACTTTGCTTTTGGGAACCACCGGCATCGCCGATTCGTTCATCTTGGCATATCGTATCCCCAACATCCTTAGGCGCTTAGTGGGCGAAGGATCAATGACGGCTTCGTTCATTCCTGTTTTCACCGATTACATGCGGAACAAGTCCCGTGACGAAACCTGGGCGTTTGCCAATCGCCTATTCTGGACATTTTCCACAATCCTGGCGGCGCTTAGCGTCTTGGGAGTGATTTTCTCGCCGCTGGCGGTTCGTGCATTTTCGATGTTTGGAAAGAATCAGGTTCAGATCGAAGCTATCTATTTGAACCGCCTGATGTTTCCCTACATCCTGTTTATTGGAATGGCTGCTCTGGCGATGGCGATTCTAAATTGCTTCCATGTGTTTGGTTTGCCGGCGGCCACGCCCATTTTGCTGAATATTTCTTTTATTGTCTGTTCCATGGCGGTCGTGTGGAGACATTTCTCGAGCCCGGCGGCAGCGCTCGCCGTTGGAGTGCTGGTCGGCGGAATCTTCCAATTTTTCCTGCAAGTGCCGCAACTGGTCCGGCGGGGAATGAATTTCCAGTTTGCAATTTCCTTCACCGATCCGGGAGTGCGCCGCGTGGCGCGCCTGATGATTCCGGGGTTTATCGGAATTGGCGTTGCCCAGATCAATCTACTTGTGGATACCATCTTCGCAAATGCCAAGCGCATGCCCGAAGGGAGTCTGGTATCGCTTTATGTAGCCGACCGGGTGACCGAATTAGTCCTTGGGGGATACGCGATCGCCGTGGCTACCGCCATTCTTCCTTTGATGTCGCACCAGGCCGCGGCCGGCGACTATGAGGGAATGAAAAAGACATTTAATTTTTCGCTGCGAATCGTGTCCTTCATAACGATTCCGGCCATGGTGGGGCTGGTCATCTTGCGCGAGCCAATCGTGCAAGTATTGTTCCAACACGGCCTGTTCGTCGCCGAGTCGACGCGCCTGACGGCCCGGGCGTTGCTCTACTACTCGATGGGACTCCCCGCATTTGCGGCCGTGAAATTAATTGTGCCGGCATTCTATTCGACCCAGGACACGCGGACTCCGGTGCGCGTCGCTGTCTTTGCTCTTATTGTAAACATCGTGCTGAATTTGATTTTTCTTTTCTATTTCTTCGCAAAATTCAAGAATGGCGGCCCGGCATTGGCCAGCGCGCTGGCGGGTTATTTCAATGTCTTGGTCCTGTTTGTGGTATTCCGGTTGCGGTTCGGGCGGCTGGGAACTTGGGAGATTCTGGCGTCGGTGGGCAAAATTGCCGTGTGTTCCGGCGTGATGGGGGCCATATGCTGGAGCGCGCTCCGATACTCCCAGTTTGACTCGATCGAGCATTTCCTGACTCGCTTGTTGGTCTTTGTTGCGCTGATTGGCGGCGCAACGCTATCGTATCTCGGCCTTGCCTGGCTATTGCGATGCGATGAAGTCAGAGAGGTTTACGGCATTGCATTCAGCAGGGATCGCGCGGAAGCAGGCAAGATGGGCCTGATGGGCTGACCATGATGGACACTACCATCCACGCGTTTCTCAGTTATTTGAGGGTCGAAAAGGGGCTGTCCCAGAACACCATCCTGGCCTATGGACGGGACCTGAAGCGATTTGCCGCATTTCTTTCCCTGCGCCGTAAACGCGAAATCAATCAGGTGAACAGAGAAGACATCGTCGATTTCCTCTCGAACCTTTACAAGGAAAAACTCGACAGCAGATCGGTGGCGCGTTATTTGGTTTCCGTGCGCGGTTTTTTTAGGTATGCGGTGATGGAGGAGTTAGTCAAGACCGATCCTACCGAAAACCTCGAGTCTCCCAAAATCCGGCAGAGTCTGCCCACTTACCTTCGTGTGGAAGAGATCGACAGGATTCTGGCGACTCCCGATCTGACTACCCCCATCGGCCTGCGGGACCGGGCCATGCTGGAAGTGCTCTACTCGACCGGGCTGCGCGTCTCGGAATTGCTCAACCTCCGCATTTCAGACGTGGATATGCGCATGGGGTGTGTCCGGTGCATTGGGAAAGGCGACAAGGAGCGCCTGGTGCCTATAGGACGCAAAGCCATTGCTGCCGTCGAGCAATACCTGGCGGAAGCGCGCCCTAAGTTTGCCCTCTCCCCAACCATCACGCAGCATAATCACGTGCTGTTCCTGACTAGAAATGGGCGGCGGCTTAGCCGCATCAGCATCTGGAAGATCATGCACGATTACGGTGTTAAGTTAGGTTTGCGTGGACGCCTCACTCCACATAAGCTGCGTCACAGCTTTGCCACGCACCTGCTGGAGGGTGGCGCGGACCTGCGTTCAGTCCAGCTGATGCTGGGCCATGCGGATATTTCAACGACTCAGATTTACACGCACGTGGTCGAGGAGCGGCTGAAGCAAATCTATAAGGCGCACCACCCGCGCGCATGAAGGCCATGAACCAATCCGCGGAAAATTCTCCGTGGCGTACACAATTTGACCCGGCAGGGGGGAGCAAAACAGATCGGAGCGCCCTCCTCCTAGAACGGAACACGCATGCCTGATTACATGTACCTGCTGGAAAGCCGGCTCTCCCCCGAACAACGCGCCGCGCTGGTTCGAATCCAGGAACTGGCCGCCACCTATGAATGCAATCTGTATCTGGCCGGCGGCGCGGTGCGCGACATTATTTCCGGGATGCCGATTCGCGATTTGGATTTCACCGTGGAAGGAAATCCATCTCGAATCGTCCGGGAACTGGAGAAGGGCGGGGGGCGGATTACCGGAGAAAATGAATCCCAGCGCCATGTGGAAATGTTGCTGGACGGCGAAGTGGACGCGAGCATCACCGCCGCGCACGAGGAAATTTATTCTCGTCCCGGAGCGAAACCCGAGATTCGTTTCTCGACGATCATGGAAGACCTGAAGCGGCGGGATTTCTCCATCAATGCGATTGCCGTTTCGCTCAACCCACACTCGCGGGGTCTGCTTCTGGATCCAACCAACGGTCTCGCCGATATCGAACGCCGCGAGATTCGCGTATTATCCATTCACAGTTTCACGAACCAACCGGTGCGATTGTTGCGTGCGTTGCGTTACGCGGCGCGCATGGGATTCAAGATGGATGCCCGGACCAGCGATTGGTTCGATCTGGCCATGGAACGCCGCCTGCACGAAACGATCTCTTCGGAAGATTCCGGAAGCGAACTCCGCCAGGTCGCGCGTGAAGAAAAACCTGTCGCCGTCCTTAAGGTTTGGGAAGCCCGGGACTTGCTCGAGGCCTTGCACCCGCAACTCGCCAAGCGCCATCCCGACTATGAGGCGATTACACGGATCACGCGCGTTCGAGACGATATGTGGACCGCCGGTTTTCGCCCGCGGTTACTGGCCCCGATGACATGCGCTATCCTCGGACGGCTCAAGAACAGCGAGCGCAATTCCGTTCTTGGCCGGATGTCCTTGGGATCCGCCGAATTGCGCGCCATCAACGACCTGGAATCGGAAGCCGCCAAGATACTAAAGCTCCTGACCGGGTCCAAGACGGCATCTGCCCGCGACGCCTTTGCGTTTCTTGAAAAAGCCTCCCTGGATTTGCTGGCCTATATCCTCGCCGAGTCCTCGAATTCCAAGGCGGTCGGCAAGATTCGAACTTATTTGCACAAGTGGAAACCTCTTCGGGTGGCCTTACCCGGCGTCGTGCCGGAACTGGAGGCCCTGGGCCTTGCGCACGGACCAAAATTCGACAAAGTGATCGAAGACTTTTTTCAGGCTCAGTTGCTGGGCAAGGCGCGTAAACCGGAGGACCACGTCAAGGTCTTGCGGAAACTTTCGGGCATTAAGGAACCGCCGAAGAAGATAGAAGAGAAAAAGAAACCGGAAAAGCCCAGGAAAAAAGGGGACGCCGGAGCGAATTCAGAAAATGTCACTGCCAGGAGTTCCGCTCAAATCAAGGGAGAAGCGTCGGCTCACCGAGGATCGCGGCCTTCCAAATCCCAAGCCGCCTCGTCGGGACGGCGATCTTCCGGGAAACCGAAGTCCCGGACATCTGGCGCGGGCCATTCGCATAAGAAGACCTCCTCAAAAACTCGTCCGAAGCCCAAGCGGCACAGCGGAAAAAAGAAAAGGTAGGCTCTGATTATATTGTTGGCGTGGAGCGCACCTGCGGCGATTCCCGGTGAAGGAAAATCGCGACGTAGCCAAAATCTCCGCGCCCGATTAGAATAGCGTTCGGCATGGAAACTCCCAGGTTCGTTCACCTGCATCTGCATACCGATTACAGCCTTCTGGATGGGGCCTGTGACCTCGAAGAAGTAGTTGATGAAGCAGCGCGCCGCCAGATGCCGGCCGTAGCCGTCACCGATCACGGCAATTTATTTGCCGCCGAGTCGTTTTATCAGAAAGCCAGAACGCGCGGCGTTAAACCCATCATCGGATGCGAAGTGTATGTCGCCAAGGGCAGCCGTCACGATCGCGGCGAATCGGTGCAACGCGATGGCGCCGACGTGCGGCCGGGCGCTGCTGTCGAGCCGGGACAACGCAGCACCAATCATCTCGTATTGCTATGCGAAAATGCCGAAGGCTACCGTAACCTGATCAAGCTGGTTTCCGCCGGATACCTGGAAGGCTTCTACTATAAACCGAGAATCGATTACGACCTGCTGGCCAAGCATAGCAGCGGGCTGATCGCGCTTTCCGCCTGTTTGCGGGGCGCGGTAACCGAAGGCCTGGTCGAAGATCGCCCGGACCAGGCCCGCGAGGCTGCTTACCGCTTGCAGGACATTTTTGGTAAGGGGAACTTTTTCCTGGAGATTCAGGATCAGGGCCTGGAAATCGAAAAGCGCGTCAACCCTGAAATTGTGAGCCTGTCGCGCGAGACTGGTATTCCGCTGGTGGCCACCAACGATTGCCATTATCTGACCCACGCCGACGCCCGCGCGCAGGAAGTCCTGCTCTGCATTCAAACCGGAAAGACGATGAGTGACGCGCATCGCATGAAATTTGCCACCGACCAGTTCTTTTTTAAAACCGCGCAGGAAATGGCTCAAGTGTTCGGAGAACTTCCCGAGGCCCTTGAGCGTACCGTGTCGATTGCCGAGCGCTGCAACGTCAAGATTGAAGCAGTGCAGAACTCGTTTCCTGAATTTCAGGTTCCCACCGGCCATACCGTGGACACCTATTTTGAAGCGGTGGTGAGGGAGGGTTTTGCGGCGCGCGTGCCGGTCCTGGAAGCGCGCGCCAAGCAAGGCCTGCTGCGAAAGACGCTCGCGGAATACGAGACCCGCTTGACCAATGAAATCCGGATGATCAAGCAAATGCGGTACGCCGGATACTTCTTGATCGTGTGGGATTTTATTCGCTATGCGAGATCGCAAGGAGTGCCGGTTGGCCCGGGCCGAGGTTCCGCGGCGGGCAGCCTGGTCAGCTACGGACTCCAGATCACCGACGTCGATCCGCTTCAGTACGACCTGCTGTTCGAACGTTTTCTCAATCCCGAACGCGTTTCGATGCCCGATATCGACATCGATTTCTGCATGCGGCGCCGCGCCGAAGTGATCGAATACGTCACCGGAAAATACGGCCGTTCGAATGTCGCGCAGATCATCACTTTTGGAACCATGGCGGCCAAGGCGGCCATCAAGGACGTGGGGCGCGCCATGGACCTGCCCTACGGGGAAGTGGACCGCATCGCGAAACTGGTTCCTGCGCAACTCAATATCACGCTGGACGACGCGCTGAAGCAATCCCCTCAGCTTCGCGCCCAGATTGACAGCGATCCGCGCTATGTCGACATGATGGAAGTTGCCAAGCGCCTCGAGGGCTTGGCGCGGCACGCCTCGACGCATGCCGCCGGCGTGGTGATCTCTCCCGAACCGCTTACCAACATCGTTCCCTTGTACAAGTCCAACCGGGATGAAATCACGACGCAATACGACATGAAGGGCCTCGAGCATATCGGCCTGTTGAAGATGGACTTCCTGGGCCTGACCACGCTCACCGTTCTGGACGACGCCGTGCGCATGATCGAACACAATCGCGGCATCCACGTCGGTCTGGGAACGCTGCCGCTCGACGATGAGGCGACTTACAAATTATTTGCCCGCGGCGAAACCACCGCCATCTTTCAATTTGAATCCCACGGCATGCGCGACATCCTGCGCCGCTACCAGCCCACGCGTTTGGAGGACCTCACCGCCCTCAACGCCTTGTACCGTCCGGGCCCGATTCAGGGCGGGATGATCGACGATTTCATCAACAGAAAGCACGGCAAAAAACGCGTCACGTTCGATCTCCCCGAGTTGAAGGAAATTCTAGAGGAAACTTACGGCGTCATCCTCTATCAGGAACAAGTCATGCAGATTGCCAATCGCCTGGCCGGATTTTCATTGGGCGAAGCCGACATCTTGCGCCGCGCCATGGGAAAAAAGAATCGCGACGAAATGGCGGCCCAGCGCGAAAAATTTCTGGCCGGGTGCGCGGTTAGAAAGGTCCCCGCGAAGAAAGCGGAAAGAATTTTCGATCTTATGGCCGAATTCGCCGGGTACGGCTTCAATAAGTCGCACTCCTGCGCCTATGCGCTGCTGGCCTATCAGACGGCCTATTTAAAAACGCATTATCCGGTGGAGTTCGTGGCGGCGCTGCTGACCTCGGAAACGGGCAACACCGAAAAAGTCGTGAGATACATCAATGAAGCGCGTGGCATGGGAATCACCGTGCTTCCTCCCGATGTGAACTCCAGCGATCTGGACTTTACCCCCGTAGGCGAGGCCATCCGCTTCGGCCTTCGCGCCATCAAGAATGTCGGTGAAAACACGGTGAAGGGAATTCTGGAGGCGCGCGCCGAACTCGGCCGCTTCCATGCGATCTATCAGTTTTGCGATCACATCGACACGCGGCTTCTGAACAAACGCGTGCTGGAAAGCCTGATCAAGTCCGGCGCAATGGACACTATTGGGGCCCGGCGGTCGCAACTTTTTGCCGTCATCGACCGCGTCGTGGAACGCGCCCAGCGCCGCCAGCGCGAACGCTCCAGCGGCCAGCATGGACTTTTTGGCGGAGCCGCCGCGGCGGCGCCCGCCGATGAACCATTGCCGGACCTGGAAGAGTGGCCCGAGCAGGAAATGTTGGCGTCGGAGTTCGCCACGGTGGGTTTCTATATCTCCGGCCATCCGTTATCGAAATATGCCGCCAAGCTCGCGGAATTGGGAGCCATTGACTTGGCCGCGGTCGAAGGACGCAGAAACGGCGAAGAGATAACCGTCGCGGGAATCGTCATTGCCATGCGCAGTATGCGCTCGCGCAAGGGGGACCGCTGGGGCATTCTCACCCTCCAGGACATGACCGGAGTGCTGGAAGTCCTGGCGTTCCCCGAGTCCTTTGCCCGCCTGGATGCCGTATTTAAGAGCAACGCGCCGCTGCTGTTGAAGGGGCGGGTGAACGTCGAGGAGGCCGGCACGCGCCTCGCTGTAGTCGATGCCAAACGCCTCGAGGATATTGCCCAGCGGCCCCCAAACCTCATGCGTGTCCGGCTCGATATGACGTCGCTCGATGGCCAGATCCTGGATGAGTTGAAAAAGCTTTTCGTCAGCAAGCCCGGTTCGTGCTCGGTGGCATTCGATCTTATTTCTTCCGAAGGCGCCACCGCCACCCTGCACGCCGATCAGCGTGTGAGGGCGGACCAGGAATTGGTCCGGAAAATATGCGATTTGTGCGGGGAAAATGCCGTCCAGTTGGAAGCCCGGAGTTAAATTAAATTGTTTTGATCGCCGCAACCATGAAGAAAGATTACCGAAAAGAAGAACTCGAAAAGCTGGAACGCGAAGTGGAAGACTTGCGCAAAATCGCCGAGCCCGGTGAGGGGTCCGGCGATCTGGATCGCCTCCGCAACGAAGTGTCCTTGCTGCGGCGCCAGTTCTTCGAGCATATGAGTCCCTGGCAGCGCACCCTACTGGCGCGCCATCCTCAGCGCCCCTACATGATGGATTATATCCGCCTCCTTTTTGAAGATTTCCACGAATTGCATGGGGACCGCGCCTACGGCGACGATCCGGCGATGATCGCGGGCTTTGCCGGATATCACGGGCATCACGTCGCGGTGATCGGACAACAGAAGGGCAGGGACACCAAGCAAAGGGTGGCGCTGAATTTTGGTCAGGCCAAGCCCGAGGGCTACCGGAAAGCGCTTCGCGTCATGCGCATGGCTGCCAAATTTGGACGGCCGATCTTCACCTTTATCGATACCCCTGGCGCATATCCGGGAATCGACGCCGAGGAGCGCGGCCAAGCCGAAGCGATTGCCAGAAATTTGCGGGAGATGGCGCGGTTGCCTGTTCCCATTATTGTCACCATTACCGGAGAAG
>JBGOVX010000048.1:0-19500 GCA_041478355.1 Terriglobia bacterium | reverse complement strand
GTCACATGCAGGACGGGCTGCAAGATGACCCACAAAATGACGGACCCGGATGCCACCGCTTTCAAGATGTTCAGCCCGTCCCGCACGCCCGCATATTTCCACCATCCCCGCAGCAAGCCGAAGTAGGCCAGCGTCGCAACCCGAATAGCAACCAGCACCGGCGCCGCAGCGAACAAGATCGTCGGATAGGGCAGGCTAAAATCAAACCGCAACCACCACGCAAGCAGCAGCGAGCAAAAAACCAGCCCCGCCTGAACTCCAGCAATACACCACGGCCGGTATCGCAGCAGCAGTTGCGGGACAATGTGCACTGACTTCATGGGTTTGGAGATACGGGCCCTACTCAGTCATGGGAATATTTTGCAGGATGGACTACGTTTCGAGTAACTTCTCAGCCGCCCACCGTTCTGGCGCTCGGCGTATGACGGCTCACACCTCGATCAACTTGCCGATGCTGTCCGCTAGAAGCAGCGGCATCCAGCACTTTGGCGACGGCCCGGCAAGTATCGTGCATATCGATTTCCGATAGTGTGGGATGAACGAGAAACATCAGGCTGGTCTCGCCTAGCTCCTTGGCCACCTTCAATCGCTGTGTAGGGCGCAGTTCCGGGGTGAATGCCTGTTCGAGATAGATCTCGCTACAGCTGCCGCTGGAGCACGGGATCCCCTCCGCTCCGATCGCCGTCATGATCCGGTCCCTAGTCCACCCATCTCGCAGCTGCTCGGGGCGAACAAATGCATAATACTTATAGTAGGAATGCGAGAACTCCGGCGCGGGAACGGTCAGGCGCAATCCCGGGATTGTTGAAAGGGCTTCCGTGAGGATGGCGGCATTTCTCCTTCGCGTTTCCACAAAACCGTGTAGCTTCTTTAGGAGTATTCGTCCCAACGCAGATTGCATCTCGGTAAGCCGCCAATTCGTCCCGAAGGACTCGTGGAGCCAGCGAAAACCTTGGGGATGCTGCTGATTGTAGACAGCATCGTAACTCTTTCCATGGTCCTTGAAGCTCCATGCCCGGTGCCAGATCGCCTCGTCGTTGGTGGTAACCATTCCGCCTTCTCCGCCCGTTGTCATGATTTTGTCCTGGCAGAAAGAGAAAGCGGCAGCGTCTCCCATCGATCCGACCGGTCGCCCCTTGTATGTTGCGCCCTGGGCCTGGGCGCAGTCTTCAATCACTTTAAGTCTGTGTTCGCGCGCGAGCTCTAGGATGGGATCCATGTCGCAAGGCCAGCCAGCTAGGTGTACAGCGATGATGGCCCGTGTGCGCGGCGAAAGGGCCGCACGGATGGTGTCGGCGGTGATGTTCTGCGAGACTCGATCCACGTCGGCAAGGACCGGACGCGCGCCCCGCATCACCGCGCAACTGGCCGAGGCGATAAAGCTTCGTGAACTGGTAACGACTTCATCGCCCTGGCCGATCCCGAGCGCATAAAGAGCTAGCTCCAGGGCAACGGTGCCATTGGCTACGGCAACGCCATACTTGCATCCGGCAAATGCGGCGAGTTCCTTCTCAAATAGGCGGCCTTCCTGACCCGTCCAGTAATTGATCTTTCCGGAACGTAACACCCGCACAGCAGCTTCAATCTCGTCATCCGTAAAGAACGGCCAAGGCGCAAAAGCGTTCGCAGCGGTCGGTGGCAATTTTGTATTCATAGCCGTTCCCGTCGTGTCCGGCTCGGGACGTCTCGTTACAGTCATTTCTCCGTTGTCCTTTTGCTTGCGTACTTGTTAGAGTCCGTTGGCCGGGCCTTGCTCCACCAATTCGACGAGAAGGTGATCTCGGTTCATTAGCCAGGCAATGCGGCGGCCATCGAAAGCAACGGCCGGTTCAGGAGGATGAAGCGTGAGATAACCGCTATAACGCAATGTGGCCACGGCATCATCGATAGCGGAGTTGGTGTAGCAGATGTGATTGATCCCGCCGCTCTTCTTCTCTTCAAGGCATTCGCCACATAGCTCTCGGGACATCGGCGCCACTAACTCCGGTACCCTGTATCACCCGGCAAAGCGAGGAATCCTGCGAACGCGCGATCCGAGGAGCTGCATTGAGCCTGTACAGAGTCGTACTTTCGCTTTCGGTAGAGGGGATAGTGAATCTGGGGCAGTGTGTCGCGGAGCAGCAGCGATTCCCCATGGCCAGGGTGCAGAATCGTAACCGGAGGAAATGCTGCAAAAATGAACTCTAAGGTGTCAGAAAGGAGCTGGCCACTACCTCCGGGCAGCTTCACCACTGTTTTTTCGTCCTTTATCACCGTGTTTCCGGTAAACCAGGTGGCCCGGAAAATGCGCACAAAGACGGCCGTTGATATGTCCTGGCGTGCCAAAAACACGAATTTCCAAAGCATCACAACACTCACATAGAATGTCAGCGGGTTCGGCGACATAGCCGGCCGTATCGTAAAAGATCGAGAGATTCTTCTTGGCGTCCGTAATGCGAGAAGAACAACTTGGAGACGCTACCACCTTGCACTCGAAACATCCGCGAAGCTCATTGATACTGCCTATATGGTCGTAATGTTCATGGGTGAGGAAAAAGTATTCAATCCGGCAACATGACAGTCTCAGGATGAGTTCAACGGTCTCGAAACACCTGACTCCTTTTTTCGATAACTATTGCTGCGGAGTGGCATTTACAGCTGTCCGGTCAAAGGTCGAGAAGAATCAGTTGGCTGTGATTTTGGGCTGAATTCTCATCCAAATCGAACGTGTGAAGAGACCGTAAAATGCGGTCACGCCGAGATGGCTGTTGTTCTGCCGCCATCGACAACGAACTGCTGCCCCGTAATCCAGCGGGATTTGTCGGAGATGAGAAACTCAACCATATTGATCACATCCTGAGGCACACCGATTCCCAACGGATAATCTCGTTCAAATTTTGCGACCATCTCCGGGCTTGAGAAGATATCGGTCGTCATGCGGGTCCGGATGCCTCCCGGCAGAATCGAATTCAATCGAACCTTAGGCGCCAACTCGACGGCAAGGGATTTCATCAACCCATCCAGTGCTCCCTTGCTGGCAGAGTAGGCACTGAACCCCTTTGCTCCAAACTTGCTCGCAATGCTGGAAATAAATACCACGCTTTGCAGCCTGCGGTCGTTCACCTTTTTCTTCATCAAGACGTTGATAATCTCCATAGCCGAGAGAAAGTTCACGTTCATATTTTCCCTGACCATTGGGAGAGTCTGGCTCCTCAGCGGAAGGATCTTCAGCAGAGCTGCGCAATGGACAAATGAGGAGACGCGAATGCCATGTTCACTGAGAAACGACGTGAGTTGTTCGTCGAGTTGGTCCACAGATGAGAGATCGTAGCGCCAGATGTAGTGGTCGCTTGGATTGGCGCAGCTATTTCGCGTCCCTTCGAGGCGTTCCGCGTCCCGTCCATTCAAGATCAGTCGGTAGCGCCCGGACATCTGAACGGCCATCTCTTGACCAATCCCCGAAGAACTTCCGCTAATGAGGACATACCCATTGTGCTCACTTGAAACGATATCGTCCACTTCTGTGCTCCCAAGTTGTTGGGCTTCCCTGCGCTGACTTTGCGGGAAGCTCGAATCTAGCGAGCTAAGTACCCGCCGTCGACCACCAGAACCGTGCCAGTAATCCATCGCCCTGTATCGGCCAGCAGAAATGCGACAGCATTAGCAATGTCTTCGGGTTCCCCGAAACCTAGAGGATGCTGAAGTTCCACAGCCCTTTTTTGATCAGCATCCCAGAGTTTTTCCGTTCTTTCGAACAATGGCGTTCTGACGAACCCGGGTGCGACACAATTCACGCGAATCTTCTTCGACGCATATTCGAGGGCAAGCGAGCGCGCCATACCGTGCAAAGCCGATTTGCTCATCGAGTAAGCGGTTGCTCCGGGCGATCCGGCCAGCGCCATGATCGAGGATATGAAAACGATCGATCCGCTATCGCCAGCATAGACTTTCTTGCTCTGCATAGCTTTGGCCAGAGCAAGTGCAGATTCGGTGTTTACGGCAAAGACTTCTCTCCACCCCTCGACGGTGAGCGCTTTTGCCGGCATGATCGACTGCAGTCCTGCGGAATGGACAACGCCATGTAATCGCCCGCCCTTTGACACGATGTCCGCGACCAGGCGATCAATTCCACCGATATCCTTCAAATCGAACTGATAGCAGGATAGCCCCGCACCGGCAAGCCTGATGGTTTCCTGGAGCCCGTTCGCGTCACGGTCAACGAGGCTCAGCGAAGCTCCCAGACGGTTGAGCAGGACCGCCACTGCACTTCCAATCCCTGAGGCGGCGCCTGTGATTAGGTAGTGCTTCCCCAGTAGATTGAGGGGATGAGATGGCGGGCACATTTGAGTTTAGATCCTCCCGTCTGGCGGCGGCCGGAAAGTACTCGACCGGACGTCAAGCAGGTCAAAAAAACATGCGCTACCTACTTCTTCCTCCGCTCCACCAACTCGTGCAAGAGCCGGCCTGTACCCGCTTGCTTTATTTCGCTAGCCGTCAGGCGGGCACCGTACCTCGAGTCCATTGCCACAATGATGGAGAGCAGTGAGAGCGAGTCACACTCCGGAAGGTCCGTGAAATTGGTGTCCGGCTTGAGTTCTTCCACTTCTAGGATATCGGCCAACTCAGCCAGAAGCTCTTTCATAAAATGACGTACTCTGCTCTTATTGGTAGTTAATCATCTCGCAGAAATTGAGCGGCCCCAAATTCATCAAGGCTGAACTCCAGGTCAATCCAACCCCGAAGCCGCTCAAGCATGCTTTAACGTCACCGGCAAGAATGCGGTCTTTAAGATTAAAAGCGATGGCCAGAGGAATGGTAACCCCACTGGAATTGCCGAAGTTCTCGACGATATTACTCGGCATCTTATCGTAAGGTACCTTCATCCTGTCCGCCAGCTTTTGCAACATGAAGCAATTGGGCTGATGGAAGATGAAGGTGTCAACGCACTCCATTTTCGTGCCGGCCATCTGCAGGACTTCCTCGATCATCGGTGGGACTTCCACCTGCACGAAGTTGAATACTGCGGAGCCGTCCATGCGCAGATGGTCCTTGCTGCGGAAATTACCTTCGGAGTCTTCTTCCAAGACCGCGGTCTCAGGACTGGAAGGGAGCCGGAAGCCGCCGGCGGGAATCATCAACGCCTCGCAACGGGTACCGTCCGTCTTGAGATTTGCGTATATTGGAGCATCTTCTGCGGAACGCTCCAAGACGGTGATGGAAGCGGCATCGCCGATGAGCGGGTAGCTATTGCGATCCCGGAGCGAGACCTTCCGGCTCAAAACATCCGCATTAATCAGCAGAACCTTGCGGATAGATGGCTGGTCGAGCAGAAGAAATCCCTGTATCAGGCCTACCATGAAGCCTGCGCACCCTTGATTGATGTCGAGGCAAAGGAGGTCGCGTTTGAGTCCGAGCCGGCCTTGAATGATATTGCTGGTCGGCGGCATGAAGTGGTCAGGAGACTGCGTAACCAGCACCAGGGCATCGAAATCATCCCGGCCGAGCCATCCCTGCTTGAATAGGTACTCTAGCCCAAACACAACCAGATCGGACACGCACACGAGCCCGTCGACCAGACGATGCTTGTCATAGCCCATGACCTGCTTGAGCTTGAGGGAACGCGCCAGGGGGAAATTGAAGTTCGACATTTCGTCGACGAAATCCCGCTCATGGGCCGGAAGAATGGTCAGCAGGCCACTGACCTTCCGATGGCTGAAAACGAACTTCACGGCTCTACCCCGTATTGTTTCAGGAGCTCACGAATGGCGTGGATACTGCAAAAATTTCCCGGAAGAATGTCTACCCCGGCGATGGAAATACCGAATTCTTTATCCAATTCCGAAACCAGCGTGATGAGGTCGAATGAGTCCAAAATGCCTTCGGTGATGAGATCCGTTTCGGGCGTGAAGACGAACTCCGGCCTAATCTCCTGCAGAATCTTTTCTATCTTTTCCATTCCCCTCCTTGCTTGATCATCACCTGATCCGTGAGCCCCTCGATCGTGAAACCGTACCGCTGGTACTTAGCGATGGCGCTTACATTGTCCGAAATGACCCACAGCAGGATGCGTCTACCGCTATGGCAATGCCGAAACATAGTTTTTATCAGCCGGGCGCCAATGCCTTGCTCCCGGAAGCCCTTATCGACGAACCAATACCGCAGAATTGTAGTCTGGCCCATGTTTTCGAAGTAAAGGATTCCGCCCAAATCCGTGCCCTGCCGCAGCACGAGGACATTCTGCCTGACGCATGCTTCTGCGAGTTCTTTCCCTTCTGGTATCTGCTCCGCAAACCGATCGAGCAGCCGCTCCAGGAATGCCAGGATGGCCGGAGCATCAGCCGGCAGGGCAACGCTAACCTCCGGGTCCACGAAATCATCCGCACTAGCGCCTTGCGTGATCCGGCTCATGCGAATCAGCGATTTGTAAGGTGCAAATCCCCGCTCTGCGTATAGGTCAGCCAGCGCCCCCAGCGCTTCCCCCCGGCCGATCAGGTCGGCAGTGATAGCGACGTCGAACGTTGCCGAATCGAGAGTTGCCAGCGCAGCGCTGAGCGCTTCCGCGGTTGCCGCCACATGGTAGACATGGTAAAAGTCTCTGTCCCGGCGGAAGAGCAGCAGGCAGTCATCGAACGGTTCGAAGAGCAGGGCGTCACTCTCGATCCACTGCTGGGACAATTCAGCGGAAGCAAACCATGTAGTGGTCGCCCCGTTCCCGGCTCGGCTGAATCGTTGAAGGGAAGCCTGGAGTTCGCTGATTTGTCTGATGCGCTGAATCAATCATTTCCCTCGAATAGGAGCGCTAAGCCGTTACGATCAATCTTGCCGTTGGGGTTGCGAGGCAATTCCTGGGCCGGGTGGAAAGCTGTGGGCAGCATGTACTTAGGAAATATCTCGGATAACCGATTGCGGATCATTCCCGGTGTGATCTCGGAGTCATTGGTCTCGTAGAACAACGTAATTTCTTTCTGGCGCTTGTTATAAAGCACGCAAGCATTCGCGATGCCATCAATGCATAGCACCTGGTGCTCGATCTCCGGCAACTCGATGCGGTAGCCCAGGTGTTTGATCTGGAAATCCTTCCGCCCCACGAACATAATCTCATCCCGGTCGTTGCGGTAGACGAGGTCGCCGGTGCGATAGATCAGCTCGGGGTAGTGCGGATTGAGCGGATTCTGCACAAATGCTTTGGCGGTTTTGTCCGGATCATTCCAATATCCCAGTGCGAGTGAACTGCCCCGGACGCAGAGCTCTCCCTGCTCTCCCGTACCGCATGGCCGGTTAGCTTCATTCAGTATGAGAATGTCGGTATTGTGGCACGGAAAACCGATCGGCAGCGGGTCGTCGTCTTGGAATTCTCTGTCCAGAACGAAGTAGGTACAGTCAACTGTGATTTCGATGGGGCCGTATAGGTTGACAAAGGTCGTGTTGGCGAGAGATTGCCGCCAGCGATTCAAGTGCTTCATCGGGAATACCTCGCCCGCAAAAAACACCGTCTTCAGGGCGGACAGATCGAACTTATCCAACAATTCCTGATTCGAGATGTTTACCATAATCGAGGGAACCCAGAAGATGAAGGTAATGGCCTGATCGGCAAGATATTTCATCAAGGTTGCCGGGAAGATGGCCAACTCGTCAGGAATGATGACGATGGTCCCACCTTTTGCCAAGCACAGGTTCAATTCCAACGTATAGATGTCGAAGTAAAAGGGCGACAGACTCCCAATTCGCGGGCTGCAGTGGAATTCGAAGCGGCCGAACAGCCATTCCATGAAATCGATCGTGCTGCGGTGGGTGAGACCGACTCCTTTGGGAGTACCCGTCGAGCCCGAGGTGTTGATTATGCAGAGAGGATCCGTGTCGATGATCGTATTCAGGCGCGCCAGTAAGGTATTAGTATCGTATGTCACCGAATCATCAAAAACGTCCTCAATGAAGAACAGCCGATCCGATTCAACTCCCGCAGTCTGCATCGTGGCAGCCAAGGCCCGGGAAGTCACGATAAGTACCGGATTGATGTTCCCAAGAATATTTTGTACTCGCTGAAGCGGTGACTTTACATCAAGATTGTTGTAAAGATTACCGCTATAGATGATGCCAAGATTCGCGATGATAGTTTCGGCGCACTTGGGCAAAAATACCGAAATGGGACGATTTGTCACATCGGTGTGGCGAAGAAGAAGCGTAGCGCAGCGCTTGGCGCACGTTTCCAGTTCGGCAAACGTGAACGAGCGGCCTCCGTCTATCACAGCAGTTCGGTCACGGTGGAGCTTCGCGCCACCGTTCTCAAAATATTCCAGGATATTGATCTGCATGTTGGTTTTCCAAGGGCTCCGGAGCTCCAATTTGCGAGTACCGGTTTGTTTCGCTTGAGTTAACCCTTCTGCGCCGAGCTGATCGATAGCTGTCAACTCAGAGGCGATTTACAGGTAGTTAGCGGGGTTGCCAAACACCGTCCGGCGTTCCTTAATGTCGCGTATCACGACACTGCCAGCTCCGATAAACGCGCCGTCGCAGATCGATCGACTTGGAATTACCGTGACGGTTGAGGCGAAATACACTTCTTCACCAACGCGACATTTGCCTGCAATATTGTTGTTTGCCATCAAAGAAGAAAAACTTCCTATGGCAGCGTCGTGGCCAATCATAGACCCGGAGTTAACAAACACGGCATCGCCCAAGATCACGTTTGGACCAATCACAACTCGTGGACCTATAATGCAGCCCTCGCCGATTTGCGTGAACTTGCCAATGATGGCATCGGGAGAGATGAAGGTAAAAAGTTTCACTTTCCTTCGCAAGCTGTCAAATAGGCCTCGTTTGACGTTCGGAGTGGCTACTGCAATGATGGCAAGATCACCGAACTGGAATTGATAATCCGAAACTGATCCTACGACTCTATAATCGCTGGGATATCCCTCCAGCGATGACGGATTGTCATCGAGGAAGCCGGCGATCCGCCAGTCCCGGCCGCTTTCGGGAAGTCGATCCAGGTGGGTCTCCATTTCCCTGCCGAAATCTCCTCCTCCCACGATGTATAAGGATCGCTTCTCCAATGGTAAGGTTCCTTCCCGGACGCAAGATTTCATAACGAACCTGCTCGACATGAGGCAGTTAGGTCTAAAAGTTTGACGGTGCCAGCCTTCGCAGCCCGGCACTGGGAAGATCACCCACGGGCTGCCAGCATCTGGCGGGGTGAGTTAGCGGAACATTTGCCCGCCGACCCAGCCTCAGTTATTTGCCCGTGAAGCCGGGCATCGTCGCGTGCCCGGCATTGGATATTCCCTCTCGCTTCACCACGTGTATTAAAGTTCTAAGCAGGATCAGCACATCCACTTTCAGGCTCCAGTTATCCACGTACCAAATATCCAGAGCGAACTTCTCTTCCCAACTCAGGGCGTTGCGTCCATTGATTTGCGCCCAACCCGTGATCCCGGGCATTACTTCATGACGGCGCGCCTGTTCCGGCGTGTACAAGTTGACGTACTGCATCAGGAGTGGACGTGGGCCGACCATGCTCAAATCACCCCGCAGCACGTTCCAGAGCTGCGGGAGTTCATCAATGCTGTATTGGCGGAGGAACGTCCCGAACCTCGTTAATCGCTCGGCATCCGGTAAAAGGCGGCCTTGAGAGTCGCAAGCTGTGGTCATGGTCCGGAACTTGAGTAATGCAAACGGCTTTGCGTCCTGACCAGGGCGGATTTGCCGAAACAACACAGGTGTTTCCATCGTGAGGTAGATGATTATTGTGACAAGACCCAGGAGCGGCGACAGGGCGACAAGCACGATGGCCGCCAGGCAAATATCCAGGATTCTCTTGAGTTGGCGATGACGACTCACTTCGACGCCTCTTGCAGGTTTTCAACGAAGGAAGGCGGGGGTGTATTCAATCGAATAGCAGCACAGGAAACACCCTTTTCCTCCAACGAGCGAACATACGTGTGGGCGAGCGCCGACCAAATTCTTACCGGCTGAAACTCGCGTACGACGCGATCATATCCGTTCCGTCCCATGGTCTCTGCCAAACAGGGGTTGTGAAGAAGTACTGCGAGGGCTTCGACCAGTGCCTTTATGTCTCCGACGGGAACCACGATACCATCCACTCCATCCACAACAGCATCTACGGCGCCAGTTGCGCGGAAGGTGACAACAGGCTTTCCTGCAGCATGGGCCTCCAAGATGACATTCGGAAAACCCTCCCGATAAGTGGGCAAGGCAAGGATGTCCAAGGCATGGTAGAAAGCCGCGCAGTTATCGACTAAACTGATGAATACTATCGACGGGTCAGTTTTGAGCGCGCGTTTGATTTCTCGGGGAAGCGCATCACCTTTCTCGTCGTGTGAGCCTACGAGCAACAACCGCAACGTGGGGAATCTACCGCGCAATTGCCGGTGTGCTTCCACAAGCTCAGGAACTCCTTTGTCCCGCGTCAGACGGCCGATGAAGCCTACGACTGGTGAATTCGATGCAATTGAGAGGCTCTGCCGAATCTCTTGAGCGAGTCTCAATTGCCCTTCCGAGGCAGCAAATCGCGGTGCATCAACTCCGTTGCTGCTGCCTGCTCCGAGGACGAGTGTCTTGTCTAAACTCACGGTGCCGGAGTTCACTACCCCCTTCTGCACGCTTTCGCTAACGCACAGTACCGAATTCGCGCAGCGGCAAGCGAGTGCCTCCAAGAACATCAAGAGGCAGCGCTGGAAACCGCGTGTTGTTTCCCAACGCAATCCACGTAAAGTGTAAAAACGACACTGGACACGATTAAGCCAAGCTGCGACGCCTCCGAGCAGTCCAGCTTTGGGAGTGCTCACATTAGTTAAGTCCGGACGAAGCTGACGAATTAACCGCCAGAGTCGCCAGAGCGAAAGGAGATCACGCAGCGGAGACGCCCCCCGCTTCATCTCGATACCAAAGACCTTCACACCCTCTTCCTTGGCCACACGTTCGAGTTGATCTCCGGGCGAGGAAATCACAATCACATCAAATCCAGCTTCCTTCAGATACCGTAGTTGCCCGCGCATCAAATGGATGGACAGAGCCGAAGTCACAACGTGAAGCACACGCGGCGAGCCAGTTCTCCGCTGTTCGTTCACAACTTCACCTTTTTGTCTGAGTCCGTTCAAAGGACACTCTTCCCCTTCTCATCAAGGAGGCCTTCAACGCGGCTAGGTGCAACCGCGCATAAGAGGCGTCAAACCAACAGCGGTGGCGTTCTGCATATAGATTAACAACATCTCTAAAATCCACGATCCGGGGCCGAAACCGTTTTAGGTCCGAGCGCAGCTTAGAGATGTCGTTCGCGGTCCAGGAATTGAAATGTTGGCAAACCGTCCAAACGCCCAGTGGCATCCACCGAAATTTCCAGAACTGCTGTGGAACCCATAGGACACCCAAGGGGTCGAGCCAAGGGAAAAGGTACAGGCCATCGCTAATGTACTTGATTCCGGAAAATCGCAGAGCCTTCACCGTGGTTTTATCGAATGAGTGGCCGGGTGCGATCCAGACCTCAGGCTTGACGCCTTCTCGCTCAAAGATTTCCAGTGCACACCGCAGGTTGTACGATTGTTCCTCATACGCAAGCCCGCTAAACTCGCTGAATTCATTGATTCCGACAATTCCCGCGTCGCGCGTCACAAAACGATGTTGATATCCATGCACGCCGATGGTCCAGCCACGCTGCTGCCAAGTACGAACCTCATTCCAGAAGTTTTTGTTTGCGTCGCAAACATTCAACACCTTATCTTGATTGTCGGGAACGACGGCCAAGATAGGGTTTACCTGGAATTCCAGAAGTGCCTTTTCAACTTGTGCCCAAACGCCCCAATTCATCGTCGGGCAGAGGTCATCGAAGCGAAGTAAGTATTGTGCGTGCATAGGTCATCGATAAACTACAATTTATAATTCGCCTAGGTTCGCTGGGGATTTGGACGTCGACGCCATGGTGTCGTTTCTGTCCGTCGATTCCCTAAGAAAGCCGGCACCTTAGCTCAACCGCTCAGGCCCAAATCGTGCATATAGCCAGACAGCGGTTCTGCCCGCTAGGGTGAGCCCATGCTGACAGTTGTAATTGAGGACGATTTCGCCACCAAATTCTTCCTTGAATTTGTTGATGCTCAGCTTCTTCTCGTCCGACCTGCCGCCATACCACCCGCCGAGATCATAGATTCCTACTCCTTGCGACCTGAAGGCCAAGAGATCCTCCCAATGGTGGTATCGGTTCGCGCGGCCGAGTAAGGTCCGACGAGAGCTATCACAATCGCCAACCAGAGATACGGAATGCAAAAGACGCACCCTGTCATTAGCCCGATAATAAGCGTGCCAGACGAGCGGAAGTCCGTCTTGGGTTCGAACCAGGGAAAGACTCAGTTCGCCTATTTCGGCAAGCCTTTCAAGCCGGACGCTGATTCTCACAGAGAGCCCTTTTTGTCGCGCGAATTGAATATAGGCAGACTTGAACTGATCGAGTAATTCCGGACCGACAGTCGTGCACAATTGATATGTCAGATTGTCCCTGCTCCTCGCGCGGCGTATTTCATAACGGGTGTCTCTCTTCACTCTTGCCAAAAGCAGGTCGGGGTCATGCTTCAAATCAATGAGGATTGTATGAAATGGCGTCGATGTGCCCTCAGCCGTTGGCGCCGAGCGTTGCCTGTGACGGAGCACGTCGACACAAGCTCCATTGGGTTGCTCGTCAAACCACAATTCCGCGATTCGGAGGCCTGCCTTCTTGTACAAAATCACTATCAACCCATCCGGGTCCGCATGATAGCCAATGGATGGAAGTCGGACCCAAGGTCGTCTATCTCAACTATCCAGTTGGGGTCGTGTCTAAAAACGTCGACATGAACACAGTTGTAATAAAACAGGGTAATTCCGTTCATCGTCGCAAAAACATTGAGTTGACCTTTCAGTTTTGCGACCCAGGGCGCAGTGAAAGGATTGTAGAGATAAAGAATGGTCGCGTTCCAGGGGAGGTGGCAGAGCGCGTCTCCCCATATGATTCTCACGTTCTTGTATTTGGCAAGTCGTCGTTGTGTCCTGCGGGCCACGGCTCGATCTAGCTCTATGCCAATGATCTGATTTTCAAAATGATGATGCAGCCACCAGTTAATCACTCTTCCTTTCCCGCAACCTATGTCAACCAGGACATCAGACTTCTGCACTCTGTCTTTGAAGATTAGTGGCAACGCGGAATAATCCGTATTAGCTGTATCTTTAATTCCGAGATGGAGGTAGGGCGATTTTACAGTTCCGCCAAGAAACCCTCCGTATTTGAGATCTATGCACGCGTTGCGGAATAATCTTCTGCAGCCCGTAAGCAAAGATTCTAATTTTCGTGACAGCGCCAGGTGGTTTCTTGCATTCATGACTTCGGCCACTGATGCGGAACCTGGTTGGCAGTTTACGGAGAATACAGATGATCGACTAGAATGTGCGCACTGCCCAAAGAACTTCGCAAGAACGGGTGGTTAGCCTGCGAGCAGTTCCTGATACAAAGCCTGGTAGCAGTCCAGAGTTTTCTCGAGTCCAAAGTTGGACGCGCGAACTTTGCCAACCTCCGCCAGGTGAGCACGCAACTCACTGCTGCTAAGCAACCTGTTTAAGTGTCCAGCAAGTTGGCGGTGGTCTCCGGGCTCGAAGAGAAGCCCGGCCTCGCCAACCAGTTCTGCAAGCCCCGGGACTCGGGTAGCAACCACGGGGAGTCCAGATGCCATTGCCTCCAAGGCAGCGATGCCAAAACCTTCCCAGCGCGAGGACTGCACATAGATGTCGGCCGCCTTCATCAACCGCGGAACATCTGAGCGCCTACCAAGAAAATGTACGCGCTGTTCGACACCCAGCTTCTGAGAAAGTTTTCGATGCTCTTCCAACATGGGACCGACACCGACCAAGGCAAGGTGAACCTCTTGAACCAGGCTCAGCGCTCTGATCACGGTTTCGTAGTCCTTGGGGCGCTCCATGCGCCCCACCGACAGTATGATCGGACAAGTCTGCGGGAGCGCGAATAGGTCGGCCTTGCTCGCAGCCGGGGAGCTCGCTAAAGTATTCACATCAACCCCATTGGGGCATGTTCGGGCCTTGCCGGCCACGTCTGGCAACCAATGTACCAATGCTTTCGTTGTCGCATCACTGATGCTGGCGATGCTGCGGTACTGTTTATATATCCAGCGGTCCATTGGCCGATAGACGCGGCGGCGACGCCGGTTGAATGTGCTGTGTTCCGTCGTCACAAGAGCCGCGGTAATGTTGGCCTTCCTCGCCGCTAAAGCCA
Organism: Terriglobia bacterium; assembly: GCA_041478355.1. Taxonomy (GTDB): domain Bacteria; phylum Acidobacteriota; class Terriglobia; order Acidiferrales; family UBA7541; genus Palsa-360. The sequence goes on along the minus strand of JBGOVX010000048.1, from coordinate 5,255 downwards.
CCCAGAGCCGCGCTGGAAATAGGTGAGCGTGCACTATGTCGTAGGAGCAAGCGCGAAGGTGAGCAGCCAAAGAAAGCACATGGAGTGGCGAGTAGACTGAGGCGCGCAGTGGAGCGCAAAGCCTAATCTCATGCTCTGTCAACGAAGACTGCAGGTGGCTATCGGTAGATTTCAGCAAATAAAGCTCACACGTGATGCCGCGCCGAGAGAAGCCGAGGATCATGTTTCGCAAAAGTACTTCAGCCCCGCCCGGCGTCAAACTGTTGATTACCTGCAGAACCCTCATGCCAACCCTGAGTCAAGCCCTCGGGCCGAACTAGCGTTTCGTTCGGACAGTCTTTATATGTTCTGGTTCCACGGCTGATATCTAGGACTCCAAAACTCTGACTCTAAGACTTCCAGCCATTGGCGCGCCGCTTGTAGAATGCATAGCACCTCAGTACCCATCGTCGTGGCAAGAAGGTAAGGAACCACAAACCGAGCGCTTCGGCGGAAAGCCGCTGTTGCAGCGCGAGGAGGACATGCGAGCGAGCCTTAGCTGGCTCTTCTGCCAGAAGTCGATAAGTTGCGGCACCAAGGCGTCTTCTATGATAGTGCCGCGGGAATCTTGCTGCTAGAACGTCGGCATACTCGCTCAGTATGGCCTCGTCCAACTCGGCGTGATCTCGCGCGTGACGTACCTGAAATTGAGTGGACATCATTCTGGAGGGAGCGTCGTCAAAAAGAGTCTGGACTTGGTCCGACCACGTCGGGATGCCGTACTTGTCTGCTACCTTCCACCACAACAGACTCTCGGCACTCGAGTGGAACTCCGGATAAACTAAGCCTTCAGTTAGGAAGTACTCTCTACGAATAACTGCAGCAAAATCTCCCTGCACATTCCCGGTGATATTATCCTCCATCCTGACGATCATAAAGGGCGCGGCGACGCGCCCATTGCCGCGAGGAAACTGGAAGACCGGGTACAGTTCCCGGTCGGGCAAACCCGCGATGCGAGCGGCAATAAGCTCCAGCGCACCTGGCAGGAACGTGTCATCGTCATCCAAGAACAGAACCCAGGGCTGCGATGCCTCTCGCAAGCCCCGATTGCGTGCCGCACAGACACCGCGATTGCTTTCCTGCCGAACATAGCGCACGTGCGGAAAGGAGCTTCGCATCAGTTCTGTGGTGCCATCGGTGGAAGCGTCATCTACCACAATGACTTCAAGATTCGGCCACGCCTGGTCGAGAGCCGATTGAATGGCACGTCCAAGCAAGCTAGAGCGGTTGTAGGTTGTGATCACTACGGAGCAAGGGAAATCGAACATGCACTTCAACAGGGAGAGAACGAACCTGACCTCCTCTTAAGCTTATGAACCTACCGAGGCAAAGATCCAAGAAAACATACGGATCACCTCACATCGAAGATGTTGTGTGGGCTAAAGCCATTGACGACTCCAAGGGCCTGTACCGGCCGGTTCGGTTTCTCGGAACGACGAGCGATCTCCCAGACCAGCGCATATGGGACGATAAATATGATCCACTCTGACCATTCAGTGCTGAACGGGTGTAAAAATCCGATGGAACCATAAACCACCAGTAGAAAGATAGCATTGTAATAGATGGCCCTGCGCGCAGGGTCAGACAGAGCTTGAACTCGGCGCAAAACCTTGGGTACCCAAGCTACCCAACCCCATATTAGCCAAATGTAAGCCACGAAACCCAGGAGCCCGATGTCAGCCCAGAGCTGGAGGTAAGTCATGTGGATGGACATTGGCCCAATGACTGATTCCGTCGTCGTCGTTTCGGTTCCAGTACCTAGGACGGGGTGTGCCCGAATGGCTTTGGTGACATCCTGCAACATTTGGAAACGCATTAAGTCGGCTGTACCTAAGTCTTCGAATCCTCCTTCCTCGAGTGAGCTCGCCATTTCGCTGAAGCGCCCCACAGCCCCTCTTCCTGTTCCATCCATCTCGCCCGAAATAATGCCTGAGTACGACACTGCGGCGACTACTACGCCGAGGCCAATCGCAACAATAAGGACTGCTCGCCTCAACCGTCCGGCCTCCGCGGCCAAGATCAAAATGAGATATATAGCGCCGGCAAGAAGCAGAAGAACTCCGGTTCGCGTGCCATCCGCGTACACGAGCAGAGTGCTAGCCACCAAGAGGCCCAAGGGAGCTATAGAACGGCGCTTGGTTAATAAATACGCGGCGAAAACCCAGACCGTTACAGCTACGCGCCACAGCGACCCTGGGTAACTCAGGACAGTGCCCCAGCGATCCATGGCCATTATGTCCGCCGAACCGAAACCCAAGAACCCTCCGACCAGTAAGACGAGATTCAAGCACACGGCGACAACAAATCCGTGAAAGGCATAATGCGCGAGATTACTGCGCGCGACAAAGATGGAGAGCGCACATAAGAGCATCGCTGCAAGCTTGACAGCTACCGCAAAGGAATATCCGACCCTGGCACCGTAAAGAACGGGAATGCAAACCGCGACCACAAGAAGCCAAGCGGGAGTACGTGCGGGGAATCTCGCTATCCACTGAACCTGCAATAAGTACGGCAGGATAAGAATCACCGCAAGGACCGAAAACACCCAATGAATATAGGGGACGGTAACCTTTAACTCTGTCGCCAGCACGGCCACTGCCCAGACAAGAGCGATCCGCTCGGGCCAGGCTTCCCTCGAGGCCATGTTTGTCTCCGGTTTCATAGAAATTCCACTGCAGAAGTCTTGGATTGAGCCAGACCGCTGATTGGAGTGAGATCTTGCCTGAGCAAAATAGCAACGAGGGCGGTTAGTTTACAGACCTCCGCTATCAAAATCGCCCAGGCCATCCCGATGTGAACAAAACGGGGAGCCAGCAGAGCCGCCGAAATCAGATTGACCCCAATCGCTCCCAGTGTAATTGCGCTAACCGGCCGCTCCATCCCCAGCGGAATCATCCACTGCATGATCAGAGCATTGTTGAACGTATTGATCGGCAACACGAACGCGAAGATATAAAGAACGGAGACTGAAGGGTCATAGCCGGGTCCCAGGATGAGGGACACGGACCACTGTGCCAACAACGCGAGTGCCAGACCCAAGAACAGGCCGGACCCACCAACCAGAGAAAGAGTAATACGCGCGATACGCGCGGCCTTGTGGATGTTGTGAGAGATCAAATGACTCATGCGGGGGTACAAGGCCGCTGTCAACGGGAGGGTCAATCCCTGGACGGCCTTAGCGATTCGTTCCGCGCCGCCGTAGTAGCCGACGATTTGCACAGAAGAGGAAAACAGTCCCAGGATAAACGCATTGGCCGTGCTGTACATGTGATAGGCGCCACGAAAGAGGAACATGTCCCATCCGGAGCTTAGTGTGCGTATGCTCTCTTTCCATAGCGGCCAGCGGAACCCGATCTCGCAGTACATCCAAACGGTCTGGGTCACGGTGCTAAAGCAACCCGCCATGGCCTGCAAGGCTAGGGCCTTCCATCCATCTCCAGGTGATCGTACCTCCAGAAAAATAAATGCCGCAGCCGCAGCACGGGCAACGAACTCCAAAAGGACTGCGCGCACCATTCGCTCAGTGCCTAGGAAGTACCAAAAAGGGCTGAATCCGAAGGCTAAGGTCTGCAGCAGCGCCCAAAGTAAATAAACCGGGTGTTGCCGAAAATTGGCCACGGTCCACGCCGCCGTTCCGGCAATAACGATGAAACCCAACAACAGCAGCAGCTTTGCCCCCAACACCCCTGCGGCGGTGGAGGCCAGCAGATCGTTCTTTCCCCGGTTCTGAGCAATTTCGCGTGTGGCAGAGAGGTTGAATCCGTATTCAATGACTAGTGAGGCCCATAATGCAAAGGATTGTGTAAACAACAACAGCCCGAATCCCTCCGGACGCAGTACGCGTGCTAGGTACGGAAGCGTCACCAATGGAATCACATAGCCAGCAAACTGAAGCCCGTAGAGACCCAGAGCATTCTGCGAAACCGGATGGCTGACGATGCGGCGAACAAAGCTCACTGGTCGAGGTTCCTCGCGTCCAGCCCTTGGTGGCATTCTAAGTGCGGGCGATTCCTGCATGCGGGAGGGTTCAACAGAGTGCGTCACCACAGATTTCTTCTACTTTGTCGACTCCAAGTCGACTGCATCCAACTCTGTAGCCACGGAGCGCATTATCAGATCGAGAGAAATGACAAACCGATAGCAATTCTTCTTGCGGACGACGATTCCTTCCATGCCTTCAAACGGCCCCCGCACGATCCGGACACGCCTCCCGATTTTCAAGTAGGGATATGGTTCAGCACGAAACCCACGGTCGAGGAACTCCCGAATTCTTAGGACCTCAAGTGTGGGTACCGGCGAAGGACGGCCGTCAAAACCTACAAGCCGAACAACGCCAGGAACTTCTAGGATGCGAAGACGATCCCGGAGCGCCAGTTGAACAAAGAGGTAGCCGGGAAAGAGGGGAAGTTGGAGCCGAACCTTGCGATCCTTCCATTTCCGCACCGATTCGTATTGGGGTAAGAAATGGTCGAATCCACGGTGCGCAATCTGATCCGCTACCCGCTTCTCACGATTTGCGCAAGTATAGATGGCATACCAATGGGGCTGACCGTACATGGCCAGCTCTGGTGCCCTCAAGGCTGTCATTTCGTCCATACGGGCGGGAGGTTCCACAAAGTCACTTCGCATCGTCGTCAGATAGCTTCGCCCCGTCACTTACAGGGGGCTATGTGACTTAACCATTTATTTTACAGACGCTTACAGCAGACTCTATTGATCAGCCGGCCCGTTTATAGGCGGGCGACGGCTGTCGAGTCCATTCTCTAAACTTTGCTCGCTCGAGTCCGGAGCGTCTCCGTTCCGTGACGCCCATGGCGTCCGACTCTTCAACGCACCAGCGACTTCCTGCACGAGAACCTTGCGCGGATCTTGTGGATCGACTTCTTCCCAGCGCGCCGACCCCAACACCCAAACCACGGAGAAACCAAGAACAAAAAATGTGCCTAGGAGCATGATCACTAAGCGAGGGGGAAACGACTTCTTTTCTGGAACCATCGCGGGGTCGAGAATTTTGACACTTGGCGTCTCTTTCGCTTCTTGTACTTTGGCGAGCTCGTACTGTTCAGTCAGCAGTTCGTAGACCGTTTCCTGGATTTTCGCGCGGCGGTAATAGTTGGCATACTTCGCGCCGAGCAAAGGTAAATTGCGGAGGGAGGGATAGGGCATGTCCGTGGACCGCTCGACCGATTGATCGACTCCGTTTGCGGTGCTCCCCT
>JBGOVX010000117.1:0-11535 GCA_041478355.1 Terriglobia bacterium | reverse complement strand
AGTACCCGCTCGTAATCCAAACCCATGGCTGGAATCCCGCGAAATTCTGGATCGACGGGATCTCAACGGCCGGCTATGCCGCACAGGCATTGGCAGGAAAGGACATCATTGTGGCGCAGACTGAAGATGATTCTTCAACGGACATCGACACCGTTCGCGAAGGGCCACAGCAAATGTCAGTGTTGGAAGGTCTCATCGATTATCTGGATCGACGAGGGACGATCGATCGAACGCGGGTCGGCCTCCTGGGATGGAGTCGCACCGGCTACCATGTTCGCTACGCGTTAACTTTCTCCAAATACGACTTTGCGGCTGCGGTGATAGCGGATGGACTCGATGGTTCTTATCTGCAGTACATGGAGTGGCTGAATATGGGGCAGGGTTACGTCGACGCATATGAACGTCTTAACGGCGGACCCCCTTTTGGTAGTGGTCTCGAGAGTTGGCTTAGGCAAGCCACTGGTTTTAACCTAGAGAAAGTACACGCGCCCGTACGCCTACTCGCGTTCAGACCTTACTCGCTTCTGAGCAACTGGGAATGGTTTGCAGGGCTCCACCACTTAGGTAAACCCGTCGAGTTGATTTGGCTTCCTGAGGCCGAGCATGCCCCTGTGAAACCGTCGGAGCGGATGGCGGCGCAGCAAGGCGACGTTGATTGGTTTTGTTTTTGGATGAAGGGGGAAGAAGATCCTGATCCTGCCAAGACTGAGCAGTACGCCCGTTGGCGCGAGCTGCGAAAGCTCCAAGAACACAACGAGGCAAAGACCCAAGCTGCACCAGCAAAGTGATACGCGACTAGACCTTACATGATATCAGATTGCCATTGGTCCAGACGAAGCGGCCGAGCGTTTGATCTTTGCGGACTCGATACACCGGGAACGCTGTTCCATGCATGACGACATAGATTTCAGGTGAGAGAACGCGGACCGCGAAAAGGCTCTCCGTGAGGTTCTGTAGCCCATCGCTGCTCTCAAAGCCTAGGGGTGTCATCGCTCCGGTCAGGACGACAGGAACCTGCAATTCTGGCAGAGCACGCTTCAGGTATAAGCCGGTTTGAACCATCGTGTCCGTGCCGTGAGTGATCACGATCGGAGCGCCGTCCTTCAAGATCGCGCGCACCATACCCAGCAGCAGAACACGATCCTGGTCCGTCATCTCCAAGCTATCTTTGTTCATCAGTGGTACGACATTGATCTCGCACTCGGGAAGCCGCAAAAGGGAGAGATACCCGTCAATCTTGCTCCCCAGATTCTCGACAGACCCCGTAGGCTCGAAATAGATTTTCTCAATGGTTCCACCTGTAGTGAGGACGTAGATGATCTGCTTCGCCATATCTCGAGGCTAGATCACATCCTTGGGTTAGGAAACATACGTTAGCCAGTCGAGGTACCGTTCGTCGCGTCCGGTGGCCACGTCGAGATAAGCCTGCTGCAGAGTTGCCGTGACCGGACCGCGCGTGCCACGGCCTATCTTCTGCGCCTCGAGGCACACTATGGGCGTAATCTCAACAGCCGTGCTGGTAAAAAACGCTTCGTCCGCTGTGAAAAGATCGTTCAGTTCGAGCTGACGGATGTCGATTGCGAATCCAAGCTTTTCCGCGAGACGCAGCACCGAGTCTCGCGTCACCCCAGGAAGGATCGAGCTGCGCTCGTCGTTTGTGATGATGTGTTTGTTTTTGACGATGAAGATATTCTCGCCGGGGCCTTCCGTGAGGTAGCCAGCGTTGTGGAGCAGAATTGCTTCCCGAAAGCCGCGGGCCTCCGCGTCCTGTGTCGCTAGGACGGAATTCAGATACTGGCCGCACGCTTTGGCGGAAACTGGCACAGCCTGCGCGTTCAATTTTCTCCAGTGTGAGACAGTCACGTCGATTCCATGCTCCAGCGCGTCCGCACCTAAGTATCTTCCCCACGGCCAAGCGAGGATTAGAACCTCCACGGGGCAGCCGCGGGGATTAAGAGACAGACTGTGGGCGCCATAGAAGGCTATTGGGCGAACGTAACACTCCCGAAATCCGTTGGCGCGGATGACTTCTAGGACGGCACGCACTAAATCCTGCCGCGCATAGCGCCACTCCATGCCATAGATTCGAGCAGAGGCAAACCAGCGGTCTAGATGTGCTCCGAGGCGAAAGACGGCTGGTCCTTGCGATGTGTCATAGCAGCGAATTCCTTCAAAGACACCGGTGCCATAGTGCAGACCGTGGCAAGAAACGTGAACCGTCGCCTCTTTCCAAGGAACCATCACTCCGTTTTTCCAGACAAACTTGCACTCAGCCAGCGACACTCGGACCCCCTTATGGTTTTCTTGTCATCGGGAGTTCATGCGGAATTGAAAATGTGCAAGCGATGGTTGGCAGTCAAATAGAGATGGCCACAGGCGTGGTTGCCTCTGCTGATAGAAATGGCAGACACAGATTCGCGCACTGCGGGCAAATGACCTCTTACTCTATATGCGCGGAGGGACCATCCTTCTGTACCACGCGAGGGCGCGGCCCCTAGCCGGATCTCCTGGCGCGTGTCACCGGCCCTTGGTGTCTTTGGTGCCTGTTTGGGGCCGAAATTTGAGCTATTTATGCAGGAGCGTTGAAACAGTTGCAGAATGCGAGATCGTAGAAATCGCCAATATTCATGCGGTGTTCACCGATGTTGCTGAAAAGATGGTAGGATGAAAAAAGCCGTTCGGTGAGTATCCTCGCATTCGGTCCTAACCTCGTGTGTGAGATGTGGAGCGGGCCAGCGTACGTAAACCTGCGGTCGATTCCACTACTGTGTAGAAAAGCCAATACTCCGTTTAGCGTTGAGATCAGTCAGCCGAAGATGGAGCTGAGCAGTTGACCGTCTGATAGTTTCGCAGCAGGTCGAGGGGTACAGAGATGCGTCAGATCCCCCGAATTTCCCCCATACTCACAAAATGACCTTCTCTTAACTTACGTCCATTCAATAATTTCCAATTGGCGCTCCTGCCCCGTGAGTTTTTTCCATGCTCGCGGTACACCGAAGTCGTCGGAATTGAATGCCTTGCAAAAGCAAACCTCCTGCCTACGAGAAATTCACAGGGGCAGTGGCACCAAAGTGAGTATCGCTAAGTAACGGAAACAAAAAACACAAATTGGTCGGGGCGCCGAGATTTGAACTCGGGACCTCCTGCGCCCAAGTCAGGCGTACTATCTCTCGGAAGTCCTTCCTTTTCAATCTCAGTTTTGAAAACAAACGAGTTAGAAAAATATTTGGTAGTGGCACGATGTACGGAAATGTGGCTGCGCATGTATGGAGTCCCCCGAATTTTCCCCATAGCGAAATAACGGCGAAAGTGCTCTGATCGGTTCCCAATTCTTGATAAACACCAACCCTTCGGTTGAAAGCCGAAGAGTTGAAGCGGTACTCATCCCAAAGGTAAATGTTTGTTGTCGGGCTGTCCCAGCAATGTTACGCGGATGAGATCTGTTCGCACTGAGATGTAATGCGTGAGCGCCATTCGAGTCCGCTGCGGTTTGGAAAACCGTTACATCGTGCTCCTTAACAGTTGCTTGAACCGTTGAAGTTCAACCGAATGGCTAGCGACTTACTTCTACACAACCGATCTGCTCATTCGAAGCGCGTCAGCGAGGAAATCGTAAGCGCTGGTTGGAATATCGCCGCGTGTGCCAGCTAACCCTCAGCAGCTTTTTTGAATGACATGGAAACCACCTGACGTATGGGATGCCGCCTTGAAATGTTTTCACCAGGCCGGAAATCCGTCGGCGCTGAGGACTTGGTACCTAAAGGCAACACCTGCACCGTCCCTTCACAAACGATCTGAACATCTAGTTTTCGAGCGACGGAACTGAGATCAACGGCTTGGGTGATCAGACCTTCGGTAAGGAGCTCGCGTAAACCGCGATGTTTCAGTAGGTAGGTGCGGTCCTCTGTGCGCTTCGGCCGAAATGCGGGTACGTAGCTGCCAGTCCGATAATGATCGTCCTTGCCAACGGATTCGTAGTATTGCCTTAGTTCGTTGCGGAGTCTTGAAACGTCCAGTCTCCGTTGCCCAGGAGAACGCTGACGTTGTTCTTGCTGGCGTGCGTGGTGATCAGGTCCAGTTTGCCGTCGCCATTGAGATCTCCGGTCCCTAACGGCCCGGTCAGAGTCCCGGCAGCGAAGCTCAGTGCAGACTGAAATGTGCCGTCTCCGTTTCCGAGTAAAAGGTTGCCGTTGTTGCCACCGAGGTCGGCCACGGCCAAATCCAGTTTGCCGTCACCATTGAAATCTCCAATGATCACCGAGGTCGGATTAGCACCGGCGGCGTAGTTTACGGGAGCCAAGGGTGCGCCCCTGGCACAGTTTCTTGCGGCGAAAACGAAGCAAAGGACAGAGGAGGTTGCACGTCGGTTGGATTGGCGTGTGATCGCATGGATTGACCTCACAGGCTTGCTGCCTTCCAATCAGAGGATCGATGCCGAATCGGTTTTAAGTTTAAATGGAATAGCGTACGACCCCCGCCATGATCGTCTCTTCGTCACCGGAAAGCAGTGGCCAACTGTATTCGAGCTGAAGGTTATTCAACACACTCGTGGAACGTCGCACTCTCCGTAAAAGCCTTTTCCGATTGCTAAGCGTGGGCTCGAATCTTCGGTGAGCACAAAAGTATCCAGAATCTGGAATTTGACTATGAGTTTCTTTGTTAGTTGTCAGTTAACGATGGATCGTGACGATACGACAATTGTTTGATTCAAAGTGCCGACATCTTGCGATGAAGCGCATTGGCTCCCCTCCGTGAACTCATAACCGCTCAGAAATACCATTTCGCAAGTCATTGAAAAACAATCGCAAATTGAATTGTTAGAGTGGAGTGCTGCGTGCATATCCCACGCTTATCGCTGCAGCGGGTGGTGGAAAAGACTGTGTGGGATGTAAGCAAAACAATTCTATAGCTCTGAAGGAGAGAAGCAATGCGCAGACTGATCTTCATGGCACTGGCAGGGGTACTTTGTATATTGCTCGGCAGTGCAGCCCGGGCGCAACGACTGGACGGAACGCTTCGCGTAACCGTCACAGATAAAAGCCGGGCCAGTATCGAAGAAGCCAAGGCAACCGCAGAAAACGAAGCCACCGGCGTTGCAGTGACTACGACGGCTTCGAGTTCGGGGACGTATGTGTTTCCGAATTTGTTAGTCGGGACGTACACGGTGACGGTAGAGAAAGACGGATTCAAGAAAGCAGTGCAAAAAGGCATCATTGTGAATTCGAACCAAGTATCGGAAGCGAAAGTCGATCTGGAGCTGGGCTCCGTGTCTGCTACCGTCGAAGTGGAAGCAGGCGCGGACTTGGTGAAAACGGAATCTTCTACACTGGAAGCGACCTTCAGCGGACGCGCCGTACAGGATGTTCCGATCAACACCACGGGCGGCGATGTGAAGGAGTACGCGGTGTACGCGCCTGGAACGACTACACAGCAGGGAGGCGTGCTCGGTTCCGGCGGGTCGATTGGTGGAACGCGTCCGCGGTTCAACGGATTTTCGATTGACGGGGTCGATGACAACAAGATTGATACCAATGGTCCGACTCAGCCGGTGATCCAGGAGTCGGTGGCGGAGTTCACGCTTCTAACGAATCAGTTCGGCGCAGAAAACGGACACTCCGCGGGAGGCCAGTTCAATATCGTGACTAAGTCTGGCACCAACAACTGGCATGGCGCTGGATGGGGATACGATCGAAACCGGAATTACAACGCGCTGGACAATTTGGAAAAGCAACGCGGGAAAAAAGATCGTTTCGATTATAACCGGGCAGGCGCGAGCGCGGGCGGGCCGATCATCCACAATAAATTCTTCGTGTATGGCGCGTACGAATTCCAGAACAATGGACTGGCCTCCTCCAGCCCGAGTTTTTCTTCGCCGACCGCGGATGGATTGGCTACTCTGATGACGCTCGCGCACGACAGCGCGATCACCGACTTCCTAAAGCAATTCCCGGTGGCGCCAACCGCGAATGCAGCAGTGCAGGTAAACGGACAAGCGATCCCGGTGGGCACGATTCAGTCCATCGCGCCGAATTTCGCCAACCAGCACGATTTTATCGTGAACCTTGATGCGAGCCTGGGAAGGCATCAACTTCGCGGGCGTTTTCTTTATGACAGGCTCCGCGAGCCCGATTTCAATCCATCGCAACCACAACCGCAGTTTCTGGGAACGCACAACGAGGATGCGAGGAAAGTGATTTTCACGGACGCGTGGTCGATTTCCAACAGTGTGATCAATGATTTCCGTACGTCGTATTCACGCCTGAACGGACCGAACCTGGTGGTGCCCACCGCCTTTCAGAACTTTCCAAACGTTGAAGTAGACGAACTTGGAAGCAACCTTGGACCGAACGGACTGGCGCCGCAGGGTTATGCACAGAACGTTTATCAGTGGGTGGACAATATTTCCTACATCCGCGGAAAGCATACTTTCAAGTTCGGTGTGGAAGCGCGGAAATATATTTCGCCGACCAATACGCTGCCTCGCGCGCGGGGTGAATGGGATTACGCATCGCTCAGCCAGTTCATCAACGACTTCGTACCGACCGGCGCGAATGGCGCACTGCGGGGAGCTGGCTCGGGAAGCGTGGCAGAAAACTACAATGCGTTCTATTGGTTTGTGCAGGACGACTGGAAAATAACACCTAGGCTAACGTTGAACCTTGGACTGCGTTACGAGTACAGCGGCGTTCCTCGCGACGAAAACCTGCAAGCCATCAACGGTATTTCGGACGATCCAGCGCTCGGGTTGTTTTTCCGCGCGCCAAAACCGGACACCAACAACTTTGCTCCCAGGTTTGGTTTTGCCTGGGATCCCCGTGGAAACGGAAAGTGGGCGGTGCGGGGCGGCGGGGGCCTTGCGTATGACGTCGTGCCAAACAACTTTGCCGTCAACAGTTTGCCGCCACAATTGCAATCGGAACAAAACCCCGGCCTGACGTGCGCGCTGGCTGGTGCACCTCAGTGGTGCGCTACTTTCGACGCGGCCAATCCAACCAATCCAACGGCCGGGCAGGGATTCCTACAATTCGGTGGATTGCTGCAGGTAAACGTTCCGCCGGTGACGCAAGCAGATGCTCGAGCGGCAACCGGATCGCTCATTCCGAATCATGTGTCGCCAAAGGTCATCACCTGGACGTTGGGCGTGCAACACGAACTGTTCCGTAACAGCAGCGTCGAAGTGCGCTATGTGGGTACACGCAGCCTGGAACTGCCGGTTCAACAGCGGTTGAATTCGGCGTCGGCGTTTGACCCGAATGTTGCAGGCGGGGGCATCGCGCCGCTTCCGACTTTTATCAGTCCGAGTGACGTGCCGGCGGTGGTTGTGAGCCCGGCGAGCACGTTGCAGAGCTTTGACAGCTTCAATCCGCTTCCACTCTCGGGGGACGGTTTCCTCGGAAGCGTCACCACATTCCCACCGATCGGCAGCGGCATATATCATGCCGGGTCCGTCGATTTCATCCATCGCTTCGCACGTGGGATTTATCTGCGCGCGAATTACACATTCTCCAAGAACATCGACAATGCCACCAACGAACTGTTCAGCAGCCGTGTGAACCCACGGCGCGCGCAGGATGGTTTCGACTTCGCGGCTGAGCGGGGCTTGTCGGCCTTGGACATCAGACACAAGTTCGCACTCTCGTTCCTGTATGAAATTCCCAACGTGCAGACGGACCATGCCTTTGTTAAGGCGCTCGCCCACGGATGGGAATGGGGAGGCACATATCTGGCGGAATCCGGCCAGCCTGTAACTCCCTTGTCAGGCGTTGATTCGAACGCTAACGGAGATTCTGCGGGCGATCGCACCATCATCAATCCTGCAGGAGTTGGCCTAACGGGCAGCACCGTCAATTTTGTGTGTAACGCAGGAGCCGGCGGTGCGACCAGCATCGTCACCGATCCCGCCACCTGTGGCAGTGGCGATGACTCCAATATCGTTGGCTACGTCGCTGCGAATCCCGCGGCGCGCTTCATCCAAGCTGGAGTGGGAGCCAAAGCAAACGCGGGACGAGACACAGTGTCCACGCCAGGTCTGAACATCTGGAATATGTCACTGCTTAAGAACACAAAACTCTCGGAGCGCTTCTCGTTGCAATTCCGCGCCGAGACCTATAACACATTCAATCACCGGAATTTCAGCATCGGCTTGCCCACAAATAACGGCACGATCGATCAGAACACGAACGCCAACCCACTCAGCTCCGGATATATTTTCGTGACCTCCGGCAACCTGTTCCTGAACAACCACCAGTTCAATGGCGGAAGCCGAACAATGCAGCTAGGCTTGCGCTTGATCTGGTAGCCGCTTCGACTGTTTCGAATGAGCGAGGGAGTCCGTGCTGGATTTCCTCGATTTCTCTTTTGTCTCAGAAACAAGTTGCAGGGCGGCCGTATTGCTGCACTAAGAGTCCGTTTATATCAGTGATTACCACGCGCGGCAGCTACTTAGGAGGGTGGATCCATGTCAACGCCGATGACGTTCAGCTCGGCTTTAGGCGCTCGCAGACAACAACTGAGCGAAACGAAGGCAGCGGAACGGTATCTGTGTTTTGGCCAGTTTCAGGTTGATCTGCAACGCGAGGAGCTGTTTAAGGAAGGATCGAGAGTCCGCATCCCGTCCAAAGTGTTCCAAGTGTTGTTGGCACTCGTTGAACGGCCCGGCGAAATTGTGACCCGCGAGGCGTTGCGCGCGCGGCTGTGGCCAGACGGCACGTTTGTGAATTATGACGCCAACGTAAATACCACGGTAAATAAATTGCGGCTGGCCCTGGGAGATTCGCCGGAAAAGCCGATGTACGTGGAGACGATACCGCGACAGGGATATTGCTTCCTGGGGACCGTCGAACGTGGCAACGAACTGTTGAAGACCTCTGGCGTGTTGACGATTGCGGCGGCTGACGCCGTTGACGGGCTGGCAGCGCAACAAGAGGCATCGTCGATCATCGCTGGGAAAATAATCAGCGGAAGATTTGCGGCGCTTTTTACGAACGGCTGGGGCGCGGTGATTCTTTTGTGTGGAGTATTGATCGGCGTGGGGATTGTGCTACTGATGCATCGTCCATCGTGATAGGCGCCGCAGGTTAACTTATTGGAATCAAAAAAAGTTCAATCGCTGAGAATCAGCCGCTAGCTGGAGCGGAATGCGCCGATCCGTTTATGGCGAGTCGATGCGCAGGGCCGTTAGTTGCTGCCCGGTTTTTGAGCCAAGTAGATACTACGCAGCAGGCGGCGTTCCTTGTTGAGGGTTTCGACCGTTATGAGGAAACGCTGCAGCCCTTCGAAGTTTTCTGCGTGTGAGTCACATCCTGGCTTTGTTTGACTGAATCCACTTTTCGTACGTTGGTCCCTTCAGGCGCCCAAGGACAGCAAATCCAGATACAATCTGGTGTGTGGAAGTTGCTTGGCGAAAACTCTCGACGATCGCATGGGCCTACTTGTGGTCCATCTTGTTTTGGATGGGTCTTGCCTTCCTAGCTGCAGGGGAGGATAAGGTCCACTTGTGGGAGAGGGGACTCCACACATCTTACTGGACTGCACTGCTTCTCGAGAGCGGATTTCTACTGTCGACCGCGCTCATGACGCCTCCGGTTTTCGCGATAGTTCACCGCTATCCGATCGCCAAACCGATTCGGGTTGGTCGCGTAACTGGGTATGTTCTAGGCAGCGCTCTTTACACCATCGCCTGCGTGAGCCTCCGTTGGATTTTACAGCCGCCTTGGAATTCTCCTGCTCAGAGGTTCGACCAACGCTCGTTGCACGGATTGGTTACAGGTTTTTACGTTTTTGCCGAGATAATCTGGAACTACATCATTGTTCTGGCGGCCGCGCATGCATACGAGTACTTTAAGCGGGCGGGGGACCAGGAACTTGAATTGCAGCAGGCGCTTGCCACCAGCGAGCTCCAAGCCCTGAAGAGTCAGCTTCATCCGCATTTCTTATTCAATACGCTCCAGGGAATCTCAGCTCTGATTGACACAGAGAAAGAACGCGCCAAAACGATGGTTCTCAAGGTCTCTAACTTGCTTCGGACTGCTTTGCAGTGTGCGAGCTCCGATGTCATTAGCCTCGATGAAGAATTGAAGTTTGTCGACGATTACCTCGGCGTGGAGAAAATGCGTTTGGAAGACCGACTTGAAGTGCGTTGGCAAATTGACCCCGCCGCGCGGCAATTGCTCGTGCCACAACTGATCATGCAACCTCTCGTGGAAAATGCGATTTTCCACGGCGTGGCTTGCTGCCGCGGAGGAGGATGGATCGAAGTTTCCTCTCGGCGGGCGGGAGGCATGCTGGAGATAGCAATTCGCAATAGCGTTGGAGGAAAGCGGCAAGCAGGGATGGGGCTAGGTCTCCAGAATGTGAGAGCACGATTGAAGCACCTTTACGAGGACGAGGCGACTCTCTGCTTCGACCAAGGCAGCGATGGCGTTGCGATCGCGACTCTGGTGTTGCC
Source organism: Terriglobia bacterium (assembly GCA_041478355.1). Lineage (GTDB taxonomy): Bacteria > Acidobacteriota > Terriglobia > Acidiferrales > UBA7541 > Palsa-360. Next base: position 1,088 of record JBGOVX010000117.1, on the reverse strand, counting down.
GGCAATCGGCCCACATAAGGAGGCGGCGAAAGAAATGTTGGCCTCGAATTTACACGCTTAATGGAGGGAAAGATTGTGCGGGTATTGATTGTCGACGACGAACCACTTTCGCGAAGCTCCCTCGAGAATGCGTTGAGAGCGAGAAACGACATTCAAGCCCTCGATTGCGCGAACGATGCTGTTGACGCCCTGGAATTACTACAAAAGAAGCCTTATGACGTTCTTTTGCTCGACATTCACATGCCGGAATTATCGGGAATCGAGCTGGCCGACCGGTTAAATAAGTGGCGGCGGCCGATACCATCAATTGTGTTTGTCACCGCGCACCATCAATACGCCGTTGCGGCATTTGAGAAGCATGCCGTTGATTATATCCTGAAGCCTTTTTCAGACGATCGTGTTCATGAAGCACTAGATACGGCGATCCGCAGAACGGAAAGCGAGCGGGCGGCACAATTGGTGAAAATACTGCCTCAGATCGAGGAAGTGTTGTCGAGGTCAGCGAAAATCGCCATCAAGGCGAAAGGAAGGATCCTTTTTGTCGATCCGGCCGACGTGGTGATTATCGAAGCTCAAGGCAATTACGTATTGTTACGGCGGGCTTCAGGATCGTACCTACTCCGAGAATCGATTTCCACGATGGCAGAAAAGCTAAAACCGTACGGATTTATAAGAATACACCGCTCCGTGCTGGTGAACAGTTCCTTCGTTGAAGAAATTCAGCCTTGGCCCACGGGAGAGTACGTGCTTCGCATCAAGGGGGGCAAGGAATACACAGTCTCACGCACTTACAAGAGCAATTTGAAGTCCCTGGCAACATTCTGGATTGGCGCCGACACTTTCGTCACGGGCTAGCCGCGCGCCCGCGTTACAGTGGCAATGGCCGATATGGCCGAGCTAGAGACCGACAACAACAGCGCCGAACGCGCTCTGCGCGGCCTGAAATTATTTCGGCATCGGCGCCCGTGTTCCATCCGACCATCTGCCTGTGGGAACCATGAATACGTCGATTGGTTCCGGATCGCCATGGAACTGTGGATTCAGCACGACGGGAGAGTGGGGCAGATCGGCACCCCAAACGGCACTGT
>JBGOVX010000242.1:0-4552 GCA_041478355.1 Terriglobia bacterium | reverse complement strand
GTTTTAACAGCGCGCCCTCCGATCAGCAGCGAGGGAAGTTGCTTGGCATCGCTTGTGGCAATGCCCAGTTCGTGAGCCAGCAGGCGAGATCCGGTGTCGGTGACCACCAGATGAATCCGCGCGACGCGCGCGTCGGCTTCGAGCAGCCGCAGCGCCGTCTGCGCCAGCACAGCGCCTGAAGCGCCGGTGACACCGACAACGATCGTCTTGTGTTCCGCTGGATTCATTGGTTTGCGCGGGAGTTTCCAGTCTAGACAGCGATTTGCACAAAAGTCAAGAAACGCGCGGCAGCGGTCATGACACCCTCGCGACGTGCCTGGCAGCCATCTTCACCGGGAAGCAGTGGCGCCAATTTGGCCCAAATGATGTAACAGGTGGTCCAGATAATCATGCGCCAGAAACTTCAATGTCACCGGCTCGTCCGCGCCGATTCGGCACGGAACCTCGAGTTGGGACACAGGCAGATGCGCAATGACGTGAGCGAGATAGAGGTTATAATTCGTCCAGAGTGCAACCAGAAGGAGCCAATGAACGCTTTCGACGGCTTGCACGCGCACGCAGCCGTCCTGGTCATACGCAGGAAGCTCCAGGGAGTTCTGCAACGCTGCCCGGACAAATCGCTGGTGATTGTTTGAAGCGGAGTCGATCAGATGTCCGACAACTTGCTTTCGAGACCAGCCGCCCTTTAATATTGGCTTATTGCTCTCAGCTTCGGTAACTTGTCGAAATTTTACCTCAGCCGACTCGACCGCTCGCACTAGCTTTTCGCTCAACTCTTTCATTGGCCCTCCTGATGATGCTCACACAGGAAAAATATTGAAGCACAGGGCGTACCGGCATGCAAATTGGACTGAACGCGACAGCATTGCCTGTTCGGTAACGCCTCAAAACGAGCGCGTTGACCTGTATTCCCGCGCGTTTTAGCATCAAGATTCTCTTGGGGACCCACTATGGCAACGACCGAAGAAGACCTAAACCAACTCGAGAGAGATATTCGCCAGCTCAAGATCGAGTACGAACAGTACTTCGGCGGCGGGAAGAAGCGCCCTCCGGCCGATACCGAGTGGCGCATCGATACCATCATAAAACGCCACGGCGACCGCGGCGCGAAGATGAATTACGCCCAGCGCTTTCGCTACAGTAATTTGACCCAGACCTACGCAAAGTATCGCGAAATCTTCCGCAAACGGATGAAACAAAAGGAAGAAGGCAACGTGCAGCGTCATTTTGGCGCGGCGGCCCGGGAGATTGAGAAGGAGCGGACACGCAAACACGATGGCGAATCCCGCTCCGCCGGTCCACAACTTCCATTTTCCATCTCCTGCAAAGATCCCAGCCACGAGAAGAAAAAAGTGGAACAACTGTTCGAAGCGTTTTGCTTTGCAAAGCAACAAGCCGGTGAAAAGATGGATAACCTCACCATGGCAACATTTCAACAGTTCGTCCTCCAGAAGACGGAAGAGCTTAAAAAACAAGAGAATGTGCACGAGGTCGAGTACATTGTCGCCGTCGAAGGCAAGCACGCCCGGCTGAAAGCGCGCGTAAAGTCGTGAACGGCTGAATTACGTAATTTTTTCGACTGCCAAACCCTCCTCACGCAATGCCGCCGGGCCAGATTGTTCTGATCTACTGCCGAGTTCCCGCTTTTCGATTCCGGCCATCGCGCTTACAATAGATGTTTTCCTATCATCGTTTGGGGGATTCCGTGCCTGTGGAACGCGCGCTGGTTAGCGTCTATGACAAAAGTGGGCTTGCAGAGTTTGTGCGGCAACTCGCCGCGCGCGGCATCGAGATCGTTTCCACCGGAGGAACCGCGCGGATGCTGCGCGAGGCTGGAATTACAGTACGTGACGTCGCCGAACTGACCGGATGGCCCGAGATGCTCGGCGGGCGCGTTAAAACCCTGCATCCAAAAGTGCACGGTGGGATATTGTTTCGCCGGGCAGACGCCGGCGACCGCCAGCAGACTGCCGAACATAGGATTGCGCCGATCGATCTGGTCGTTGTGAACCTCTATCCTTTCGAAGCCACCGCCGCGAAACCCGGCCTGACCTCCGAGGAGCTGATCGAAAACATCGATATTGGCGGGCCAACCATGGTCCGGTCCGCCGCAAAGAATTTGGAAAGCGTCGCTGTGGTGACCGACCCCGCCGACTACGCCGCCGTGGCAGCGGAAATTGCGGCGCACGGCGAGGTGAGCCTTGCGACGCGATTGGAGTTGGCGCGCAAGGCCTTCGCCCTGACCGCGCGCTATGACGGAAAAATCTCGACTGAACTGGAACGCCTCTCCGTGCATGCGGGAGCGATCCAGCTCGGCCAGCGTCCCGCTTTGCCTGAGCGGTTGCATTTTGCCTTCACGCGCAGGCAGGAGCTGCGCTACGGCGAGAATCCGCACCAGCGCGCGGCGATGTATGTTTCCAGCGGAGACAACGTGTCCGGACTGGCCGCGGCTCGCCAACTGCAGGGCAAAGAGCTTTCCTACAATAATCTTGTAGACCTGGAATCAGCCCTGGCACTGGCGGGAGAATTTCGGCGGCCTGCCGCCGTCATCGTAAAGCACAACAATCCCTGCGGCACGGCCGAACAAGACACGCTGCTCGAAGCCTATGTAAAAGCCCTGGCCTGCGACCCAATTTCCGCGTTTGGCGGAGTGATGGCATTTAATCGCCCGCTCGATGCCGCGACCGCTGAAGAGGTGGCCAAACTTTTCGTGGAATGCATTGTTGCGCCGGGCTACGATCCCGCGGCGCTGGAGAAGTTCGCGTCCAAGAAGAATCTGCGGTTGCTGCAACTTCGCGCGGGCGATTTCGACGGCGGAAACGCCGAGTGGGAGGTCAAGCGAATCTCCGGCGGCGTGCTGGTGCAGGACCAAGACCGTCACCAGCTTGCCGAAAGTGATCTGAAAGTGGTGACCCGGCGCGCGCCCACGCGAGAAGAGCTTGACGCTATGCTTTTCGGCTGGAAAGTGTGCAAGCACGTGAAGTCCAACGCCATCGTTTTCGCTCGAGCGGGGCAGACCGCCAGCGTCGGTGCGGGCCAGATGAGCCGCGTGGATTCGGTGAAAATCGCGGTGATGAAGACGCAGTTGCCGCTGGCCGGCACCGTGGTCGCTTCCGACGCATTTTTTCCGTTTCCCGATGGCGTCGAGGAATCCGCCAAGGCCGGCGCCACGGCCGTGATTCAGCCGGGCGGGTCTGTCCGGGATCCCGAGGTGATTGCCGCTGCCGACCGGCTGGGCCTGGCAATGGTATTCTGCGGCGTGCGGCATTTTCGACACTAAGCGCGGCGATTGAAGAAGCGAAAGCCAAAAAACATATACAATGGGAACTGCCGGACCATCTGGCGCATCGAATGATTGTGTGATTTTAGCGCGGGCGGGGCTGGGATGTATGGAGCCTTACTCACGCAACTTGGCGAGGCGGATAAATTTACGATGATTCGGATGAAAAACAGTCCACATCTCGGCGTACTGCTGCTATTACTCACGGCGGGTCCAAGCGTCGCCGGGGCTGCGCAGGTCAATCGAGGGTCTCCCAATAACCAGCGGGCAGCCGCTGCGGCTGACAAGTCCGCGCCCCAGGATGATGCGGACAAACGTGCCGAGGCTTATTACGATTTCACGCTGGGCCACTATTATCAGCAGCAATACGAATCCACCAGCCGCGCCGAAGACGCTAACCGGGCCATCGAATTCTTCAAGAAGGCCTATGCCATCGACCCGGCCAGCCAGAAAATCAGCGAAGAGCTTGCCGAAATCTATTTTCAGTCACAGCGCATCCGCGATGCCGTTTTGGAAGCGCAATCGATCATTTCCAAGGATCCCGACAACCTGCCTGCGCGGCGCTTGCTCGCGCGGATTTATATCCGCACGCTTGGCGATCTGAGCGATACCTCGGGCCAGCGCGACACATTGGCGCGCGCCGCCGAACAGTACCGCGAAATCATGCGCCTCGACCCCACCGACACCGATGCCGCGCTCTGGCTGGCCCGGCTCTACCGCCTGCAGAATCAACATGACCAGGCGGAGGTGGTGCTTCGCGCGCTGCTCGTGCGTGAGCCGGAAAACGAAAGTGGCGTGGAACAACTGACCCAGTTGCTGCTGGACCAGGGGAAATCGCAGGAGGCAGTGGCATCGCTGAAGGGAATTCTGGAGCGCGCGCCCACCCCGCGGCTGTGGGACATGCTGGGTGATGCGTATACCCAGGTCCACGATCTGCCAAACGCCGAACAGGCCTATCGCAAAGCCGTCGAAGCCCAACCTGCGGACATCATTCACCGCCGGGGACTTGCGCAAACATTGCTTACTGAGGAGAAGTACCCGCAGGCGCTGGAACAATACCAGCGTCTGTCGGAGATGAATGCGGACGAGCCGGACAATTATCTGCGCATGGCTGAAATTTACCGGCAAATGAAGCAGCTCGACAAGGCCGAGCAGAGCGTGCTGCTGGCGAAACAACGCGCACCCGGCAATCTCGAGGTGATCTACTACGAATCTTCCATCTATGAAGCCGAGGGCCGCTTCGACGATGCCATCCGCGTGCTGTCTGACGCC
>JBGOVX010000100.1:0-12984 GCA_041478355.1 Terriglobia bacterium | reverse complement strand
TCACGTCAGCGACTCTCCTGATAATTTTCGGTGGCCGGGGAACTACTTCTTGGCCGCGCCGTGTTTTTGGATGTATTCGACAGCGTCTTTCACCGTGGCGATCTTTTCGGCGTCTTCGTCGGGAATTTCAATCCCAAAGGCTTCTTCAAAAGCCATGACTAGTTCGACCGTATCCAGGGAATCTGCACCCAGATCGTCCACAAAGGATGCGGTAGGCGTCACTTCGCCTTCATCCACCCCTAGTTGCTCAACAATAATCTGCTTTACGCGTTCTTCGACACTAGCCATTCGATTTAGCCTCCGCTACGCGCTGTGCGCGGCTTCGTGTACTTGTTTTTGACTCTGCTCGTTCGTTGAAATTTAGGACCTGGATATTCTATGTATCGCCTTGCATTTGGTCAACCTTACTCTGTCCGGGTAGCGCCAAGATATCGACTCTCCGAGTCATCGTACACTGTTCCGCGCGCTGGTTGTCGGGCGGTTCCATATCCGATTTCACGGCAAAGCAAACGCGTTGACTCCCGAGGTTACGATCACAACATACTGTTTTCCGTTGCGCCCCATGTACGTCATCGGGTTGGTGTGACCTTCCGCATCGAGCTTTGTTTCCCACAGCAGCTTGCCGGTTTTCGATTCGAAGGCGCGGATACGTTTGTCAATCGTCCCCGAGATGAACACCAACGCACCGGCGGTGGTGATAGACCCACCTTGTCCAAACGCTCCCGTATTGTGAAGGCCTTTGGCTTCCAGTTCATCGCTCGTGCCCAGGGTGACCCGCCAGGCGATGTCGCCGGTGTTTGCATTCACGGCCATCAACTCGGCCCAGGGCGGTTGCTGGCAGGGTAACTCCGTGTCCGGGTCCCAGAAACGGGCATTAAATGAGCCTTTCCCAAGAGGGCTGAAACGGCGGTACGCCACTTGATCACCGTCGGGTGTCTTATCCATGCGCCCCAGACCCGCGACGTTGCGCGAATTTACGAACACGTATCCAAGATTGGGATCTACGGATACGCCGCCATAATTGGGTCCTCCTTGCTGGCCGGGAAAGATGACCCTGAATTCCTTGCTGCTGTAGGGTGTGTACGCACCCAAGTTGTGGATGCCGCCAATCTGGGCTACCAGGTCCCTGCAAAACTTTTCGTGTTCGGGTTCACCCGTGAAGATCTCGTCCGGCTTCATTCCGAGCCGCGCGAGCGGCGGAGGCTTCACCGGAAACGGCTGTGTCGGCGAGGTTTGCTCGCCGGGGATGTCGCTTTGCGGCACCGGGCGCTCTTCCACTGGGTAGACGGACTTACCCGTCTCGCGATTGAGAAAAAACATCAGCCCAGGCTTTGAGACAGCCACCACCACCGGGATTTTCTTTCCGTCATGCATCACGTCCATCAGCGATGGAGCGGCTTCCGCGTCGTAGTCCCACACGTCGTGATGCGTTAACTGGAAATACCAACGAACTTTTCCGGTATTGGCGTCCAAAGCCACAATCGATGAAGAATACAAATTCGACCCGTGGCGCGCCCCGCCAAAGTATTGGGCAGCGGGTTGGCCGACAGGCAGAAAAACCAGACCACGCTGCGCATCAACGGTTGCGGCTCCCCAGTTGGCAGGCGATCCGGCGGCCATCCAATTATCCTTCGGCCAAGTCTCATAACCGGCTTCGCCCGGATGCGGGATCGTGTGAAAAGTCCAGACCAACTTGCCGGTGCGAAGGTCCCAAGCGCGCACGTCCATGGCGGGTCCGTCGGGGTCGTCTTCCTTGCCCTGCGCCCCGGTAATAATTAGGTTGCGATAGATAACTCCTGGAGAACTCATGTGATATGGCGCGCTGGGGAATTTCTCGGTGACCCCAGCTCGTAAGTCAACCATGCCATCCTTACCGAATCCCAGAATAAGTTTCCCGGTCTTGGCGTTGAGGGCAATCAGTCGTCCTTCGCTCGTTCCTGCCAGGATCGCAGGCGGATTTTCCTTGTCGCCCTGCCAATAGGTCACGCCGCGAAGTGTGGCGCTCGCTTTGCTCAAATCATATTTCCAGATTTCCTCTCCGCTCTCGGGTTCCAGCGCAACGATAGCGTGATTGACGGTTGGCGTGTACAGCATGCCGTCGACCATGATTGGCACGGCTTCTGTTGCCGGCGGTCCTTGCGTTGCGGAATTGGGGCCGAGCCCGTCGGAGGCAACGCCGTACTGCCACGCTCTTCTGAGCTTCGAGACATTTCCTGTATCAATCTGTGTAAGCGATGAATAACGCTGGCCTGCCTGGTCATAGCTGTAGGTGGGCCAGTCCGTTTGGGAATAAGCGCCGGGAACGACGAGGCACGCGAGAAGCGCAGTTAGAAGGGTTCTCATCGCGGTCTCCCGATTTGAGCTGCGTAATGTCAATTTCCGATTTCAACCTTATTTATGCGAAGAGTCTACGCGCAAGACCATACGGCAGGAGCATCTTCCTGTCAATTTTCCGCCGCCACGTCTATTTGTAATCGATTTCCAGCGCAGATCGAACCAAGTCGTGACCATCCCAGGCGCCTTCTATCCCATCCGCAAACCGCCGTTGACGTCCAGAACCGCGCCGGTAATGTACCCGGCTTCTTCACTGGCCAGGAACACGACGGCCGCCGCCACTTCCGCGCCGGTTCCCAAACGCCCCAGCGGCACTCGCGCCAGCAACGAATCCTTTACGTTTTGCGGCAATGGATCGGTCATTGGCGAAACGATGAAACCTGGCGCCACCGCGTTCACAGTGATATTCCGCGACGCGATTTCCACGGCCAATGCCCGCGTCAATCCGATCAATCCCGCCTTGGCCGCCACGTAATTCACCTGGCCCGGATTGCCCGTCTCGGCCACCACCGACGCCACGTTAATAATGCGCCCATACCGCGCGCGCATCATAACCGGCATCGCTTGCTGCGCGCACCAGTGCGCGCCGGTGAGGTTCGTGCGCAGCACGGCGTCCCAATCTTGATCTTTCATCCGCATGGCCAGTCCATCGCGGTTGATGGCTGCGTTGTTCACCAGGATGTCCAGCTTGCCGAACTTCTCAACCACCTGGTGAAATCCAGCCTTGACCTGCTCGTGGTCGGACACATCCATGGACACGGCCATCGCCTCGCCGCCTGCGGCGGTGATTTCGGCGACCACTGCGGCAAGCTTTTCCGCGTTACGCGCGGCAGCCGCCACACGAGCGCCCGCGCGGGAAAGCGCTATCGCAATGGCTTGTCCGATTCCTTGCGACGCGCCGGTGACCAAAGCCACCCTGTCTTTCAAGCTGAACATGGATGATTTCCGTAAGAGCCTGCAAGAAGTTCTATAACACCTGTCATCACTTGTGCAGGTGCTGTAGCCTGGGTCCCCGACAGAGTCGGGATGCCCAAACCGCACTTCAGCCCGGGGCCGTTGTCCTGGAAATTCTAGATAGTGTCCCAATGGCAATGCAAGAACATTTACACTTCAGCCGCTTCGGTCTGTGCCTGCGCCAGCTTCTCCAGCGTCGAGTGCAGAGACTTTTCATCCTCGACGTTGAATACATGGACGGAGCGATCGATTTGCCGCAGTAGCCCTGTCAGGACTCGGCCTGGCCCCACTTCGACAAATGTGTTCACGCCTTGCTCGACCAGTTCGCGCACTGATTCTTCCCATCGAACCGGTAAGGTCACTTGGCGGATCAGCGATTCCCGCGACTCGTCGCCGTCTGCGGTAATCTCCGCGTCCGCGTTGGTAACCAAGGGCATGCGCAATGGATGGAACTTGGTCGCCCGGAGATCGGCCTCGAGGCGCTTGGCCGCGGGCAGCATCAAAACGCTGTGAAAGGGAGCCGAAACCGCAAGCATGACGGCGCGTTTGGCCCCGCTGGCCGAGGCCAGCTCGACAGCGCGCTTCACGGCCGCCGCATCCCCTGAAATTACAGTTTGCTCGGGGGAATTCAGATTTGCCGGCGCCACCACCTGGCCGTCCGCTGCTTTACGGCAAAGTCCCGCCACCTGCGCCGGCGCCAATCCCAGGATGGCGGCCATCGCGCCGATACCTTCAGGCACCGCCGACTGCATGTATTCTCCACGGCGCCGCACCAACCGCACGGCATCCACAAATTCCAGCCCGCCCGCGGCAACCAGCGCGGAAAATTCACCCAGGCTGTGCCCGGCAACAAAGTCCGGCCGTACGCCTTTTTCCGCGAGCACCCGGTAGGCAGCCACCGACATCGACAAAATTGCCGGCTGTGTATTGGCGGTCAGCTTCAGGGTCTCTTCAGTGCCTGTGAAGCATAGATCCGAAACTGAAAATCCCAGCGCTTTGTCCGCCTCGGTGAACACACTTCGGGCCGCCGGATATTGTTCGGCCAACTCCCGGCCCATGCCCGGATACTGTGAACCTTGTCCCGGAAACAAAAATGCTAATTTACCCATTGAATCAACCGCCGTTTCGCCGCTCAAGCCCCCACGGCGACTGGAAGCGTGGAAAGCTCTTGTTCGATTTTTTCGTTAACGCCGCCGCGCACCAATTCGGCGGCTACGCGGATGGCGTTCTTGATCGCGTGGGCATTGGAACTTCCATGCCCGATCACAGTCACACCTCGCACGCCGAGCAGGGGTGCGCCCCCATATTCAGAGTAATCAATTTTTTTTCGAAAGTCCTTGTAAGCTTTTCGCGACAGCACGTATCCCACCTGTGAGCTCAGCGTGCTTTGCAGGGCATCCTTGAGCAGCCCGACAATGTGCTGCGCGACGCCCTCGCTGATTTTCAAGGCGATATTTCCGATAAAACCATCGCAAACAATTACATCCACCGACCCGCCGAAAATTTCCCGCCCTTCCACATTCCCCACAAAGTTCAGCGGCAATTGTTTCAGGCGGCTGTGCACCTCGCGCGTCAGCTCGTTGCCTTTCATTTCCTCTTCACCGATCGACAGAAGGGCCACTTTGGGCCGCCGTGTTCCGAAAATCGCCCGGTAATAAATCTCGCCCATCACCGCGAACTGCACCAGATGCGCAGGTTTTGAATCCACGTTCGCGCCCACATCGAGCAATACGGCAGTCCCGCCGCGCGAGGTCGGGAAAGGAGCGGCTAGCGCCGGGCGGTCCACCGAAGGCAGAGTCCCCAGCCCAAAGCGGGCGACGGCCATCACAGCCCCTGTATTCCCGGCGCTGACCAGGGCATCGGCTTGGCCATTGCGGACTAGCTTGGCCGCCACATGAGCGGAACTGTCCTTTTTCTTCCGGAACGCCTGCGAAGGCGAGTCGTGCATGGCGATAATTTCGCTTGCCGGCACGATTTCGATGGGCAATCCGCGGTGCGAGTGCTTGGCGAGTTCCTTTTTCAGCTCCGGCGCAATGCCGACCAGCAGAACGCGTACCCCCAATTCACGCGCCGCCACCACTGCACCCTCGACTTCGGGACGGGGCGCATGGTCTCCTCCCATGGCATCCACTGCAATGGTAATCATTAATGCTCCGGTAGGGAATCCGCGTGGGGTGCTGTGAACATAACGGCGTCAGTTCCCAGTGTCGACGACTTCCCGCCCTTTATAGTAGCCACACTGGGGGCAGGCCTGGTGGGGCTGCTTCATTTCGTGGCAATTGGGGCACTTGGCAAGCGCCGGGGCAGTCAAAAAATCGTGCGCGCGACGCTTGTTCTTTCGAGCTTTCGAATGACGTCGTTTTGGGTTGGGCATGCAAACTCCTTCTATTCGCCCCGATGTGAATGGAGCATTCTATGGTGTTTTCGCTATGATATCTATTGCTTTTTCAGCCAGTCCTGTTTCAGACGCGCCAGAGGCGCCATACGCGGATCCGCGACGTGGACTTCACAGCGGCATTCCTCGTTGTTCAAGTTGACTCCACACTGTGCGCAGAGCCCGCGGCAATCGCTCCGGCAGATTGCCTTCATCGGCAGGGCCAGGAGCACCTGCTCCGCCAATACGTCGGTCAGGAACAGTCCTTCGCCCTTGAAAAATGCGATCTCGGTGTCATCCAGCTTCAGCCGCTCTTCCTCTTCCCTGGTCATGGAAGCTATCGGCCGGTAAAACAGATCAAACTCGCGGGCCACATCCTCCGTCACCGGTTCCAGACAGCGCGCGCAAACCATCTCCACCCGGGTATGCAGATCCCCCGTGATGCGAATCTGCCCTTCCAGCACTTCGGCCGTGGCACGCACCTCCAGAGGCTCCGACTGGCGGAAGTCGCTGGTATGGTAATCCACCGCCCCCGGCGCATAGCTCTTCCGGATGCGAATCTTGCGTACGGCTAGCTCTTTGACATCTAGAAACATTAGGTTTTTCGCTGTCTGCGCGGAAGTCCCTGACTTTCCGCACTGTGTCATTATAAGTCCCGCTCCATCGATGTCAAGGTAGCCGCCTGGTGGTTCCTCACGAATGATTCGAATCAGACAAGGCGTGGTAAGATCTGGCAAAGGGCTGAATCCCAAGTGTCGCCCCTGGCGGGGCTTTCTGGTCATCCTGGACATTTTCCCACCGTTCCCGCGGTGGGCTACGGTGCGACGTCCCTCCGGGACTTCCAGGAATCCAGACCGGAAATACAGAATCGATGTTCACTACCTAATGGCGCATTTGAACGGAATAGAGCGGTTTACCTACTCATGCCGCGTTTGAACGGATGGGAACAGTCTAACTAGCTGGCCGAAGACGCGGAACTCGCCCCTATCAGCTCCCGGTGTTGCCGCAGCAAGAAATGGTCGGTCATTCCCGCGATGTAATCGCAGACGACCCGGTAGCGGGGGCCAATTTTGGCTAACTCCGTGTAGGACTTAGGCATCGCTTCTGGATGATGGAGGTAGAAGTCGAACAATTGGCCGAGTGCTGCGACCGAGCGCTGGCGATCCATCACAATTGCCGGATGGTCATAGAGCCGCGCGAGCAGGAATTGCTTTAGTGCGGCGCTTTCCGAGGCGACCTGCGGACTGAATCCTGCGAGGCGCTCCGGCAACCGCCTGACGTCTTCAACGCTCCGCGCGCCCGAAGCTGCCGCTGCCGCCCGCGTATTTTCGATCAGGGCGGTCGCCAGGTGATCGAGCATACGCTTGATGGCCTCGTTGAATTTCAGCTTTTCCAGGCCCCTTGGCCAGCTCCGCTCCACTTCTCCATACAACTCGGCGAATAGCGGTACTGTCTCTCGAATCATGTCGATATCCAGCAGTTTGGCTTCGTAGCCATCGTCCAGATCGGCGGCGTCATACGCAATCTCATCGACAAAATTGATCAACTGCGCTTCCAGCGGGGGGCGCTGATCGAGAAGATAATCCGACAGCTCGGGAAATCGCGATGGATCGTAATCACGCGAATGCTTAGCGATTCCTTCGCGGACTTCGAACGTCAGATTCAGCCCCGGAAAATCCAAATAACGTTGTTCGAACTGCTCGACGATGCGCAGCGCCTGCAGGTTGTGATCGAACCGGTCGCCGTGCGGGCGCAGCAACTCATCGAGTTTCCGCTCCCCGGCATGCCCAAACGGAGGGTGTCCAATGTCGTGCACCAGAGCCAGGGCTTCGGCAAGATCGGTGTTGAGCCCCAAAGCTTCCGCCACGGTCCGGGCAATCTGCGCGACCTCGATCGTGTGCGTGAGCCGGTTGCGGAAGTGGTCTGAATAGCGAGTGGTGAAGACTTGCGTTTTTGCTTCGAGGCGCCGGAAAGCGCGCGAGTGAATGACGCGATCGCGATCCCGCGCATAAACATTCCGGTATGGATGCGGCGGCTCAGGGAAACGTCGGCCGCACGAGTTTGCCGCATCCATGGCATACGGGGCGAACTCCATAGGCTGATTCTATGCCACAGCGGGCGGCAAGCCAAACGCACTGCGCTCGTGTCAGTGTTCGTTGACGCAGTACGCAAGATTATGATACTAGGCATAGCTGCTCACGATGGAGGAGGTTTGCAATGATAAAGGCTCGCGCGCTGTGTGTAGTAATGATCATGGCTGTGTCGTCCTTGGCTTTTGGTCAACAGACGAAAAAATCGAATTTGGAAGACGTTCTTTGGGACGTTGAACAGCAGTGGCTGTGTACAGGGCCCTATCAAAAGTCGTATCAGGATTGCGTTCAGTTCAGGAGCAAGTACTGGGTGGATGGATTTTTCGAGGTGCAGTCGCCGGGAACGCTTCGCAACAAATCGGAAATGGTGACCGTGCAATCGGCGGCCAGCCCGACTGAGGCTGTGCGGCCTTTTCCCGCTGATTTTAAGTTGGTCGCCGTTTACGGAGACGTCGCGGTGGGGACCGATCACACGGATTTCAAATCCATGGGTCCCAACGGAAAATTGGCATTTACCGCGGGCAGCCACGTGCTCCGCGTGTTTGTTCGCCAGGACGGGCAATGGAGGCCTGCCGCGGCGGCGCTGGTTCCCGTGATTCCGCCAGGTCCGTCCTCGGACGCGCACACTGGCGCGGCCAGCACCAAGAGCCCGGATGAAAAGCTTGAAAAGCAGCTCGAGGAAATTGACCAGAAGTGGATGGACGCGGCGAGAAATAAGAAGCTGGACTATTTGAAAGGATTGTTTGTCGACCGGTGGGTTGAAATCGTTGGATGGGATCCCACAGTGGTCTTAACCAAAGCAGCCACGATAGACAGGCTTGCCAAGCTCAATTACAAAGCTGGTGAAGGGGTCTTTCCAGACCAGTTCAAGTTAATGGCAGTGTACGGGGATGTTGCGCTGGCAAGCGATCGCAGAACCAGAAAATGGACAAATGAAGATGGCCAGGCGGTTGTCACTCCACATCGCGCCCTTCTGATCTTTGTGAAGGAGAATGGCCAATGGAAATCAGCGGGCGGGGCGCTGGTTCCTATCGCAACTCCCAAGCAGTAGGGAAGTGCGGCAATCCCGACGCGATTTGTCATCTTTACAAGCTGGGAAAAAAGTGCCTCTGGTTGTCATTCCGAGCGAAGAAAGGAATCTCTCTTTGGTTTAAATTCAAGAAAAGAGAGATTCCTCGGCACGCAGCGTGCCTCGGAATGACAGCGCTGAGAGTTTTTCCGTAAACTGTTTAGTCGAGTGGTTCCAGTTTGATGATGGAAGCACCGTGGTCATTGCCAACCCAGAAAGTGACCGGCGTCGTGGAATTGTCCACAAACACTCTGCGAATATTGGTTTCCCTGGGGAGCAGATAGTCGGTCATCTGGCCGGTCCGGGGATCGAGCCGCGTTACCCGGTCGTTCAACATAGATCCGGTCCACGCCTCCCCATTCTTGTCCGCCACCACGTCGTAAGGCAAAGCCCAGGGTGTTGGCGGCGCCCATTCGCGGATTTGTTCGGTCTCCGGATCGAGCATGCCAATCCGGTTGCCGCGATACTCCCCGAACCAGATGTGGCCAAGTGAATCGATCGAGCCTCTGCGAGGCGCTGAATTAGGAGTCGGGGTCTTATACAAAGTGATTTTTCCGGACTTGGCATCAATCTTCCCAATCTTATCGGCGCCGAACACGGTGAAGTAGGCGTTGTTCTGGGCGTCGGAAATGACGTCGTAAATATTGGGACTTGGATCCGGGAAGGGTTTGAAGAGTTCGAACTTGCCGGAAACCGGGTCCAAACGGCGCAGGGTATACGTTCCGGCATCCTGTACCCAAACTCTTCCGTCCACCATTTCGTGTTTGGCGTCCACCTGGTTGACCTGTGTGTAATCCATGTTCTGACCAGGGGGGAGGCTCCAGGTCTGGAATTTTTCGGTCTTCCTGTCAAATCTTGCGACCGCGCCCTGATACATCATGCCGACCCACAGGTTACCGTCCGCGTCTGAGCGCAGAGCGAGCTCGCCTGTGGGTGAGCCTGGCTTCAGGACCGGCACGGGGAATTCAGTTGTCTTGCCGGTCTTCGGGTCAAGCTTTCCCAGAATCTGTTCCCCGAAACTGATGTACCACGCCATTCCGTCCGAATCGAGAATCACGTCATGGGGTTGCCGTGTGCGCTTTGGAAGATCGTATTCGGTGATAACGACGTGCGTGGCTCTGCCGGTGGGCCGCGGAAATGTTTTAAGCTGATATTCCCATTGCGGATTTGAACTCAGATTGATGCTGCTCAGAAACTCAGCCTGTTTTTGCAGGGCATCTTGCTGGCGGGTCAGTTGGTCCTCGCCGTGGTGCTCCAGTTGGACCGCGAGGCGATCGGCGAGCCGCTTCTGGGGGACCAGCGGAGTGCTCTGATTTACGTGAGCGGCCATCCGTATTTGCACTTGGACAAATTCATCCGCATCGTGAGTCGATTGAATAGGCAGCAGCAATGTATGACAGGTCACGCAGTTCCGCAGAAAGGTCTTCTGCTCCATTGTGCCGGGAACGCTCTCGATCCATTCCGCGTTGGTGAGCTGCTTTGCCAGGTTGGAGGTTTTGCGCAGCTTGATATCAGCGGTAGTGGTTTTTTGGACGGTAATGTCGGCTTCGCTGGGGCTATCCAGATCGTATCCCACCGCACGGATCGCAATCACATAATGACCGGGAGTTAATTTTGCCGTGGGGAAACGATAACGGCCGCTGTTATCGCTGACGACTGTGATGGCCATCGTGGAACCTGTTTCCCTCGCACTGACCAGCACGCCCTCCATCGGCCCTTCTTCGGTCGAGGTAACTTGTCCGGTCAGCGCCACGGATCCTGGCTGCTGAGATTCCGTTTGAGCGGATCCTTCTTGAGTTAACAGAGTCGTGTGAGTTGCCAGAACAACTGCACTGGCGATTATGGCGAGTAAGAAACGTTTCGTTCGCATACGTATCTCCGTGCCGCTAGCGGCGATTTGTTAAGCGGTTTGATCCTGATACCGACATGGATTGTTCCGGGAGCCGGCGCTCTTTCATCGCATTCATAAAACTACCTGTCGTGGAAAATTGCCTTCGGAATAGAGGCGTGAACGCCCTTGTTTCCGTCCACAAGCTGAGTGATGTTGAGATCGGCGGCGACGCTCGAGAGCATATACGCGTCGTCCCGGCTGAGATGCTTTTCACTCACCAGGAAATCGATCATTTCGTGCACGGCCATTTTTGTGGCCTCATTCAAGTCCTCGTGAAATCCCATGGTGATGTAGTGCGTAGGCGTCTCGGCTCGCGGCCAGCGCAGATGCATATCCTTGCGCACGATCAGTTGAAATGTGCCGATCAGCGAGGTTTCCATCGCGGTGATATCTACCTCGCCATTGCCTTGACCAGCGTGACCGTCGCCCACAAGCAACAAGGCTCCCTTAGCATGCACCGGGAGGAAGAGCGTCGTACCGGCCACCAACTCTTTGTTATCCATGTTGCCGCCGTGGATCCAGGGCGGTCCGCTGCCGATCCTGCCGGTCACCTCCGGTGGCGCCACGCCAATGCTCCCGAAAAAAGGCCGCATGGGAAGATCGATTCCTGGAGCGAAATGCGCGACCTGACTCTTTTGGTCCAGGGGAATAATCTTGATTTGTGAGTAGGGAAAATCATCCGGCAAATAGCCAAAACCGGGCCGGAAGCGGTTATAGGCATAAGGAATCGCAACGCGAATGGACTGGATTCTGATCTCCAGGACGTCGCCGGGCTGCGCGTCCTGAACGTAAATAGGACCCGTCAGGATATGACCTCCGGGGCCTTTGTTCGTTACTTCCTTGAAAATGTCGCGAAGAGATTGTTCCACTTGCTCGGGCGGCACGCCAGCGGCTTCGAGCTGCGAAGGAATCACTCCGGCTAACAGAGTTTGGATTTCGACGATGTCTCCGGATTGAACGCGTAATACCGGGGGAGTGCTGGCGTCGTAGTAGCCCCACGCCACAGTCTTGGGGGTTGGTTTCAGGATGTGCGTTTCAGTTTTTTGCGGCTGCCGGGCGCCCAAAACTGAACTTATCAACAAGAAAGTAGCAACCATAGGGGAGTGCCGGGCCAGTCTTATCATCGGATTTTTACCAGGGGATCCCTGAGCACAAAGCGTTCCTTAAACTATGAAGTGTAACTCAGGTTCATGGTCAGGGGATATCGAGATATTTTTTTTGGCCGCAAGCGTTGTAAATATCCTGGCCGCCAATCGGCACGCGCTTGGAATCTGAATCGTTTCCATCGAAACGATGAATTGGACAGAATTGTTGGCCTGCCGTAGTCTTCTTCATGAACAGACATCAATCCTGACCACCCCGGGGCCGGATGAACACCCACATTCGGCCTCCCTCCCTACACTTTTCTCATCGATTTCTGGAACCTCTTCTGATGTGATAAATTTCTAAGGACGGTTTTTTTATTGACCCAGGCTGTCGTTGACAATGGGTCCTCAGGTCTGCTACAGACCTCGTCGGCATTGCTGTCGCCAAGCACAACTAGTGGAAGTGGACATCGACACCAGAGGTGAATCGTCAAATGACATTGCCCCGCGAACGCGCCAAATATTCCGCCATCGTGGATCGACCCAAGCTGCGCTTACCAAACGGGGAGCGCATTATTGTCTGGACCATCGTAAACGTGGAAGTGTGGGACATTTCCCGTCCGATGCCGCGGCAGGTGCTCGCGCCACCCACCGGCGTAACCTTGCTGCCTGACGTGCCGAACTGGAGCTGGCACGAGTATGGTATGCGGGTTGGCTTCTGGCGTTTTCACGCGTTGTACCAGCGGCTGGGGATCCGTCCGTCGCTATCGATTAACGGCCGCGTGTGCGTCGATTACCCCCGTGTGGCGCAAGCCTGCATGGACGCGGGGTGGGAGTTTATGGGGCATAGTTACGAGCAGGGTCCTATTCACAACGAGAAGGACCAGCCGGCGATGATCGAGCGCACCGTTGCGGCCATCAAGCAGTTCACCGGCAAGCCTCCCATCGGTTGGATGGGACCGGGCCTGACCGAGACCTACGACACACCCGACTACCTCAAGGCGGCGGGCATCCAATATATTGCAGACTGGGTTTATGACGATGAGCCCACACAGATCGAGACCAAACACGGGCCGCTATTTACCCTGCCCTATACCCTGGAGTGCAATGACATCGCCATGATGGCCGTCCAGCACCACCAAGCAGCCTACTGGACGCAGAAGTGCAATGACACCTTCGATCGCCTC
>JBGOVX010000143.1:0-9668 GCA_041478355.1 Terriglobia bacterium | reverse complement strand
CGCTGGACCGTGGCCGAGGCCGTGGACCTGGATGTTCCGGCGCCGGTGATCACGCTGTCCTTGCTGCAGAGGCTGACTTCGCGCGATTCCGATTCCTATTCCGACAAGTTGCTGGCGGCCATGAGAAATCAATTTGGCGGACACGCCATCAAGACTGCGCCCAATAAGTGAGGACCTCCCGATGACGCCACGCAAACACGGCGCTGCCAAACCCGCGAACCCCCTCGCCAGCAAGTCGATCGCGCCCGCCGATCCCTGCACGATTGTAATCTTTGGCGCTTCCGGCGACCTTTCCCGCCGGAAATTGGTGCCGGCCCTCTACGGCCTGGCCGCGCAGAATTGCCTGGCGCGGCGGTTTGCCATCATCGGATTTGCCCGGACGCCGATGACCGATGAGGCGTTCCAGAAGTCGGCGGTCGATTCGGTGAAGCAGTTCGCCGACGCCGGCACCGAGAACCAGGAGCAGTGCAAAGAGTTCGCACAGGCTCTTGCCTATGTTGCCGGGGAGTACCACCACCCGGAAGCTTTCGCGAAGTTGAAGCATAGGCTGGAGGAGCTTGACCGCGCTCACAAGCTCAACGGGAACCGCCTGTTCTATCTGGCCACGCCACCCGACGTCTATCCTCTGGTCATCGAGCAGCTGCACAAGGCCGGCCTCACCAAACATCCGAATGGGAAATCATGGGTGCGGATCATCATTGAAAAGCCGTATGGCCGGGATTTGGCTTCGGCGCAAAAGCTGAACCAGTGCGTGCTCGAGTCCTTTGAGGAGCAGCAGGTTTACCGCATCGATCACTATCTGGGAAAAGATACGGTACAAAACCTCTTGGTGCTGCGGTTTGGAAACGGAATTTTCGAGCCGCTTTGGAACCGGAATTATGTGGACCACGTGCAAATTACGGCGGCAGAGACGCTCGGCGTGGAGCAGCGCGCGGCATTTTATGAAACCGCCGGCGCCGCGCGGGACATGATCCAGAGTCACATGCTGCAACTGACTTCCCTGGTGGCCATGGAGCCGCCGGCCGCATTTGACGCTACCGCGGTGCGAAACGAAAAGATTAAAGTTCTGCAATCAATCCGGCCGTTCACCGAACAGAGCATCAAGACCGACATTGTGCGCGGCCAATACGGCCCGGGAAGCACTCCTGGGAACTCCTCGCTGCTGGCGGGCTACAGGAAAGAACCGGGCGTAAAACCGGACTCGGCGACGGAAACCTTTGTGGCCGCAAAAGTGCAAATCGACAACTGGCGATGGGCCGGCGTGCCGTTTTATCTGCGCACGGGCAAGCGCTTGCCGAGCCGCGTGAGCGAAATCGCAATACAATTTCGCCGGGCGCCCCACCTGGTGTTTCGAGGACAGGATTTGTCGTCGAACACGCTGATACTAAACGTCCAGCCAGATGAAGGAATCTCGATTTCCTTTCATGCCAAGCTGCCGGGGCAGGAAATGAAACTGAAGACGGTAACGATGGACTTCAGCTACCAGAAGGAATTTGGGGGAGGCGAGCGAAGCGCGTACGCAACCTTGATTAATGATTGCATGCGCGGCGACGCCACCCTGTTTGACCGTGCCGATGGCGTGGAGGCAGCATGGGCGCTAGTGAATCCGATTCTCGATTTTTTCCGGGCACATAAACCGAAGTTCCCCAATTACGCGGCGGGCGCCTGGGGCCCGCACGAATCCGACGAACTGCTGGAGCGCGATGGCCGACACTGGCGAAAACCTTAAAGGCATACCGCGGGAGATTCTGCCCGGCGTACAGGTGTATGCAGATCCCGACGAGGTAGCGCGCGCCGCGGCGCGGCTATTCGTGGATTGTGCCTGGCAATCGATCGCGCGCAACGGCAAGTTCCTGGTCGCGCTGTCTGGCGGAAGCACTCCGCTGATGCTGTTCGAACTGCTTGCCTCCGCGGAGTTCCGCGGACAGGTGGATTGGGCCAAGGTGCACGTCTTTTGGAGCGATGAGCGCGCCGTGCCTCCTACCTCCCCGGAAAGTAATTATGGAATGGCGCGGCGCGAATTGCTGATCCGCGTTGCGATTCCGCAGGCGAACGTGCACCGCATGGAGGCGGAGAAAGCAAATATCGGCCACGCAGCGCACGATTACGAGGACGTTCTGCGAAAACATCTGCCGCTGGACGATCGCGGGTTTCCGCGATTTCATCTGATTTTTCTGGGCATGGGCGCCGACGGCCACACCGCGTCCCTTTTCCCCGGCACCAGCGTAACGCGCCAAACATCGCGATGGGTCAGCACCCCCGAGGTTGCCAAGCTCAATGCGCGCCGCATGTCGCTGACATTGCCCGTGCTGAACGCGGCTTTGCGAGCGGTTTTTCTGGTAACCGGCTCAGAGAAGGCGGAGACACTGCGAGCGGTGCTGGCAGGAAAAACCGAGCCGCCGTATCCCGCTCAACTGGTCCAGCCCCGCAACGACGGTTTGAAGCTGTTTTTGGTGGATCAGGCAGCGGCTGATTTGCTCGAACCTGCCGCTGAACAGCAGACTGAGCCGCCTCGCGTCAAACCTATTCGAGAAAAGCCCGGGAGGGGTGCATGATCCTGGCCGGGGATGTCGGCGGCACCAAGTGTAATCTAGCGCTGTACCAACTTCACGGGAATGGCTACCAGAAAATTGTCAAGCACCGGTATGAAAGCCGGGAATTCGCTTCCTTCGAGGAAATCATCGCAAAATTTCTGAATGAAACCAAACATGCGGGCGCGGGTGAGATCGAAGCCGCGGGCTTTGGCGTGGCCGGCCCGGTGATCGATCATCGAGTCAAGGCGACCAACCTGCCGTGGGCTGTGGATAGCGCCTCGCTCGCGACACATATGGCCACCGAACATGTGGTCCTGATGAACGACCTGGAAGCGACCGGATACAGCCTGGCGCTGCTTGGGCCAACGGAGATTGCTACTCTCAATCGAGGCGCGCCTTCACCGCATGCAACGCAGGCGCTGATCGCCGCGGGGACGGGCCTGGGCGAGGCCATCTTGTTTTGGGATGGAGACCGCTACGTCGTTGCAGGTTCCGAAGGTGGGCACGCGGATTTTGCTCCGCGCACGGAGCGCGAAATCGAGCTCTTGCGCCACATGAAAAAACACAACCAGTGCGTGAGTTGGGAACTGATTCTTTCCGGCCGGGGATTCCGCGCTGTGCATGAGTTCCTCGCCCCTTCCGTGCAGCACGCAAGTTTTACGGGCCCTGACGCCGATGCGGCTCCCGAGATCACGCGCATGGCCCTGGAGGGACGGTGCCCGGTTTGCGTACAGACGCTCGACTTATGGACGACCATTTATGGCGCTGAAGCGGGTAACCTGGCACTGACGGTCCTTGCTCGGGGCGGAGTCTGGGTTGCCGGGGGAATCGCTGTCAAGATTCGCGAGAAAATGGAGGACGGCACGTTCTTTCGCGCCTTCTGCGAAAAAGAAAAGTTTGGAGCGCTGATGGCTCAAATCCCCATCTACATGGTGCTCAACGAAGAAGCGCCATTGATTGGGGCCATGGCGCAGGCGGGCCGGCTTGCCGGCCTTTGTAAACCAGAATTCTCAGTTTGAAAAACTCTCGTTTTGTGGTTCTTTCCGATTCGATCAATTTACTTTTCCCTTTCAATAAAGACGCGACGCAGCTATTGCGCGGCCCCGCTCGCTTCGGCCTGGCCCACGGCGCGAATATCGATTGTCACTTTGTCGCTGACACGCAAAATAAAAGTGCTCGGATTCTTCAGCCCCCATTGCACATACGGAATGATGAGCTGGGTCGTGAGTTTCAATTGCCGTCCGTCCGGCTGGACGTTCATCTCAAGGGTGACCTCGTGATCCTGTCCATGGAGGTTGAATTGGCCGGCGACTTCCACGCGTGAAGGGCCTTGCAAGGCCAGCGCGCCTTTCACTTGGCTGGGAGTGAACGTAATTTCCGGAAATTTTCCGCTCTCCAGAATTTCCCGGTGCATTTTGCGATCGCGGCTGCCGTTGCCGCTTTCTCCGCTGGTTGCATCCACGATGATTGCCCCGCTGATCTTGCCGGTGGAAGGGTCGAACCGCATCGTGCTGCGCTTGACTTTGAACGTTCCGTGAACTGTGTGGAGAACATCGCTGAGCGTGAACTCGATTTTGGTTTGCGCCGGGTCGATTCGTACGGCCAATTCCTGCGCGCGCGCTGCCGGGACGCCCACGTGCGCGGCCAGCACGGTGAATAGCGCGAGGAAGAATCGAACACGACCCATTCCAGCAAACGCAATGGGGGCGGTCATCTTCACTACGCCATCACCAGCTTCCACCCGAAATCAATCATTTCACCCACGCCGACGCTGGAAAGCGGGAGGTCTCCTGTATGTATGGCCAGTAATTTCGAAAAAAGTTTCGGCCTGCGCTTGAACAAACGAAGGGCCCTGCTGCGCACCCAGGCGTTTCCATCCATCAGCAGCATCAGTCGCGTCATCATCGCGGGCATGGCCGCGATCTTCCGGTGGGCAGATTCGTAGTGTGCGAGGTCGCCTCGTTCGAACGCCTCGGCCAGATAGATGGCCTGCTGAAATGAGAGGCTGAGCCCATGACCTGTAATGGCGTCCACCGTTCCGGAAGCGTCTCCGACTAGAGCCACGCGTCCACGGGTAATAGTGGAGAGCCGGTGCAACGAGGTCACGTCTCCTAATTCCTTGGTTGTGGGTGTAGCGTCTCGAAGTTTTTCGGCGAGTGCGGGAAACAGGGGCAGCGCCTGGCCGAGTCGAAGTCGGGAATCGCGCGAAAGCACAGACACGCAGACCTCGTGCGCGTCAGTCGGTGTCGTCAATACCTGGCAACGTTTGCCCCAGTAGACATCCACCGAGTTCGGCCAGGAGCGCACCTGGAAGTGCTGGCGGAAGCCGAACCGTTCGCGTTTCGTGTGCAGCGGGCCAAGCCCGGCCCATTTTCGAACGCTCGAATTCTGCCCATCAGCGCCGACGAGCCATGCATAGGGAATGCGCATTCCTCCAGCGATGACCTGGCGCGCGTCGATCGTTGTAACGCGCGTGCCCCAAAGGAAAACCACGCCTGCCTGGATTGCGCGCCGAACCAGGAGTTGATGGAGACGAATGCGCCGCATCGCGAACCCGGATGCGCCCGGGAACTCCGCGCGGATAGAGGTTTCCCCATCTGTAAAACCGATTCCAGTGAAGGGAATGGCGATGGCGGAATTTAAATGGATTCCCATCGCGCGAAGCGCCTCCACACCGGGTGGCAGCAAGCCTTCTCCGCAAGGTTTGTCAATTGGCGGCGTGCGGGCATCCAGAACAACGGCATGGAATCCCCTCTGGCTCGCGGCGATTGCCGTCGCCAGCCCCGCCGGCCCTGCCCCAATAACGATGACGTGCTGGTCTCCGCTCACAGTGAGATGGCCATTGCAAACATCAGATGCCCGCCTGATCTGCGGAGTTGCATTCCTTTTTTTCGGAAATAATAAATGGAGTGGCGTTTTGTGTGAGATCTGCGAGTTTCATTTCTCACTTTGGAGAATCGCTCTCGCCTTTTCCAAGTCCTTGCGCCTTTCCTCATCTTCTTTCGGAAGCGAGAGATCGAGCCCATTGAGCCCATCAATGACGGCTTGCGCCACCGCCAGGCGAGTAAACCACTTGTGATCGGCCGGCACGATGTACCAGGGCGCGCACTTGGTGCTGGTGTTCTGAATCATATCCTCGTACGCGCGCATGTACTCGTCCCAGTGCTGCCGCTCCAATACGTCGGTGGTGGAAAATTTCCATTTTTTTTCCGGCTCATCCAGACGTTCCAGGAACCGCTTCTTCTGTTCCTTCTTCGAGACATTTAGGAAGACTTTTAGGATAACGATGCCATTCCGGCTGAGATATCGCTCGTAAGCGTTGATGTCCTCAAAGCGTTCCTGCCAGATCTTGCCTGAAACCAAACGGCCCGGCAGCTTCTCTCGGGACAGAGTCTCGGGATGCACTCGAGCGACCAGGACTTCCTCGTAGTAAGAGCGATTGAAGATGCCGATTTTGCCGCGTTCGGGCAGGGAATGCGTGGCCCGCCATAGAAAATCGTGCTCCAGGTCCTCGGCGGAGGGCGCCTTAAATGAGGTCACGCTGCAGCCCTGGGGGTTCACGCCGGACATGACGTGCTTGATTGTGCTGTCTTTACCCGCCGCGTCCATGGCCTGCAGGATCAAGAGAATTGCCCAGCGGTCCTGCGCGAAAAGCTTTTCCTGCAATTCGGAGAGGCGGGCGATTCCTTGCTCAAGCACATCCTGCGCGTGTTCTTTGGATTTTAACCCGAGTGTATTTGTGGGATCGAAGTCCTTCAAATGGATGCCGGTTCCGTCCGTTATCCGGAATGGTTTCGCGAAATCATTTGATTTCATGGCTGTCGATCGTCCTTCCTCGATGAACCGGTCCTGCCGATTTCAACGCTGCTTCGCGGGGATCCGGACAACGAGCCCGTCCAGTTCATCCGTGATTTTGATCTGGCAACTCAAGCGGCTGTTGGGTTGAGGCCCTTCCGCGGCGATGCCCAACATGGATTTTTCATTTTTTGTGGCCGCGGGAATCCGATCCAGGAAATCGGAATCCAAATAGATATGGCAGGTCGCGCACATGCAATTGCCGCCGCATTCGGCGAGAATGCCCTCCACCCTGTTATTCAGCGCGGCCTGCATCACAGAAGCGCCCGAAGGCACGCTCACCTGGCGAGCAATTCCGGTGGGCGAAAGATACGTCACAATTGGCATGGAAGGGAAGGTCCTCATTATTTGGTCTGAATCGCATGATGGCGTGCAAGAGTCTAAATCGTATCGGTGAGCATTGTCGAGGCATCCTGGTTCCCCTTGAGCCGATTAGGTTACTTTTATGATGGCGGACAGGATTGTAGCCCCCATCCATGCGTGCTAATATCTCGTGAGGTCGGGGAAAGAAAATCTGATAGGAGTAAAAAAATGAAATTGATTGTGAGTATTCTTGCTTGCGCGTGCATGGTCTTGTTTGCCGTTGGCGCCCAGGCCCAGATGTCACGGCCGGTGCAGACATTTGATACATCTGCCGGCCCCGTTAAAATTACACCGGTTTATCACGCCTCTTTGGTGATTGAAGCTGGAGGCAAGGTAATCGTTGTTGATCCAGCCAAGCCCGCGGTATTCACAGGCCTTCCACAGGCCGATCTGATTCTAATAACGGATATCCACGGCGACCACTTGGATCCCGCGCTTATCGCATCCGAGAGCAAGGCCGGGACGGAAATCATCGCGCCGCCAGCTGTTGTCAAGACCGTCACCACCGCCAGCCCGCTCTCCAACGGAGAAAAAAAGACCTGGGGCGCCTGGACGATCGAGGCGGTTCCCATGTACAACCTCACGCGGGGTCCCGAGGCGGGCAAGTTGTTTCACGATAAGGGACGCGGCAACGGCTACATCCTCACCTATGGCGGCAAGCGCTTCTATCTCTCCGGCGATACCGAAGGCATCCCCGAAATGCGCGCCATCAAGAACATCGATGTGGCGTTTGTTTGCATGAACCTGCCCTACACCATGACGCCGGAAGAAGCCGCCGATGCGGTGAAGGCATTCCACCCGAAAATCGTTATCCCGTATCATTACGGCAAGTCAGACCGGGCCGCCTTCGAAAAGGGTTTGGCGGGTACAGGCATTGAAGTGCGTTTGATCGAGTGGTACCCCGCGGCTTAACAGGCTGCGGAAAAAGCACCTATGGCCGTCATTCCGAGCAAAGCGAGGAATCCCTCTTTGTTTAATGCCGAAGAAAGGAGGGATTCCTCGGCACGTTGCGTGCCTCGGAATGACAACGTATTGAGTGTCAGCCCGCCGGGCAGCAGAATTTGCACTGGTTTCACTGTTGAGGGAATGGCGTCTGGCGGGCGGGGCCGGCAAACCCGAGGTCCCGCCGCTGGACCGAGAAAAGGGAATTCATCTTGCGGAAAGTGGCCGCGAACTACGAATTACTTCTTAGGCGCCTCGAAAATTTTCATTTCGTCCGCTGATTTCTGCATTTCATCGATGGACTTTGCGTCGAATTCATAAAGTAGCGGATCATTTTCCCGCTTCGCTATGGCGCGGGCGCCATCCTTGGCGATTCGGATATTCTCGACGCGCTTGCCATCCATGGAGGTTGCGGTCAGGGTCACCGCCGGATTTGAAAATCCAGAGCTGGCAAATTTCGTCGCGGAGAGTTGGCGGATGGCGCTAAGGAACGCTTCGACGCTGATTGGATCCATCTTCTTTCCGTCCGACCACCAGTCCTCCCCGCTGCGGGTCAGGAAATAAGATTTCGGTCCGCTATGCATTTCGATCTTGCCCGGTTCGCCGCCGGCGAGATCGAGCAATTTCTTTTCGCGGAAGTCATCGAGATTTTTGCCCATGGTTTCGCCGAGTTCATTTGCGATCTTGTAGGCGCCCTCCATGGCGGTTGACTTGCCGTAGTAAGCGTCCTTGTTCTTGCGAATCTGAAGCTGGTAGGATCCCGAAGGTTCCGCAACTTTCACAGTTCCCAGCGGTGAGCCGGTGGAAAATGCGGAGGCGGCCTTCTTTCTGTCCTCATCCGGCGCGCTCGGGTCCATCGTCGCCGACCTGAGCATGGTGACAATGCCTTCTAATTTTGACGAATCCCCGCGTATGTCTTTGGGGTTGTGAATGGCCCACTGGCCATTGTCGGAGCCCAGTGTAAGACTTAGCTTGGGGCCGGTCAGTTCCACGCTGCTCACCTTCTCGAAATCGACAGGCAGCAAGCGCTTGTCGCGCAGGTCCTTCACGCCTTTGTCCAGACTTGTCTTTGTGTAACTGGAGACCGTAAATACTCGCGGATCACCTGCATGCATCGCATAGACGGAACTGCCCGCCGGAGTATCGTCGCCGATCAGGAGACTTTGCGGGGCGCCAGTGCTGGTTGTGGCGGAAACTGCCAGGAATGGTTCCGCCAAGCCGTAGATTTTCAGGTCGCCTGCTTTTTCTTCGATTACGCGATCGGCATCGATGACCGAGAGAGTCGACAGCACGGTCGAAATCTGAACCTGGTCGGCATTCAGCGATTGTGGCGATGTAATCTTCCAATTGTCGGGACCTGCCTTGCTCACGACGACGTCGTCTCCGCCTTTCTTTTTGATTTCCACCTTCGAGACATCATCCCGATTGAGCGAAAATATCTTGACCGGAGCGCCGGCAGCGGCGTTGGCATCCTCGGTTGGCTTGCGACGATTGGACCAGTAGAGTGTCGCGGCGAGCGCTGCCAGGACGACGGCAGCTATGACCAGTTGTCGAATTTTCATTGTATTTGTCCTGCGGTGATTTGAGTTAGCAACAGCCAGCTAGAAGACCAGACTATCTCCTGCGCCACCAGACCGACACGCCTGCAAGCAGCAGCGCCCCCGGCAGCAAAAACTGGCTGCTGATCCGGACCCAATTGAACTGAGCCTTGGTCATGGTGACTTTGCGGTCTTCCTGGGGTTTCGGCCGGATGGAGATCAGATCCTCGTCCGAGGAGAGCCAGTTCATCACGTTCATCGCCAGGTCGCCATTGCCGTTGAAATTGATGAACGAGTTGGCAATCCACGAAGAAGTCCCGATGACCACGAAGCGCCCCTCCGAATTTTCCTTGCCGGTGGTGTAGCTGCCGGCGGCGGCGATGGTCATGGGGCCCTTTTTATTTTTCGGGTCACTTGGATTGACTGTAGGCGAATT
>JBGOVX010000258.1:0-3430 GCA_041478355.1 Terriglobia bacterium | reverse complement strand
TGTGAAAGAGCACCTGCGCACCGCCGGCGAACGCCTCGACATAGGTCTTGTGGTGCGGAAATATCTCGATGATCTTTTTGGCGATTCTGCTCTTGCCTCCGATGTAAGACAGCACGCCTTTCATGTAGAGATTGGTTTCACGTGAGTACGGGGAGAGGGAACGAGCGGCGGGAGCTTCGATATCGACCTGATCGAAGCGTTTAATCAGGTTAGCAGGGGCATGGATTCCGTAAAGGCGGACGAAGTTGTGCGGCATGCAAAGCCAGCACAACAAGGCGGCGAGTATCAAATGTGCTTGCACACGGTGAATCTACCCGGGGCGCGGCCCGTTACGGTTGCGGCAATATGCGGTCGAAAGCGGTAATATGCGGCGGAAGCATTGCAGTGAGCTTTATGCTTGAATTGCCGAGCGCAAAAGATGTGATTGGGAGCGTGTTCGTTGGAAGGCGTACTGAGGGGTTGGGACGAGATTGGAACATATCTCGGGTGTGATGCCCGAACAGCCCAGCACTACGAACAAGAACGGTTTCTGCCTGTGCACCGCAGGCCGACCGGAGGGCCGAAGGCACGAGTATTCGCGCTCAAGTCTGAATTGGACAAATGGCTCGACATCGATGAGTCGGAGGCCCAGGCCAAAGGTGCAGACCGTGGCTCGACGCGGAGCGGCGAGCTTGCCTCGTCGGTACTCAGCCGCATCATCGCAATTGGCCGGGAGATAAAGCTCTTCCGCCGAAACTACGTCCTGCGTCTTGATTTGAAGCGATCCTCCGGGGGCGTACAAGCCGCCGTGGAATGCGAATTTGAGTTGTGCAACGCCACCGATCAGAAGCAGCCGTACGTCCAGGAGATTACCGTGGATGACAGTGATAACGGCTATGTCGAGCGCATGGCGTTTTCCGTCAACGGGCGCTCAATCTACAATTTGAAGAGACCGGCGGCGACAGAGAAGCCCATCGGGTATGCATCGTACCGCGCACCCAAACAATTGATCGCTCCCAGCACAAAGGGCGACACCTATTTCTGCACGGCCTCGTGGGTCATACATCGGGCCGAGAATGATATTTGGTACAACCACATGGCGTTACCCACGGTCGGAATGAAAGTCGAGACTCATGCGCCGTCAAGTTTTACGATCACGCCACCGTATTCCTTGCCGGGCTTGAGCATGACCGGAGAGCACAGGGACATCGCTTGGCGCAAGCGTACGCCGAAAGCCTCAGGCAGGTATTAGCAATCCAACTCACCCACCATTTGGAACAATGCCTTCCGATACTCTGGGCTCGGAAGAGAAAGTAGCCACCTTGACAACTTTGTATCCGCCCGTAGGATGAATTGCAGTTCCCAATCTCAAGGCGGGTTCTCCCTGTGGGGAGAATTCGCCCCGCAGCATGAGCTTGCCAGAAAGGAAAGCACATGAATGCTGCGGCAATCGCGGTAGTGGTCAAGGCCCAGTTTGGTTCGAAGACCATGGAATCCGACGATGCTTGGCAGGTCAGAAAGGGCGATCTCGGCACGCTCAAGTGGAAATCGCACCGAGGCCATCCGCGTTATCTTGAGCCATGCGTGGTGTGGGATGGTGATCCGCAGCGTAAGTCGCGGAGGGTCATCCTAGCTTCGATCAGCATCGTCGGGCTGCAAACACCGGCAGCAAGGGTCCTGCTGTTTCCCATCTCCAAGTAGTGGAAAGACGCGCGTCTTGCAACGCGCGTCTCTCTTTCAAGAACTGGCCTCCTTCAATGCTTCCAAACAGCCTGGCTTTACCGTTCCCGGTTCAATCTTCTCCCGTGAGGGTTATTCTTGTGAATTCGTTCGAACCGCTTTCTAGGCTGCCTTCTTCTCTTCCTCCAGGGACCGAAAAAGTTCCGCGAATTGTTGTCGAATTTGTCGTTCTGCTCTTGTTCTTTTTTCTAGAGCGAGAGATTGACAAGAAATTCAGCGACGAAATCGAGTTCTCTAGTGGCTCGATGTACTTTTTACTGAATCACGAGATAAAGGAACAACAGGAATCATTGGAGTAATCGTGTAAGCCATCGCCACAACCTCGCCAAAGGACGGCTGCCTTTCCGCTCGCGCTCGGCAAAATACGCAGCACTGCGCTCCTGCTCCATCCGGCGTCCCTCCAGAATTTGTTCTTGCGTCCACTTGGGAGCCCAAACGACTTGACCATTTCTGATCCAATAATGAGACTGGCAGGGCTTCTGCCAATTCCCGACTGACGGATACAGGGAAGGCCCGCGACGGTCGTCGTGAAACCTCCAATCTGTGGGGCCGAGTGGCGTACTCACCTTCGAGCCGCAGCCACAAGGGCACACATGCATTGCAATTTCATATTCTTCTGACACATAAAGAATGCCCCATTCGAGCGCTTTAGGCATTTTGTACACCCTTTGGAGCTTAATCTTCATTCAGTGGACGATCTTTAGATCCTGAATATCGAGCAAGAAATGAAAAGGTGAATCTGGTTCGCTCGAATAGAACCCTCGCAGTTGCTTGAATTTGATGACCGCCAGGCACGCATTCAGTGCGTTGAGTTCGCCCAGCTGGACGTTATTTCTGTATATGTCGTTGGGATCATCCGAAACGTCGGCAAGACGCATGTCGCGTATTTTCTGTGCGTCCTGGGCGGAAAAGTACGTAGTCCTTAGCATCCCGGTTAACGAATTATCGAATTTATTCCGATCTAGCCCCATCCCGACGTCGATAAATGGGATCCCTTTCGCGATCAACAGGTCAAAAACGCCTGAGCGGGAAGAACCCTTGTCCACGCATACAAAAGCGAAAGTCACCCCTTCGAAGTCGGTTGTGGATGTGGTATCTACGAATTTTTGTTCCGCTCTGATCGCATGCCGATAGTCGTCGTATCGCGCTTTGTGGATCTCGACCTTCGGCTTATTGAATTCACTCTCGCGAGTCTGGCCTGGCGATCGAAATGCGTTGTGGACATAGAACAGATCTTTGTCGAAGATCCTTATCTCCTTCACTGGCGTCCTGACGAGCAAATCGAGAATGTACGATCCGGTACCTCCGATCCCGATTATCGCAATGACGTCATTCTTGAACTTGGCTGCAAGGTCGCTTATTTCCGCCCGACTCGTCAGCGTGTCATGAAATTTGAACACGGAGTCTGGGGCATTCTCTACGGTTCTGAATGTGTAGGGATTCGCACCGTGGAGGTGCATTGCCGGTCCACCGATAACCGTGACGTAAGTTTCAATCTTGTCGAAAAAATCTTCATACTTCTTTGTTCTGAACGGCAGGTGGGAAAACGATCGCTGCACGACGACGTCCTTACTTGCGTCGCCCAGAGTCAATGGCGTCAATCCGCCGCCCAAATTTGGGATTGGAGTGCCGTCGAGATTATACGGAACTGATCCGCTAAAGAAAATCTGGTGGTCTTCTGGTCGTACATGATCCTGATCGACAAAGACTA
>JBGOVX010000155.1:0-9111 GCA_041478355.1 Terriglobia bacterium | reverse complement strand
TACGCCGGAGCTGCAGGTAAAGGTGGACCGGCAGCGCGCCGCGGACATCGGCGTGCGCATGACCGACGTCAGCGATGCCGTGCGGCTGTTCTATTCCGGCGAAGACGAGATCACGCGGTTCAAGGAAGGCTCGGAGCAATATCCGGTCACCATGCAACTTTTGCCGGAGCAGCGGGATAATCCCGACGTTCTCGCGCGCATGATGGTGCCGTCTACTAAGCTGGGACAGGTGCGGCTGGAAAATGTGGCGTCCATCGCGCGCGGCGTTGGACCCGCGACTCTCTGGCGGTACAACCGGCAATTTCAAGTCAGCGTGTTTGCCAATGTGGCTTCCGGCTACCCTCTCGACCTTGCCGCCGCGCACACCGTGCAGGCCATTAAGGAAGTGGGGCTTCCGCCGGGTTATTCGTTCGTCTTTTCGGGACAGGTGAAAGTCCTCGAAGAGACCACGTGGAATCTTGTGCTGGCCATGCTGCTCGCTTCCATCTTCATGTACATGGTCCTGGCGGCGCAGTTTGAGAGCTTCACCTATCCTTTCATCATCATGCTGACGCTGCCGCTGAGCGTGCCGTTTGCGCTTTTTTCGTTGTGGATCACCGGGCGCGCGCTCAGTCTGTGGAGCGCGCTGGGAATGTTTCTGCTGCTCGGCATTGTGAAAAAAAATGGAATCTTGCAGGTGGACTACACCAATCGGCTGCGCGCGGAAGGCATGCCGGTGGGATCCGCCATCCTGGAAGCCAATCGCGTGCGCTTGCGGCCCATTCTGATGACCACGCTCTCCATCATTGCCGGGCTGATCCCGGTAGCTATCGGCATCGGCGCCGGTTCAGAGCAGCGTGCCTCCATCGCCGTGACGATTATCGGCGGGCAAACGCTCTGCTTGTTGCTGACTTTGCTGGTCGTGCCCGTGGCGTATTCCTACCTCGCGGAGTTCGAAGCCGCTCCCTGGGCGGAATGGGCCAGCCGTCTCTTTGGCCGCGCTCGTGGCGCGGTGCGTCCCTCAGACAACGATTAAGTATCATTCTCTTTTGGACAGCGAGGCTCAGCCGCTAAACGCAAAACGCCAAAGCATCACGTGACTAGGAACAGACAGGCCGGCAAGTGCGCAGACGCGCGCCGGAGTGATGCGCGGCAAAACTGCGAAGGCCATCACTCCCAGGAAAGGCGCCGCCCGCCGCAATTTGTGTAGCAACAAGCAGCGCAGGTACTGGGATTTTTCAAGTGGCCGCGCTGCCTGCCATGCTCTTCACTTCTTCGGCCGTGTAGCCCAGGCTCCTCAAGATTTCCCCGGTGTGTTCGCCGAGCAGCGGCGGCGGCAATCGGTAGCTCACCGGTGTCTTCGAAAATCGGATCGGATTGGCGATGCTCTTCACCGTGCCCATCGCCGGATGCTCCATCTGAACGATCGATCCGCGCGCGCGCGTCTGCGCATCGTTCACCGCTTCGGAAACCGTATTGATCGGCGCGGCCGGAATGTCCGCCTCCGCGAGTTTTCCCAGCCAGGTTTGCGCCGGACTCTTTCGAAACAGGTTCTGCAGCAGCGGAATCAGGATTTCCCGGTTCTTGATGCGCAGCGCATTCGTCTGAAATCGTTCATCCCGCCCTAGGTCATCCTGAAGGCCCAGCACTTGGACGAATCTCTGCCACAGCGCTTCGGTGCCCACGCCGACGACGAAATATCGATCGTCGCTCCCGCGATACATCTCATACGGAACAATGTTCGGATGCGCGTTGCCCCAGCGCGTCGGCGAGACGTCCGCGTTCAAGTAGCTGCTTCCCACGTTCGCCAGCCACGTCAATTGCGAATCGAAAAGCGCCATGTCCAGGAATTGTCCTCGCCCCGTCTTTTCGCGCACATAGAGCGCCGCGAGAATCCCCATCGCTGCATACATCCCGCAAGTCATATCCGCGATGGCGATGGGATAGCGCATCGGCCCGCCTCCGGGCTCCCCCGTGAAGCTCATCACCCCGGCTTCCGCTTGCGCGAGGATATCGTAACCGGGCCGGCCGGCCTTGGGCCCGGTGAATCCATAGCCGGTGATGCTGCAATAAACGAGGCGCGCATGCTTCGCGCAAAGAGATTCATAATCGATGCCGCGCTTCTTCAGCGAAGCAACGGAAGGCTGGTTGGTGATGAACACGTCCGCGCTCGCCACCAGTTTCTGCAACACTTCCGCGCCGTGCGGATGATCGTAATTGAGCGTCACCGATCGCTTGTTGCGATTCGCCGCCAGGTAGTACGCCGATTCGCTCCCCACAAACGGCGGGCCCCAGCCCCGCGATTGGTCGCCGGTTCCCGGCCGCTCCACCTTGATCACGTCGGCCCCAAAATCTCCCAGCAGCATCGCGCAATACGGACCGGCCAGCGCTTCGGTCAGCTCCACCACTCGGATCGAATCGAGAATGTTTTCCACGGGCCGTGATTATAGCTGACATCCCATCGTGTTATCTTCCCGCCGGCCGGATGCCGCCGGGAACGCGGGCCTCAGCGGCTTGCTCAGTCAAAGAAATCTTGTCCTCTGCGATGGTGGCGAACAGAGTTTTCCACCGCACCGCTATTTCCAAACCCTACTTTTGCCTTGACACTTCTCCAATTCGAACGCTAGCCTACGCGCAACTTAGTCTGGGGGGTTGTTTCTGCATCGAAGCGGAACATGCTGTTATTGGTGTCGCGTGACGAGCAGGGAATTGGCCGCTGAAGTCCGTACAGAGTCTTTAATTCTGCTCCGCCTCCTCCCGATGTTTCAATCGCACCAACGAAGGTTGCCGAAAGGGGTGTTGACAATGAGGAATAGAATCTTTCTTCTGGTGATAGTATGCGCGTTTTCGCTTTGCATCTCACCAATGTTGTACGCCCAGGCGACTGGCAGTCTTTCCGGCACCGTTTTAGACAAATCGGGATCAGCCATCTCGGGAGCCAGTGTCACGGCCATTTCGCAAGGTACCGGTGTATCTCGCGAGTCCAAGACTGATGACGCTGGCCACTACCTCATCCCTTTGCTGCCGGTAGGGATTTACACCTTGCGTGTCGAATTCCAGGGTTTTCAGACCGTCGAGAGCAAAGACGTCCGGCTGCAGATCGACGAGGCACGTGAATTGGATTTTACGCTCGCACCCTCCTCGGTCTCTTCAAAAGTTGAAGTCTCTGCCTCCGCAGTTGCGGTGGAGACTACCAATCCCTCGCTCGGGCAGGTCATCACTGCGCAGCAAGTCACGCAGCTGCCCTTGAATGGGCGCAATTTCGTGCAACTTGCTACCCTCACCCCCGGCACCGTCCAGGAAACCAATCACGTCAGCTTTTTCAACGAAGCCGCCAGCAGCGAAGTTTCCGCTCGCGGATCGTTTTCTCTCTCGGTCGGAGGTTCCCGCGCCAACAGCACGGATTGGCTTCTGGATGGCAATGACAATAACGAATTGACGGCTGGCGGCATCGCGATCCTGTCTTCCATCGATTCCATTCAGGAGTTTAAGGTTCTTACGTACAACTACTCCGCGGAATACGGAACCCGGGCGGGACCAACCGTTCTGGTAACGACGAAATCCGGAGCGAACGATTTTCACGGCTCGCTGTTCGAATTTCTGCGTAATACCTCGCTGGACGCCAAGAGCTTTTTCGCCGTCTTGCCGGAAAAGTTCAACTTGAATCAGTTTGGCGGCTCCCTCGGAGGGCCTATTCGCAAGAATAAGACCTTCTTCTTTCTCGATGGCGAGCAAAAGTACCAGCGCAAGGGCATTACCTTCACGGGTTTGGTCCCCAGCGGTGCTATGCGTCCCAGCGCTACGCAGCCCTACGCTGATTTCACCCTTAACGCCCTCGGTCAACCCATGGGGCTTCTCATCAATCCTAATGTGCTGGGCGCGTCCACAATTCCCACCACGTTCCCTAACGTCTATTTCCAGTGTGATGCCTCAGGTAATCCGATGCCGGTAGGCGCGGACGGGAGTCAGGCGAAAGGTGCCAGTAACTGCAACAAAATTCCCGCTGGGCTAATCAATCCCCTCGCCGCGAAAATGATCAATCTTTACCCAGCTCCGAACGCCGCCAACGTAGCTAGCTTTTACAACTTCGTGAACGAGCCTGTCCGCTCCCTCGAGGAAACCAAGTTTGATTTCAGGCTCGACCACAGCTTTTCCAACTCCGATAGCGCCTTTGGCCGCTTCAGCTACGATCAGGCCACCTCGGTCGTCCCAGGCGGTGGAGGGCCCGGCTCTTTTGCCGAGGCCAATCCCTTTGGCAGCAATCAGGGAATTATCAACCACGGCCGGAACATCGCGCTCTCCGAGACGCACGTTTTCTCCCCGACCACGGTCAACCAGATCAGCGGGGGCTACAACCGTATTTTTAATTACATCACGTCGCAGGGCACGGGGAGTTGTCAATCCCAAATATTCCAGATTCCCGGAGCAAATCTAAACTGCAATGCGAGCAACAAGTGCGTTGCGCCGTTTATCAGTTGCGGTTTGACGTCCACGCAGTTCAGCGGAGGCTATTGGTCGCTCGGCGACCGGGGTTTCTCGCCCTTCGTCGGCGGCACCAACGTCTATTCGATAGGCGACACGCTGGATATGATCCGCGGCAGGCACGACATCAAGGTAGGTGGCTCCATCCGCGCGAATCAGATGAACGTGCAAACGGAAGGCTTCCAGGATGGCTATTGGATTTTGAGTGGCTTGTGGACCAACGATGCCGAGGCCGACTTTCTGCTCGGCCTGCCGAGTCTTGCGATTCACGATCAAACTTTCATCGGCACCACCACCGGCCGCCGCTGGAAGACTTTCCGTCCGTTCGTTCAGGATGATTGGCGCGTCACCAACAACCTCACACTAAATCTCGGCCTGGCTTGGAATTTGACGACTCCGATCTCCGAAGCTAAGAATCGCCAGGCGAACTTCAATCCTGCCACTGGTACGTTCCAGGTTTCCGGTATGGGCGCGGATAAGTGGGCAGGGATCCAATTCGATAAGACCGCCTTCGAGCCTCGCCTCGGCTTGGCATGGAAACCGTGGGGTAGAGAGAAAACCGTGCTTCGCGCGGGCTACGCCATTTATCACGACTCTGCCTGGAGCCAGGGAGCGCAAGGCTTGTGGCAGAATCCACCCTACTATGCCGAATCCGACTTTTTTGGCTTTGGTGGCGCGTGCACGTTTCCCAACGCTGCCTGTGCTAAGACCTATGGTTTGACGCCCTCCGCCCAGCCGATATTCCCAACTGCACTTTCAGCAGGTTCGGCACAGACCGGCTTCCAGACTTTCAATTCAATGCCAACAGATCCGACCAAGTTCAGCGGCACCATTCTGGCCCAGAACACCGATTTCAAGCTTGGCCGCGTCCAACAATTCAATGTAAACGTCGAGCGCCAGTTGCCCGGCGAGATTGTGCTCACCGTCGGATATGCGGGTTCGCGCAGTTCTCATATTCTCATTTTTGGCAACAACCTCAACGTTGCCACTCCGACGGCGTGCGGAACGGTCGCCGGTTATACCTTGGGTTGCGGACCAGGGGGAAAGGCTATCGGCCTACCCTACCCGGCGTTTCCGTTTTCAACTATTGCGAATATCAGCGATCAAGGCACTGCCCATTACAATGGTCTGCAGGTCAAAGCCGAAACCAAGAGCTCACGATACGGTATCTATGCTTTGATCGGCTATACCTATTCGCGCACATACGATGATGGCCCCACGGATGGTTTGGGGACTACCATTGGCGCGACCTACTATCCGCTGCCCAATTGGCAGAAACTGGATTGGGCGCTCTCCCAAATCAACCTCAACCACAATTTCACGGCCAGCGTGATTTACGACTTGCCCATAGGCAAGGGGAAACGCTTTGGCCGCGATTGGAGCGGTCCCGTCAATACCATCCTCGGGAACTGGCAGGCGACGGTTATCGAGAAAATCACAACAGGATTCCCGGTGTTGGTCGTCAACAGCGTTAACGGTTTCAGTTTTAGCGGCGCCCCTTTCGGGGCTGGCGTGAACTTCCAGAACAATGGAAATAGCTTCATCCGCCCCGACCTGGTGGGCGATCCCAACAAGGGTGGAGGCGGTCCGGGTTGCCCAGCGCAAGTGCATACAGTTGCGAACTGGTTCAATCCTTGCGCGTTCGCGTTCCCGGCCAATGGCGAACTGGGGAACGCCTCTCGAGCCCCAGTCTCCGGACCAGGCTTCGTCAATTCGGATTTTTCGCTTATTAAGCAGTTCGCGCTGCCTTGGGAGAACATGGGTTTGAATTTCCGGGCGGAGTTCTTCAACCTATTCAATCACCCTCAGTTTGGTCTCCCCGTGAGCCAAGTCTCGGGATATGCCGACATCGCTGCTTCGGGTTTCGGTGCGATTAATTCCACCGTAAACAATCCGCGCGTCATGCAATTCGGCCTCAAGCTTACGTTCTAATGCATAGGGCCGGGCAAACAGCAATTCCGATTCCTTAGCACCGGCTTCACGTATTTCCAGGAGGTTTTTCGTGCCCTTCACAAGAAGAGAGGCTCTGGCATCGGCCGGCGCACTAGCCGCCGCCAGCATTTTCCCGCCCGCGAAGACGTTGGCCCAGGACTCGCGTGCGCCCGCGCAGGCGGTCTCTGCAGCCGGCCTGGAACCCATCTGCCTCGCGGACTTCGAGCCGCTGGCGAAAGCCAGGATGTCCGCGATGGCTTGGGAATACGTCACCGCCGGCGCCGGCGATGAGCTCACCGTGCGCTGGAACAAGGAAGCCTACCAACGCATTCGTCTCAAGCCTCGCGTTCTCGTGGACGTTTCGAAACTCGACACGCGCGTAACTCTCTTTGGCCAGCAGCACGCCTTCCCGATTCTTCTCGCGCCCACCGCCGCTCACAAGTTGACCCACGCGGAGGGAGAGCTGGCCACCGCACGAGGCGCCGGCGCGACCGGCGCCGCCATGGTGCTCAGTTCCTTCTCCACCGTCAGCCTCGAAGAAGTGTCCGCCGTGGCCAAGACTCCGCTGTGGTTTCAGCTTTACGCGCAGACGGATCACGGCTTCACGCGCGACCTCGTCCAGCGCGCCGAAGCCGGCGGCTACCGCGCGCTTTGCCTTACCGTCGACACTCCCGTCACCGGCGCGCGCAATCGCGAGACCCGCGCCGACGTCAAGCTGCCGCCCTTGCCAAACCTGAAGGGTTTGAAGTTAGGTGGCAGCGCCGACGGCATGCGCACCGGCTCGCTCGAGATTTTTAGCAGCGTGCTGGATGCGGCCTTGAGCTGGAAAGACATCGAGTGGCTGCGCTCTTTCACCAAAATTCCGTTGCTGGTCAAGGGCGTGCTCAATCCCGAGGATGCCGATCGCGCGGTCAAGTCCGGCGTCGCGGGCATCATGGTTTCCAATCACGGCGGGCGCAATCTGGACACCGTGCCCGCCACCATCGACGCCCTGCCCCAGGTGGCGGACAAGGTTGCCGGTCGCGTCCCGGTCTTTGTGGATGGCGGGATCCGGCGCGGCACCGACGTGCTCAAGGCCCTAGCGTTCGGCGCCAGTGCCGTGCTCATCGGGCGGCCGTATATCTATGGACTGGGCGCGGCGGGCGAAGCCGGCGTCACCAAAGTCCTGAACATCCTCCAGCGCGAATTTCAGATGGCCATGGTGCTCACCGGCCGCACGAGCATTGCCGCCATTGACCGCTCCGTCATCTGGCCGTAAGCGCCGCGTCTTCGCCTTTTGTCTGTGTAGGGTCGCCCGCCGTGGCGGACAACGTCGCCGGTAGGGGCGCGATACATCGTGCCCTCTCTTCGTTTTTTTTCTGCAGGTTTTTGTGGCGCAGCCGCCTTTTCTCCATCGCGCGGTTCATGCGCGATGAATCTGGCTGTGCGCTTTTTCTTTCTTTACTTATGCGCTGAATGCGTGATGCGCGCCAAAATATCACGGCGGCTATTAGGCACAGTGGAGTTTGCCAGACCGTCCTGAAAGGCCTTGCTTTCCTCCGGGGTCATCTTGGCGAATGTTGCGGCGATGGCGTCGGCCCACTTATTCATGTTCTCGGCGTTGGAGAACGTAACCACGGTGCAGCGCAGCGACCCCGGCCCATTGAGAACGTATTGTTCGTCCATCGCGTAGGAGGTGGCTACGCCTTTCTTGAACTGGTCTTCAAACGTCGCACCCAGATACTTCTTGATGGTGGCGACGAAATCGTCGCTCTTGCCGGGCTGGGTCAGCGTGCAGTTCACGCGCAGGTAGCCGGCGCCTCCGCCGGAAACCGCGCTGGTGTGGGAATACACAGAGTGCAGCAGGACATCTTCGTGCTTGGTGGCCGCAATCTGGCTGGCGCGCGGGCCGCCCTTGCGAAGTTCATCGAGCACGCGCATGATGCCGGCAAGACTCGTAGATGACCAGGCGGTGCTATGTGTCATGCCGTCCGGCGTGTGCACAAGGGTCTCGGCGTTCGCCCAGCCGGTGATGGTGCCATCAGCCATCAGGCGTTCGAGAATCGGATTGACAGTTTTCTCGGTGTCCTCGGCAAACTGCGCCCACTGCGCGCGCGGCACCTGGAATTGGCTCACGAAGGTATAAACGGGATGCGCCATCTCCATCTGCGACAGAGCTATCGGCGCGCTAAACACGAGCAATACAGCAACAATCAGTCCCAAATTACGCTTCGACATCGTATCCTCCTCGGCCAGCCGGAAACTCTACCGACCTGCGGCACTTGAGAATCGAACCAAGTTGCGCAAGAGTGGAAAATCGCGCATAAACGTGCCCGCGTTCGATCTTCGAATCTTGCGTACCCGAAAAGGGAGGGACCTGCTCCAGGGTTCCGACCAGCGTGCGACGAACCTATACCCGCACCGCTCGCGTGTCAAGCAGAACGCCGCGCGGTCGGATCGCCGGCGTCCTTCAGGGCGGCGTTTTCGACTTTTCCCATGAAACAAAAGGGCTTAGGCGGAGGGCGAATTTGGTTTGCAGCGCAAACTAGATTGCAACACAATCTAGTTTGCGGATGCCTGATTTTGGTCTGCGGCGCAGCCTAGTTGACTGTAACAACCATTTATAGACTATAATGGCGTCCATGCGAGACGCGATCAAGTTGACGAATTCGGAGCTTATGGAACTGACGCGGCGAGCCAAGAGCCGGACGGATCGGGCAGAAGATGCCCGACGGGCGC
>JBGOVX010000043.1:0-21679 GCA_041478355.1 Terriglobia bacterium | reverse complement strand
CTATGCCGTGCACAGCATCGCCACCGATTCCAAGGGCAACATCTACACGACCGAAACCTATCGCGGACAGCGCCTGCAGAAGTTCGTTTACAAAGGCCTGGGCCCGGTGACCAAAGAAGAACAGGGCGTCTTGTGGCCGAAGAAGTAGGTGTGTGTTATGAAGCGAATTTTAGGGAGTGGCGGTAATTTTTGGAAAATGAGAGGAGCTTCAGCATGAGATATGCGTGGGTGTTGGTCTTGTTTGCTCTTTCGGGTTTTTCGCTTCCGGCGTCAGCTCAACAGCCGATGATGAAAGGTGACAAAAGCTGGAACGATCTGGAAAAGGTGCTGGAAGACGTCAACAATCAGTGGCTGTGTGCCGGGAAATATCATAAGGCCAAGCAACAGGATTGTGTTAATTTCCGGGCTAAGTATTGGCTGGATCAGTTCTTTGAGATCTATCCAAATGGTCAGGTCCAAACCAAGGCAGAGATGGTTGCTTCGCAAACGGCAGGGGCTACCGCCCACCCCGACTCTGTTCCCGGCACTGGACCCAATCCTCAAGAATTCAAATTGATGGCAGTGTATGGAAACCTCGCGCTTGCCACGGACCACACTATTTTCAAATCCATCGATGCCAGTGGCAAGCTCGCCGTTACATCGGAGGCCACGGTGCTCAGGATATTCGCGAAGGAGAAGGGGACGTGGAGGCCCGCGTCGGCGGCATTGGTTGGTTTACCGGCGCCCAAGTAACTCGAGGGACCACGGCCCGGGGAACTCGAATTCGCTACGCGGTTGCTCTCGAAAAGAGTTCGGGAAAAGTGCCGAGTAAACTCGGGCGATGCGTGGTCTAGGAGCGCCTGTACGGTGCCAAGGGGTGCTCCAACAACGTCCAGTTGCGTCGCGTGGCAATTAGGCAATGCCTGACATGTTATTCGATGTTGTCGCGATACGCGTGAAACAAGCGCCCCCGCTCCTTGGACTCTTCTTGGGTCCGGGGAGTGGGGCGCGTGTTTAGGATACTGCCGTCTCGGTTTGTGGACCACCTAAAACGAGATGCTAATTGCAATACCGGGGCGACTAGGAAACCTACGGTTGTACAGGTAATACCCGCCATCGAAGTAATCGACGTAAACATCATCTGTTTCGTACCAATTGACTCCCCAGTATTCTGGATACGGATCGACGCAGTTGAACCAATAGCCACCGAACTGGAAGCGTGGAAACCCGCCCACCACCAGGAAGGGGAGGCTGTAGACGCGGAACCAGTGATCCCGGCCATAGTTGTTCCTGAAATAGTCGTCTGGAACGCGGTAGCCCCTGTAGCCGCCGCGTTGCTGCCAAGTGCGGTGCTCGGACTCCCATCTGTGGGCGCGATGCTGTTGCCAGGTACCCTGCTGTTGCCGCTGCCAGACACGCTGCTGTTGTGGCGTGCTGCGTAGCTGTGCATGCTGGGTGCGCTCTGGCTGTTGCTGCTGAGCGCGTTGTTGATTGTTCCGGTTTTGCTGTTGTTGCTGGGCGCGTTGTTGATTGTTCCGGTTTTGCTGTTGTTGCTGGGCGCGTTGTTGATTGTTCCGGTTTTGCTGCTGTTGTTGGGCGTGTTGTTGGTCGTTCCGGTTTTGCTGTTGCTGCTGGGAGTGTTGCTGGTTGTTCCGGTCTGGCTGTTGTTGTTGAGAGGGTTGTTGGTCGTTCCGGTTTTGCTGTTGCTGCTGGGAGTGTTGCTGGTTGTTCCGGTCTGGCTGTTGTTGTTGAGAGGGTTGTTGGTTGTTCCGGTCTGGCTGTTGTTGTTGAGAGGGTTGTTGGTTGTTCCGGTTTTGCTGTTGCTGCTGGCCCTTCTGCTGTTTGGGCTCGGCTTGCTTTTCCGGCTTGTCCTGCTTGTCGTTTCGCTGTTCCTGCTGCGCATAGCCAAAAGCAGTGGGTCCGAAAATCAATAACAGAACTGCTGTGCCGATAACTCTAACTCGCTTCATAGAGAATCCCTCGTTTGCAGCTTGAACTCAGGAGAGAGTATTAGATGTACCCTTTTGAACAGGTCGTGTTTTTCTCTACCAATCCAAATTTGAGCAATCCGTGGTTCGAAGGTGTTCATTAGTGAACAGACCTCCTTCTTCGCTGCTTCTAAGATATCTCTGTGGGAGGCAAGAACCGAGGAAATAACAAGGCCGACACGCTTTAGTCTAAACATGACCGGATATATCGGGTTCCGTTGCACTCCCGC
Organism: Terriglobia bacterium; assembly: GCA_041478355.1. GTDB lineage: Bacteria > Acidobacteriota > Terriglobia > Acidiferrales > UBA7541 > Palsa-360. The sequence goes on along the minus strand of JBGOVX010000043.1, from coordinate 19,482 downwards.
CGACGATAACAATTCTCGGGTAGCGCAGGAGCTCGTGCAGTCCTTCGGGGCAAGCCGACGTGCGGACCTCTTACAATGGAGATAAATAGACTATGCCTTTACTTCAAATTTTGGAGACTCTCATCGTAGTAGGTGTTCTGCTCTGGCTGGTCAATCGCTTCATACCGATGCAGGCAACAATCAAGTCGATCTTGAATGGCATCGTAGTGATTGGCGTAGTCTTGTGGCTCCTGAACATTTTCGGACTTTTTCATTCCCTTTCCCACGTCCGCATCGGGGCGTAAGCAAACCGGAATGGGCCACAGTGGCTAGAGCTGTAGCCGCTGGTCGGAAATAATGATCGGAAATGACGACCGCGCTTTACGCAACATGAAGAAATCAAAAACGCGGCAGGGAAGTGACTGTCGGAATATCTTCTTTTACCTCCTGATTGGTATGACTGTTCTTCCTCCCGGGTGAATCCTCTCTCATTTCACCTAATACAAAAATCCCCGGTCAGGCCAAGCTGCCCCGGTCGCTGTCTCTGCCCAAGAAATTGGGTACCCCAATCACCGGATACATCGCTTGTGTTGAATCTTTTCGCGCAGGTCTTAAATCCCGAGATCAAACCGCTTTATAAAATCCTTATGGCTTCATCACGACTTTCTTAACTGTTGAAGTTCATCTTTGGAAATGTCGCTGAGCCTTGTCAGGCCGCCTACTCGGCAAAGACAAGAGCAGTCTCGGCTGAACAAGAAAATGTGAGAGTGATGTGGGTTTTCTTAACGTTCGTGAGCTTTGCTCTAGTGTTCATGGTGTATGCGTTGCTGCAGTTTTCCCGCGAGTTGAAGCGAACCAGTTGTACTCATCGGCAGGGTTCCGGCTCAGGAGTCCACGGGATGCAGGCGAGGCGCGTAGCCGTCATGATTCCGAAAGGTTCCCCGTTAGAGTCGTCCGCCCCGAATCACGCATCGCCAAACGGAGTTACTATGGTGCGGAAAACCAAGGCATTTGAATCACACCAGGCAACGCTGATTTCGTCTGGCACTGCGCATGGGCAATCACAAGCTGCCGCTTCACGATCGCCCGCTGGCCAGGAGGCCCTTCAAAAAAAGGGTTGAGGAGTCGCGGGATCTTGTTGGGAAACTTTCAGTACGGATCGGTACACTAGAGCAGGACAGGCAACGGCTGGCTTGATCTGGCAGTGGGGGCAGAAGCAGGGATCCTGGTAAGGCATCAAAACCAAATGTTATAGCCGGAGGAGAGGAAGAATCATGCTGGACATCATTTTCATCGCCGCAACGGCGCTGTTTTTCGGAGCAGCCATCCTCTACGTTCGCGTGTGCGAACGCTTGAAATAGGAGCGACCTTATGAATAAAGCGGATGCAGTGGTGCTGATCATTTGTCTCTTCCTGTTTGGGTATTTGCTCTACGCCCTGCTGAAGGCGGAGGAATTCTGACCATGACGGCAAATGGCTGGCTTCAAATCGCGTTCTATCTGTCGGTGATCCTGTTGGTCACCAAACCCATAGGCATTTTTATGACGCGAGTGTTCAACCGGGAAAAGACATTTCTCGATCCGGTGTTGCGGCCAGTCGAGAGAATCGTCTATCGCCTGACCGGCGTCGACGAAAAACATGAGATGCGCTGGACCGAGTACGCCATCGCCATGCTCTTGTTCAGCGGCGTTTCCATGGCGCTGCTCTACTTCATCGAGCGCACCCAGAAATGGCTTCCACTCAACCCGCAGAACTTTTCGAATCTGGAACCGGGTCTCGCGTTTGGCACCGCGGCCTCGTTCACCACTAACACCAACTGGCAGGCGTATAGCGGCGAATCCACGATGAGTTATCTCACGCAGATGGCGGGACTCGCGTATCACAACTTCGTCTCTGCGGCTGTGGGTATCGTCCTGGCCATCGTGGTCATTCGCGGCATAGCACGCAAGGAAACCGATAAGCTCGGAAACTTTTGGGTGGACACGACGCGATGCCTGTTGTGGATTCTTCTGCCCGTCTGCGTGTTGGGCTCCCTGATGCTGGTCTCCCAGGGCGTTGTACAGAACCTGAAGCCCTACACGACGGTGCAACTCCTCGAACCCCAGACAGTGCAAGTGACGGGCGCTGACGGTAAGACCACAACACAAACGGTGACCCAACAGGTCATTGCCCAGGGACCCGTGGCGTCGCAGGAGGCCATCAAGGAATTCGGAACCAACGGCGGAGGATTTTTCAATGCCAACAGCGCGCATCCGTTCGAGAATCCCACACCCCTGTCCAACTTTTTCGAGATGGTGCTGATTTTCGCAATTCCTTCCGGTCTCACGTACACGCTAGGCCGTATGACCGGCGCGCAGCGGCATGGATGGGCGGTGTGGGCGGCCATGGCCTTCTTGTTTCTTGCGGGTGTGACGACAGCGTACTGGGCGGAGGCCAGAGGAAATCCCCTGCTTCTGGGCACAAATCAACAGACCAGCGCCTTGCACTCCGGCGGAAATATGGAAGGGAAAGAAGTGCGTTTTGGGATTGCGAACTCCGCGCTTTTTGCTGTCATAACAACGGACGCAAGTTGCGGCGCTGTGAACGGCATGCACGACTCGTTCACGCCGCTTGGCGGGATGGTTCCGTTGATCAACATCATGCTGGGCGAGGTTGTCTTTGGCGGTGTGGGCGCCGGACTGTACGGCATCGTCGTGTTTGTGATTCTCGCGGTGTTTATCGCCGGACTGATGGTGGGTCGAACTCCGGAATACCTGGGCAAGAAAATTGAGTCTTACGACGTCAAGATGGCCATGCTCGCGATTCTCATCCTGACGTTTACGATTCTCGGTCTTTCGGCAGTTGCATTGGTCAAACCCTTCGGCGCTTCGAGTATCTCGAACCCGGGACCCCACGGACTCTCTCAAATTCTCTACGCCTACACCTCTTCCGCCGGTAATAACGGCTCGGCGTTTGCCGGCTTGAACGTAAACACGATGTGGTACAACACCAGCACTGGCCTCGCGCAGTTGCTTGGCCGATTCTTCATGATCATTCCGGTGCTTGCGATCGCCGGAAGCTTGGCTAAGAAGAAAGTTGTCCCGGAATCGGCCGGTACTTTCCCCGTAACCGGGGGGCTTTTCACGACTCTGCTTGTTTCCACGATTCTGATCGTGGGTGCGCTCACTTTCTTCCCGGCTCTCAGTCTGGGGCCCATTCTCGAACACCTGCTGATGGCTGCGGGGAAATCCTTCTGAGGTAACTATGGATCCAGTCGGTCAAGTTAGAAGACAGTCGCTCACGGACACGAAGATTCTCTCTCGGGCGATAGTGGACTCATTTCGCAAATTAAGCCCCCGGACGATGGCCAGGACCCCCGTTATGTTTGTGGTCGAGGTTGGCGCGGTACTCACTACAGTTCAACTCGTGGGGAATGCGCTTCACCACGCGGGGCAGATCAGTTTCGGCTTGCAGATCACGCTGTGGCTGTGGTTCACGGTTCTCTTTGCCAACTTTGCGGAGGCCATGGCTGAAGGGCGCGGGAAGGCGCAGGCGGATACGCTGCGCAAAGCCCGAGCAGAGACGGAAGCTCGCCGTTTGCACCCGGATGGTTCCAAAGAGGTTGTGGCGAGCTCGGCGCTGCGCGCGGGCGATGTGGTTCTGGTGATCGCCGGAGAATTCATTCCCGGAGATGGAGAGGTGATTGAGGGCGTGGCATCGGTGGACGAATCCGCGATTACCGGGGAGTCCGCGCCGGTGATCCGCGAATCCGGCGGAGACCGCTCGGCCGTGACCGGTGGTACGCGCGTCCTCTCGGATGAGATTAAGATTCGTATCACGTCCAATCCCGGCGAGACATTCCTCGACCGCATGATCCATCTTGTCGAAGGCGCCACACGGCAAAAGACGCCCAATGAAATCGCGCTGAATATCCTTCTGGCTGGGCTGACGATCATTTTCTTGCTCGCCGTCGTGACCCTGCAGCCGTTTGCCATCTATTCCGGCGCGCCTCAGAGCATCTTTGTCCTTGTTTCTCTCCTGGTCTGTCTAATTCCCACGACGATCGGCGGGCTTCTGTCCGCGATCGGCATTGCGGGAATGGACCGGCTGATTCAGAGAAATGTCATCGCCATGTCAGGACGCGCCGTAGAAGCGTCCGGCGATGTGGATGTACTTCTGCTCGATAAAACCGGCACGATCACACTGGGTAACCGCCAGGCGACTGCTCTGCATCCGTGCCTGAATGTCACCGATGTGGAACTCGCCGGCGCCGCGCAGCTTGCGTCCCTGGCAGATGAGACGCCCGAGGGACGTTCTATTGTGGTTCTGGTCAAGGAAAAATATGGGCTTCGCGCCCGTGAGCTGGCGCCGTACAATCCCACCTTCATTCCATTTTCCGCCCAGACGCGCATGTCCGGCGTCGACATGGATGACCACCAAATCCGCAAAGGGGCTCCCGAATCCATTGCGAAATACGTGGCGGAGAAGGGCCACGAAGTTCCCGCCGAGATCATGGAGATCGTCAGAGAAATCTCCAATGGTGGCGGAACTCCCTTGCTTGTCGCAAAGGACAGTAGAGTGCTGGGTGCCATCGCTCTGACGGATATTGTCAAAGGCGGAATGCGCGAACGCTTCGAGCATCTTCGCGCCATGGGGATTCGGACCATGATGATCACCGGTGATAATCCCCTCACCGCCGCGGCCATCTCGCGCCAGGCCGGCGTGGACGATTTCCTGGCGGAAGCAAGACCCGAAGACAAAATGGCGCTCATCAAGAGTGAACAGGCCAAGGGGAAGCTCGTGGCCATGACCGGTGACGGCACGAACGACGCCCCTGCTCTCGCCCAGGCGGACGTCGGTGTGGCCATGCACACCGGCACGCAGGCCGCCAAGGAAGCCGGGAACATGATCGATCTCGATTCGAATCCGACCAAGCTGATCGAAATCGTGGAAATCGGCAAGCAATTGCTGATCACGCGAGGCGCGCTCACGACCTTTTCCGTTGCCAACGATGTGGCGAAATACTTCGCCATTATTCCCGCGATGTTTGCCGGAGCTTTCCCGCAGCTCGGCGTCTTGAATGTGATGCGGCTGCGCACTCCGGAGTCCGCGATTCTATCCGCGGTGATTTTCAACGCGCTGATTATCATCGCTTTGATCCCGCTGGCCCTGCGCGGCGTACGCTACCGGCCTCTGGGGGCCGTGGCGCTGCTCCGCCGCAATCTGCTGCTTTACGGCGTCGGCGGAGTCATCGCGCCGTTTATCGGAATCAAGCTCATCGATGTGCTGGTGACCTACCTCGGGATTGTCTGAGAGGCCTTTATGAAAAAAAATCTCGTCATTGCCTTCTGGTTCACGCTGGTGACAACCGTGATGTTTGGCGTCATCTATCCGCTCGGAATCACGGGCCTCGCGCAGCTATTCTTCCGCGACCGCGCTAACGGACAACTCATCACGAAAGATGGAACGTTCGTAGGATCGAGACTTCTCGGACAACCATTCACCGGCCCCGGCTATTTTCACTCGCGCCCGTCCGCGGCAGGAACCGGCTATGATCCGACCTCCACCGGCGGCTCCAATCTGGCTCCCACCAACAAGACTTTGCTGGACCGAGTGAAAGGCGACGTGCAAAAGCTGCAGGTGGAGAATCCGAATGCTCCGCTCCCTGTCGATTTAGTGACCGCCTCCGGCTCGGGCCTGGACCCGGATATTTCGCCGGCGGCTGCTGAATTTCAGATTCCGCGATTGGCGCGCGAGCGCGACATGAGCGCTACCGACTTGCGTTCGCTCGTCTCCAGGCACACTCAGGGGAGGCAGTTCGGCGTTTTGGGCGAGTCTCGTGTCAACGTACTGGAGTTGAATTTGGAACTCGATGCGGTCCGCCCGAGGCGTTAAACGTCACATCTTCCGCACGGAGGTCTTCCCAGCGTCGCCGCGTGGCGGCTGAAAACGATAGCCGACCCACGGTTCCGTGAGAATATATTTCGGCTGGGCGGGATCGCTCTCGATCTTCTTGCGCAACTGATTGATCACCACGCGCAGGTTTTCAGTTTCTTCTCCGTAGTCCGGTCCCCACACCGCTTGCAGGATGCGCCGGTGCGTCAGCGGCTTACCCTGATTGCTCACCAGGTGTTTGAGGACATCGAATTCTTTCGGCGTGAGATGCACGGGTCGGCTGCGAACGGTGAGCTGGCGGCTTTCGAAATCGATCGTCATCTCTTTGGAAACAAAGGCGGGAATCGCCTCAACGGACGAATATCGCCGCAAGGCCGCGCGGATGCGCGCCAGCAGCTCCTCGATTCCAAAGGGCTTGACGACGTAATCATCGGCACCGGCATCGAGAGCGAGGACTTTGTCGCGCTCGCCGCCGCGCACGGTGAGCATAATGACGGGCACGTCGGAGGCGCGGCGGATCTCGCGGCAGGCTTCGATTCCGCTCATTCCCGGCATGTTGACATCCAGAAGAATCAGGCCGGGCTTTTCCTTGCGAACGCATTCAACGGCCTCTTCACCGGTCTTCGCCTCCAGAATGACGTAGCCGTGACTGGAAAGGGTCGCGCGAAGAACACGTCGTATTTGCGGCTCGTCGTCCACCACGAGAATGGCTGTTGCGCTCATTGTCCCGCCTGCTGCCCCTGGTCTACCGGCAAAGTAAACGAGAAAACCGAGCCGTGACCCAGCTGGCTGGTGACGCTGATGGTGCCCTGGTGCGCGGCGACGATGGCTTTGGCAATAGGCAGCCCCATACCCGTGCCGCGCACGACGTATCGCTGGTCCTTGCCCCGATAAAACTTGTCGAAGATCATCCCTTGTTCGAAGGAATCAATGCCCGGCCCGCTGTCCGCCACGCTGGTGCTGACGTAGTTTCCTGTAAGTTCCGCCGAAATGGTGATGGGCTGGTCCTTCGGCGAATACAGATTCGCATTATCGACAAGGTGAGCAAGCACTTCCTTGGAGCGATCGCGGTCCGCGCGTACGGCAGGGAGTCCCGGACTGACGCGAACATTCACGACCCGCCCGGCGAGAGAGCCCTTTAAGTGGGTCAATGCTGCCTGAATAATCTCTTCGATCGGAGTTGGCGTGAAATGCAATTCGAATTCGCCCGCCTCGAGTTTTGCCATCTCCGCGGCCTCTTCGACCAGATGATTCAGACGGTCGCACTCTTCATTAATGATGGTCAGCAATTCCCGCCTTTGCGCCGGGTCCAAATTCGCCGAAGCAAGCATGCTGGTCACCGAAGCCTTGATCGAAGTCAGCGGGGTGCGAAAATCATGCGCAATCGAATCAAGCAGCGCGGACTTCAGCCGCTCGCCCTTCCTCTCTGCTTCTGTTTCTCCGAGTTGCTCGATGGCACGCGCCCTTTCGATGGTGATCGCCACCAGGGAACTCAGGGCTTCCACGGTCTGTCGCGTGAGCTTTGGGCCGGACATCCCGAGGCTGGCGATGGGGCGCACGCCAAGCCGGACGGGGACGAAATAAAGCGCCTGCTGCGTGTCCATCGTTATTTCATCGCGCAGGAACGTGGTCTTCATCGCCTCTTCGTCGAGATGCGCGGCGCCGAAGCCCGACCGGTAAAACTTGTTTTTTTGCGGCAGGAACAGCCCGGCGGCCCCGGCCTCGAAGCTCTCCACAATGTAGTTGGGTATCGCGTTCATCAACTGGATGACATTTCCCTCGCTCAGCAACTTCTGGCTGAAGGTATAGAGCTGTTCGAGTTCGCGCTGGCGTTGATGCGCTTCATCCGCTTCCTTGCGGATCCGGGCGGAAAGCTGGCTGCCCAGCAGTGAAGTAAGCAAAAAAGCGCCCAGGGCAACCCAATTTTGAGGGTCGGCAATTATGAACGTGCCAACGGGCGGCAGGAAGTAGTAGTTGAAGGCCAGCATCGCCGCCAGGGACATGAAAAGGGCAACCACCATTCCCCAGGCGGCCGAAACTGCTAGAATTGCGAGAAGAAACGAAAGCGCCACCGTCGTCTCGTTCACGGAGTGGAAGTGGCGGTAAAAAAATGTGATGGCGGCAACAATGGCGACACTCAAGACGATGCGGAATGTCCGGCTGGCGAGAAGTCGCGACATCCTTATATTCTAGCGTAGGGAACGCACCTGCGACGGAGAAGATAGCCCCTTGCCCAAAAAACCGGAAGAATGGCTGGAACAGGTTTCTCCGCAGCCAAAAGCGCGGGGAAGCTTCAAGCTTTTCCTGGGCTATGCCCCGGGCGTCGGCAAGACCTACAGCATGCTGAGCGAGGCCATCCGCCGCCACAGCCGCGGGGAAGATGTGGTCATCGGCGTCGTCGAGACGCATGGCCGCAAAAGTATCGCTGACCTTGCCTCGCAGATCGAAATCGTGCCGCGGAAAAAGATCGAATATAAGGGCACTATCTTCGAAGAGATGGATGTGGATGCCGTCCTGGCGCGGCAGCCTCAGGTGGTTCTGGTCGATGAACTCGCGCACACTAACATCCCGGGCGGCAAACACCGCAAGCGCTATGAGGACATCCAGGAATTGCTGGCCGCGAAGATCGACGTCATCTCAACATTGAACATCCAGCACATCGAGAGCATCGCTCCGACCGTGCAGGCCATTACCGGCATCACCGTTCGCGAAACCGTGCCGGACTGGGTGCCGCTGACTGCCACCGAAACCGTGATGGTGGACCTCACACCGGAAGCGTTGCAGAACCGCATGAAGCGCGGCGACGTGTACAGCGTGGAAAAAGTCGAACAATCGCTCAAGAACTTCTTCCGCCGCGGAAACTTGATCGCGCTGCGTGAACTTGCATTGCGCCAGGTGGCCGAACAGGTGGACCGCAGCCTGGAATCGTACATGGATGCCCAGGACATCCGGGAAAACTGGGCCGTCCGGGAGCGCATCGCCGTGTGCGTTTCATCCAATCCAATCGCGCAATATCTGATTGCGCGCGCGGCACGAATGGCGCGGCGCATGGATGCGGATCTCTACGTGGTTCATGTGCAGCGTCAATTCAGTTCCAAACATGAGAATACCAAGGCCCTGGAAGCCAACCTGCGCTTTGCCAAGAATCTGGGAGCGCATGTGGTTCGCCTCAAGGGCCGGAGCGTTGCGGACACCGTGGCGGATTTTGCGCGATCCAAACATATCACCCAAGTGGTCTTCGGCCGCGCACCCGTCCGCGACTGGCGCAAGTACCTGTACCTTTCCGCGGTGTACCGTTTCTTGCGTGAATCTCCGCCGGTTGACGTCCACATTGTCACTAAGGAGTCAGAAGATTAACTGACGACCGGCTCGTTCTGCGGAGCGGGATCCTCGAGGGAGAGGCGCGAGCTGAAAACCTGTCACTGATGTTTCGCGTTCCGATTTCGTTGTGTTTCCTGCATTTTCATTGCGCCATCTATCGCTCGCTTTTCCCCGGCCGTAAGCTCGCGGACCTTACCTTTGGTGAGACCGCCTAATACCAGCGGACCCACGGCGATGCGCACCAGCCGCAGCACTTCCACTCCCAGATGCTCCAACATGCGCCGGATCTGGCGGTTCTTTCCTTCGTCCAGGACGATCTCGATCCACGCGTTGCGTTCGCCTTTTCGCAGCACGCGCGCATGTTTTGCGCGCAACAATTCGTCCTCTCCCGTCCGTATACCCTGGGTTAGCGCGGCTTCGAGTTTTTCATCGGCGGCCGCGTTGACTTGAACGTGGTAGGTCTTGTCCAGGTGCGTGTTGGGATCGGTGACGCGAGCGGCCCATTCGGAATCGTTTGTCAGCAGCAATAATCCTTCGCTGGCTTTGTCCAGGCGGCCCACCGGCGCGACCCAGGGCAGCGCGTCGCCCAGGCAGGAATAGACAGTGTCGCGGCCCTTCTCATCGGATGCGGTTGTGACCACGCCGCGCGGCTTGTTCAGAATCAAGTAAATTTTTGTTCCTGCTCGAACCATGCGGCGATCCACGTCGATGCGATCGCGCTGCAAATCCACGGGCGTTTCCGGATCGTGCCGCGTCGCATGGTTCAGACGGACACGCCCCGCGTGAATCAAGGCGGCGGCTTGCGAGCGCGAGCAATATCCTAATTTCGATAAGGCCCGGGCAAGTCCCACCTTGCGCGGCTTTGCGCTGCGATCCATTCTCCCATCCTAGCGCAGACACATAAAACGGACGAACAATCTCGGCTTAGGATGACCAGAAAGCCCCGATTTAGGCGACACATGGGATTCAACCGCTCGTAATTAATTACTTCCTACCTGCTTCCAATAGAATAATATGACTGCAAAGTGCCCCAGCTCAGGCCCGGGTCGGTCTGATTGACACAGGACACAAGGCGCGGGTATCATCCTCCCAGTGCGGCCCCTGGGTGGGTAGCCGCATTTCCTTCCTTGCACTTGCCCCGTGACTGGGAAGATTTCCCGTGGCATAGCTTCGGGGAGCGAGGCTGGACCTCCTGGAGGCCGTAAGATGTTTTCCGATAACGAAAATCCCGGTGCGGAAATTTCCACCGGACAATCCGCCACCGCCGCCATATCGGCGATGGAATCTTCAACCCCCACTGACGTAACCGAAAAAGCGGCGACTGCCGCTGCCGAAAGTAACGATTCATCATCGGTTCCAGCTCCTCTTCCCGAAGTTGTTTCCGGGGAACCCGCCGCCGTTACTGTTGCCCCCGCCGAACCCAATCCTGCTCCCAATGGCGTTGCCGCGGTGGAGCACTCCGACGTAAGTACCTTGTCGGAATCTGGGGAGCCTTCGACCGAATCGACCGCCGAGATGGAACGGCTCATGGAGCAGTACGCCTCGCCACATCAGGCGCCGCCAGAGGGAGAAATTGAGTCCGGGCAGGTCGTGGCCATTACCGATGCGGGCGTGGTTGTGAACCTGGGGGGCAAGACCGAAGGGCTGATCCCCGCGCAGGAATTCGCTGAATTGAACGGGCCATTCCCTTTGCTGGCCGGGCAACCGGTGGAAGTCCAGCGCACCGGTGAACGCAAAGATAGCTACGTATTGCTGTCCTACCAACGCGTGCGCCGCCGCCGCGTGTGGGGCAAGATTGAAGAAGCCTATCGCACCAAGGCCGACATTGCCGGAAAAGTTGTGGATCAAATCAAGGGTGGCCTGGTGGTAGATATCGGAGTGCGCGCGTTTTTGCCGGCATCACAGGCGGATACGCATCCGGTGCGCGATCTGGACCAGTGGAAAGACCGCGATCTCATGGTCCGCGTGCTGAAGATGAATCGCAAGCGCGGAAACGTAGTGGTCAGCCGGCGCGCGATTTTGGACGAGCAAGTGCAGGCGCAGCGGCAGACCATGCTCGATTCGATGGCCGAGGGCCAAGTCGTAAAGGGCATCGTGAAGAACGTCACCGGCTACGGGGCATTCGTGGACCTGGGGGGCATTGACGGCCTGTTGCACATCACCGATATGTCGTGGGGACGCGTGGCGAGCCCCCTCGACGCGGTGCGCCCAGGCGAAGAGGTGGAAGTCAAGATTCTGAAGTACGACCGTGAAAAGGGGCGCATATCGCTCGGGCGCAAGCAACTGCTGCCCGATCCCTGGGCGTCGGTTCCGGAACGCTACCCGATCGGCACGAAGCTTACCGGCAAGATTATGGGCCTGACCGACTACGGCGCATTTGTCGAAGTCGAACCGGGCATCGAAGGATTGGTGCACGTCAGTGAGATGACGTGGTCCAAACGCAAGCAGCATCCTTCGAAAATCGTGACCGTCGGCGATGAAGTCAACGTGGTTGTGCTGGGCGTCGATTCCAACGAGCGGCGTATTTCGCTGGGCATGAAGCAGGCGCAGCCCGATCCATGGCAACAGCTCGCGGATAAATATCCGGTCGGCACGGTGGTGAACGGAAAAATCCGCAACCTCACCGAATTCGGGGCCTTCCTGGAAATCGAGGAAGGTTTTGACGGACTCATCCACGTCAGTGACATTTCCTGGACCGGGCGGATCAAGAGCCCAGCCGACGTCTATAAGAAAGGCGACGCCGTCGAGGCCAAGGTGCTGAAGATCGACCAGGCCACGCGGCGCGTATCGCTGGGCGTCAAGCAGGTAAACGACATCTGGTCGAGCTGGTTTGAGAAACATAAGGTCGGCGATCTGGTTCGCGGGAAGGTCTCGCGCGTCACCACCTTTGGCGCGTTCGTCGAGTTGGCGGATGGAATTGAAGGTCTCTGCCACATTTCCGAGATCGAGGAGCGGCGTCCCAAGGGCGACAAGCCGCAAATCGCGGCCCCCAGCCAGCGCGCAATCAAGGGCGGCTTGCTCGATCCGGGCCGTGATTACGAATTCAAGATCGTGAAAATCAGCCTGGATCAGCACAAAATCGGACTCAGCTACCGCGGCGCGCAAAAACAAGCGGAGCGCCGCGATATGGATGATTACCGGGCGGCGAAATCTTCGGCCAAGGCCACGATCGGCGATGCCATCATGGCCAAGCGTTCTATGTAGTAAATAGAGATGCTCCGGCCCCTCCCGGCCGGAGCCGTAAATTTCATTTCCCTTTACGCTCGTTTGGTGATATTGAAATGCCACCAAAGGCGACTCGCCAGCGGAAGTGTTTCCGGCGAGCGAGCGGCGCGGCCTGGCGGAGCGAATTGCCCGGTCCCCTGAAGGCGCAATTCAGAATTTGGCGGAGCATATATCGATGACCGATACCACCGTGACAAAAGCAGACCTCGTGGAAGAAGTAGTCCGCGTCACAGAACTTCCACGCAAGGAATCTGAGGCCGTTGTCGAAACTATTTTTGAAGGCATCATCGGCGCTCTGCAAAGCGGAGACCGCATCGAAATCCGCGGCTTCGGCAGCTTCCGCACCCGCCAGCGCCGCGGCCGCACCGGGCGCAACCCGAAAACCGGTGCCAAGGTGGAAGTGCCGCCCAAGCGCATCCCGTTTTTCAAGCCCAGCAAGGAACTGAAAGATCACATCAACGGCGGCGCGACCTCCGCCCCTGGCACCGGTGCTTCGCCGGCAGGGCCGCGGGTCTGAAGGCGCATCCAGCGGCCTACGTCCGCCATTAACGGCCACTGCCCCTTATGGATTACATCTGGACTCCCTGGCGCTACCGCTACATTGCCGAAGCCGGGAAACATGCTGGATGCGTTTTCTGCGACGCCCCGGCTGCCAACCGGGACCAGGAAACGCTCATCCTCCTGCACGGCGTTAAAAATTACGTTATCCTGAACCGCTTCCCTTACACCTCGGGCCACGTCATGATCGTTCCGTATGCACATACCGCGGATTTCGGACGGCTCGACGCCGAAACATCCGCGGAAATAATGCTGCTTGCCCAACGTATGCAAGCGGCGATTGACGAGGTCTACCATCCGGCAGGTTACAACCTGGGCATGAATTTGGGCCGCTCGGCCGGCGCCGGCATTGCCGATCATCTCCATCTGCACCTGCTACCCCGATGGGAAGGCGACACAAACTTTATGACCACGATCGGCGAGACGCGCCTTGAGCCCGAGGAGCTGGAGACCACGTATGCCAAGCTGCGCCAGGCGCTGAGGCCGTGATCATTCCCGGGGTGACCCGTTGAACCTCGATCTAAATGAAGAGCAGAAATTGTTGCAGCGCACGGTGCGGGAATTCGCCGAAAACGAAGTGAAGCCGCTGGCGCGCGAGATCGACCAGACCGGCCATTTCCCGCGCGAAACATTCCGCAAGGCGGCAGAGCTGGGCCTGACCGCGGTGGCGGTGCCTGAATCCGAAGGCGGCGCGGGTTTTGACCACGTCGCCTACTCCATCGTCATCGAAGAGATTTCCCGGGTCTGCGCTTCCACCGGCGTCATTCTCTCGGTCCAAAACTCACTATTCTGCGATCCGATTCATCGCTTTGGCAGCGCTGAGCAAAAAAATAAATTTCTCCTGCCATTCGCGCGCGGAGAAAAAATCGGCTGCTACGCGCTCACCGAGCCGCAAGCAGGCTCAAACGCCGCGGCGCTCACCACGAAGGCAGTGCGCCAGGGCGATCGCTACGTCATCAACGGCACCAAGGCGTGGATCACCAATGGCGGCGTCGCCGACGCGGCCATTGTCTACGTGAATACCGATCCATCGAAAGGCGAAAAGGGCATCACGGCGCTGATCGTTGAGCGCGGCACTGCCGGCTTCAAAGTAGGCAAGGAAGAAAAGAAGCTTGGCATTCATGCCACGGCATGCACCGAACTCTCCTTCACCGATTGCGAAGTCCCGCTTGGCAACCGCATCGGAAAGGAAGGCGAGGGATACAAGGTCGCGCTTTCCACCCTCGACGGCGGACGCATCGGAATCGCCGCCCAGGCCACCGGCATCGCGCAGGGCGCCTTCGAACAGGCGCTGGCCTACTCCCAGCAGCGGCAGGCCTTTGGCCATCCGATCGCTGATTTTCAGGCCATTCAATTCATGCTTGCCGACATGGCTACCGAGATCGACGCGGCGCGACTCCTGGTGCGCAAGGCCGCATGGAAACAGGACACTGGCGCGCGGTTTTCCATGGAGGCGTCGATTGCCAAACTGTTTGCTTCAGAGCTGGCTACGCGAGCCACGCACAAAGCCATCCAAATTCACGGCGGCTACGGATACAGTTGCGAATATCCGGTCGAGCGCATGTACCGCGACGCGCGAATCACGGAAATTTACGAGGGAACCAGCGAAATCCAACGCCTGGTGATTGCGGCCTGGGTACTGAAAACGTATTGAGAAGCCAAGCCGGGAGTCTGACAGTTTGAGAAAAAATCTACACATTGTCATTCCGTTCAGGCTGATGAATTCTCCGTGCAAAAACTAGATTGGATAGTGCTTGCGATTTGCTTCGGGCTGGCTTGGCCGATGCCAGGATTGGGCGAGCCTGGCCTTGCCTGGATCGAGCAGCAGTTCGCCCGGTTTGCGAGAAATAAATGGGCGGCTCTGGCGGCCATAGGCTCGGCCACGATTGTGATTCGACTGGCGCTGCTCTGGTGGATGGGCGTCCCGCAACCCCAGGTCCACGACGAGTTCAGCTATCTGCTCGCTGCCGATACTTTTGCTCACGGCCGACTCGCCAATCCCCCGCATCCCCTATGGATTTTTTTCGACACATTTCATGTTCTGCAGCAGCCCACTTACGCTTCGATGTATCCCCCGGCACAAGGAATGGTCCTAGCCATCGGACAACTCTTGGGCCATCCGTGGATTGGCGTCCTGCTGAGCACTGCCGCCATGTGCGTGGCGATTACGTGGATGTTGCAGGGCTGGATGCCGTCGGAGTGGGCGCTACTCGGCGGCGCGCTGGTCTTATTGCGATTCGGAATCTTCAGTTATTGGATGAACAGCTATTGGGGCGGAGCGGTGGCGGCTATAGGCGCGGCGATGGTCCTCGGCGCGCTGGCTCGCATCCTCGATCGCTGGCAGCCTCGCGATGCCGTTGTTTTCGGTTTGGGAGCGGGAATCCTGGCCACCAGCCGGCCTCTGGAAGGATTTATTTTCTGTGTTCCCGTGGTGGCAGCGCTGCTGTGGCGGACTTGGCGGCAGCAGGCTCCAGCGCGGCAAGCGAATGTGAGACGCGTGCTTCTCCCTCTAGTCGCTGGTCTGGTGTGCTTCGTCGGATTCGTGGCCTACTACAATTGGCGTGTGACCGGAAACGCGATCGTGTTCCCGCACTTCATCGAGCAGAAAAACTATATCACCGCGCCCGTGTTTCTGTGGGAGCACGACAAGCCGAGGCTCACCTATGCCAACCCGCAGTTCGACGACTTTTACAATCATTGGGTGCCCGGCCTTTACCAGACGGGATGGGAAGAGGCTAAAGGCCAGCTTTGGTGGAAAGCGACCGAATTCTGGCAATTCTTTCTCGGACCCGCGCTTTTGGTTCCCTTTCTCGCGCTTCCTTGGCTGTTGGGCGAACGCCGGAATCGCCTGTTGCTGGCGCAAGTCGTTATTTCGGCGATCGGCCTGTGGGTGGTGGTGTACTACCACGCCCATTACGCCGCGCCGCTCATGGCAACTATTTTTCTGCTGCTGCTGCGATGCATGCGTCGCATGCGCGGCTGGAAGATCGGAGGTCACGCCATCGGCGCCGGCTTGACGCGGCTGGCCGTGCTATACAGCCTATTGATCGGGCCGGTCTATTTCGTACAAATGGTGACGTCTGAACCGAATTTTCTTTTCGATTGGGTTCACACGCACTCTCTGCTCGTGATGATGATGCCAGTGCTCGCGCTTGTATTATTGCGGCTTGGATTTTCACGCATCGCGCCATTGTTGAGCGGCCGGTCCTGGCTGCTTGGGACTTGTGAGCTTCTGTTTCTTTCCGCGATCCTGCTGCAGGTGTGCATTGGCCAGAGAAATCGCCATCCTGATGACTTCCAAATCGAGGATCAGGTGAATGATCCGTTTCGCAAAACAGTGGAGCAACAATTAGACGCCATGCCCGGCGAGCACCTCGTCCTGGTGCGATATTCCCCCGATCACAACTCGGCCAATGAGTTTGTTTACAACCAGGCGAACATCGACCACGCCAAGACCGTGTGGGCGCGGGAAATACCGGGAATGGATCTCACGCCGCTGTTGCGATATTTCCGGAATCGTGATGTGTGGGTATTTGAACCCGACGCCGATGATTCGACCGTGCACCGGTTTGCTCCGCAGAGCACGGCGCCGCCAAACCCAGCGCCTTAATACTTGCAATCCGCCATCCGGCACGCTGCGTGCCAAGGAATCCCTCTTTTCTTGGAAAGAGAGATTTCTCACAGAGCCTCCGCGCCTTGCTTGCTACTGCGCTCGCGTGGCGGTTCCAGTGTCCTTGGGCGTAGACAGGTACCCGTTCACTTTATCCTTGGTCACGTCGAAGACCACGATTTCATAGGGGCGCGGCACACCTTTGATGTAAAACTGCACGGGTTCATCCGCCGTCTTGTCTTTTTTCTCAATCGTCTTGTCGTCGGCGACCACCGTCATCGTGTACTTGAATTTTTTCGGGTCTGTTTTGGTGAGTGTGATCTGAATGGGGCCAACTCGAGTTGGAGTTTTCGCTCTGGTAAGGTGCAGCTCGAAGATATTGCGTTCGCCCTGGCGCTTCAGTTGGTCCAGTTCTTCCTGGTTTCTCGCAATCAGGCCGCTCTGCACTCCGAGGTCACCGACCGTGCTGGTCAGTTTTGCCTTGGTGGCCTCCAGATCCTGTTTGGTTGCGGTAATGTCACCTTTGGCGCCGGTTAGATCGGTGCTAACCTGGCCGATCTTTGTGTCTGTCTCCTGCTTTACTTGGCCGATCTGGCTGGTCAGTTTTTCATCGCTTTCTTTTTGCGTTTGGCGAATGTTTTGCGCCAGCGACCGCGCCTGCGCCAGCTCTGCCTGTGTAAATCCAAGTTTTTGCGTGGTCATATCCTGCTGGGCTTTCATCTCAGCCAAACGTGAGTTCGTTTGATCAATCTGGGCGGCCAGTACGGCCTGTCTAGAAGCGGCCTTCGCAAGATCGTTTTCCAGCCTGGTCCGCGCGGCATTGCCGGCATAGACCAGATACCCGATCAATCCGAAGGCGGCGATGAATACCACCAGGATCCATCGCGGCGTGCTGGCCGCCTCGAATTCGTAGGGCTCTTTATGTTCAGATGGTTCTGGAACACTAGGGGATATACTCATTGATTCTCCTCGGTGGCCAGTAACGCTGGCAACACCATTCTCAGGTTTTAATTATCATCGAGCCGTCGTTGGTTGTCTACGTCTTGCGCCGGCGCAGGCCCTGCGGCCAGGATGCTTCCACTGTCGTGGTCAGGCCGCCCCGGGGCGTAAACTCGCCCCGCACCACGCACCAGGCCGGATGGGTTGCGGCAACAATGTCGCGAAGCATGCGGTTCACCGCGTTCTCATAAAAAATGCCGAGATCACGATAAGCCAGCAAGTACATTTTCAAGGCTTTCAATTCCAGGCAAGACTTCCTTGGTTGGTACTCGATCGTGATGGTTCCGTAGTCGGGCAATCCTGTCTTTGGGCACACCGAGGTGTATTCAGGAAAGCGCGTCACAATCCGATAGCCGGGAAATTGATTAGGCCATGTATCGAGGCGGGGCAGCCGCGTCTTAATGCCGGCGCGTGCGTGCTCGCTCGTGTAATCCGCCATTCTCCACCTCTCCCTCTATATTCTACACGGTGCGGCGGCATCGCCAAACTCGACCTTGTTGCCGGAGTTTGCCTTCAAGTATACTTTCCGCCGATGTTACCGGGAGTGTATTCGGATGCTTTGTCCTGGCTGCCATAGCGACAGCCCTCGCCGTTCTCGCAGACGAAGTATAAAAGATTACGTGGTTGGGGCGGCTATGCTGCGGCCCTGGAGGTGCCGGATTTGCGATTTGCGTTTTTATGCGTGGGCGGTACCCATCGCCTACGCGCGATATGCGCACTGCGAAAAATGCGGCAACTTGGATTTGCAATGTATTTCACGCGAATATGGGCAAGGCGACTTCGCTTGGCTGTTTCGAATGCTTCATGTACCCACGTATCGATGCGCCCTGTGCCGCAACCGTTTCTTTTCGATTCGGGCGCATCGGCGCATCGTACCCCATGAAGTTGCGAGCAAGAACTGAGTGGGCATTGGGTCCCCCGATCGGGTTTTGTCCCCCGGAACATTTACGGTTCTGAAGGGTTGACTTCCATTTCGCTCCCGTAGGATGATCGGGAAGGCGATGGAGTTCGCCGTATAACCGCTGTCCGATTAGCCGGGACAGCTGATGACTCCTGACAAGGATATTGTCGCGGAGTCATGCGCCCGGCAACAATCCTGCCAAAATTTAGAATATTCAGAATGAGAATTGCATGCGGGACGCATGGAGAAATCATCCGTGCGCTGATTGTTGTTTCTTTCGATCGCGCCATTTAGTGAATAACGGGTTCACCGGGGAGCACTGCATGAATAGATTGCGAGAGCTTACATGAACAAATACTGGATGGTGGGTGTGGGAGGATTCATCGGCGCGATCGCGCGATTCTGGCTGGGAGGGTATATTAGCAACCGGATGGGAGCGCGCTTCCCATACGGGACGTTCGTGATCAACTTAACCGGATCGTTCCTGATTGGGTTGGTTGTTACCATCCTGGCAGAGAGAACGCATTGGAACGCGAACTGGCGATACCTGATTCCGATCGGCTTTATCGGCGCGTATACGACATTCTCTACATTCGAACTCGAAACCTTCCAGAGTATCCGCGACGGTGAGCTTTTGTTCGCATTCTTAAACGTGTTCCTGAGTGTTGTGGTTGGATTCATCGCGGTTTGGCTCGGTGTAATCACAGGGCGGGCCATCGGATGAGGCAAGGAAGGCAAGTCCGGGCAAAAACGTTCCATTCGTCAAAGTATGCCTGGACCGCGACGCCCAACACGCATATGTTCCAAGTCAACAGTAGAAGCTAGGAGGAAAGATGCTCAGTCCGGGGCCGGCCAAGAAAGTGAGCATTTATGTGGGCGAGGATCAGCAGTATCACGGCCACGCCCTCTACGCGGCAATCCTGGATTACCTGTTTTACCGCGGCGTTTCCGGCGCCAACGTGGTCCGGGGGATAGCGGGATTTGGCGCCGATCATAAGATGCACACAACCCGGAT
>JBGOVX010000003.1:0-69078 GCA_041478355.1 Terriglobia bacterium | reverse complement strand
GCGGCTAGCCGCGATCTCATTGGGTTACAAACAGCCGAAAACTCGCCTTAGTGTTGGTACAAAAAAGCCGGTCCGATCACAGGTGAATTCTCTCTCACTCCAGCTGGACTAATAAACCCCGGTCAGGTCAGGGGCTGCAGCCAAGACAACTTGGTGAGTTCAGGCGGCGCCGGGTTGTTTTACTGCTTTGCGATCAATTGAGAATGAGTTCTCATGTATTTTCATGAGATGCCTCTTTGCCCCGCACTCTGCGACTTCTAGAGATCCGCGGCGGACCATCCCATTAACGGGGACAGAACAGGTTCGACATCGGGTTAGAGGCTCTTGGATGGACTGAAATATGGCAATTCGGCCACAGTCTGGCTCGCTCAAAAAGTTCTAAAATCGTCCTCTAGGGCGCGCCATTCTTCCCTTCAGGGCAATCACTTTATTGAACCTATGACATGGTTTCGGTAGTCAATCCCTTAATAAGCGGGATAGTTAGACAAGAATAAGGCTCCATAGCTCGCAAGGTTCATTCATTTGGATACTAGCGAGAGGCTATAGATTACCAACGCCCGCGATTCTAAGTTGTAGGGCCACGCAGATATTTCGCCAGGGCGACATTGGGCAAATCCGATAAGTGGGCGTAGAGAAATTATCTGGAACGGCACCCACAAAATATTGAAGAGTTCATTAATCGGGCACCACCTCATACACACGAACCGCTGCTGCGGTCGTCCCGCGATGGGGCACGGCAAGGTAGTATTTTTTAAGCTCGGGTACGAGGATTGATGTTCTGGCCTTAAAAGCGGTCGTAACATGCGCGATTTGATCGTAATGGTCAGCATCCTTCTGGTGATAAACATCGACAAATCCGGATCCCGAAACGTAAATGCGCTTGCTCGAGGAATCGTAAGCCATGTCGTCATTGTCGCTCACACACGGAAGACTAGTCACCACCTTGCCGGAATCGGAATCGAGAACGATCAGTTTCCCGGGGGTACGGGTTGTGACAAATAAACGGTGATCGGCTTCGTCAAATGACATCGCGATGAGGTGCTTGGCAACTTGCCCAATCGGCCAAGTCTTAATCACTGTGTGCTTTTCCCGATCGACTACTCCCACGGCATCTTTACCGGTCATGTTGACGAACAAACGCGGCCCTGACTTTTCAAGTGCTAGCGCCTCTACAGCGTCAGAATCGATCTTGATATCGGCCAGGCTTTTTCCGGCGGTCGTATCAACTACGCTGATGAGGGAGTACGCCATATGGGCGCCTTCACCGCCATTCACGACATACATATATTTGGTCGAAGGATCGTAGGCCATGGAGTCGGCATCATCCCGCAGCTTTATACTTCCAATCGGCTTGTAGGATTCGCTGTCGTAGATTTTGACCTCTCCCGCCCCTCCGTCCACAATGAAGAGCTTTTTTAGATCGGCCCGATACACCATGGAGTGCGGCGCCTTGACATCAGAGATGGTATGAACCAGTTTGCCCGCGCCAAGATCCAAGATTTCGACGACAGAGTTATCTTCTCCGGCCACGAAAAGGCGCTGGCCCTGGAGATCCATAGTAAGGTGGTCAAAATCGCCCTCCTTATTAAGCCCTGGCACCGGAATGGTCTGCCTAAGTGCAAGCGGCGATTTGTTCTGAGCCCAAACGCCAACTATCAAAAATAGTAGTGCCGTAACCAAAGTCGTTGCTTTCAATTTATTCACGATCCATCTCCCTCGTAAGATTCGGTGAGGATTTTTCGCTTATTGCCGGTCCAGCGTGTGCCGCCCTAGTTCAGACAAATCCTGTTACCAAACCAGCTTTAATGCAAACTGAATCTCGCGCGAAGGCGTGGTGGTCGACGTCAAAACCCCGGCCGCACCGTTGAACGGAGGGAGGGGATTCAATGAAGCGCCCGTCGAATCAAAAATGTCCGTGTGGTCGGGTGTTACTGGCACGGCGAAGTTCGCGCGATTTAGAATGTTGAAGAACTCAGCTCGGAACTGCACACTGAAGGTCTCCGAGATTTTCTTAATGGGATTGTTCTTGAAGATCGAAAAGTCGAGATTCGAGAGCCCGGGACCGATCAGGATATTGCGTCCGCCATTGCCGCGGAGGTTGAAACACCACAGATAAAACGGAGCCGTGGAATCCGTGCTCTGGCCGAAGGCCGGATCGCAACCGATCCCGTTCGATCCGCTCCCATCGAAGAAGGCCACGCTCGGGGCCGTTGGCACCGCAAAGCACTCGGTCTTGATATAGCTATTCGGATTTCCGGGATTGACCAGCGACTTGCATCCCGGACCCGCCAGGCGATTCGGAAAATCCCAGGTGTCGCTACTGTTCAGTCCCTGTGGGTCACCGTCTGTGCCGAAGGTGGGAGTAAACGGAACGCCGTCACTTATTTTATAGATCCCGCCTAACACCCAGCCGCCCGTGATCCATCCTGCGGCCCCAGAAAACGATTTGGGAGAAGGAACCTGCCAAGTGAGGTTGACTACTAAATTCCGGCCGATGTTAAAGTCGGAAAGACCACGGATCGACCTTAAATCGTACCAAGGTGGGGCTCCGATCGAATTCGAGAATTGATCGCCAATACCGGCAGCCGAGCCGGTATCAATGCTCTTGCCCCAGGTGAAAGACCCTTGGAGGGCGACGCCGTGGCTCATGGCTTTTTGAACGCCCACTTCCAGGGCGTGGTAGTAAGAGTTCCCGTTATAAGTTATGCCGCCGATGTCGCCAAAGTTGGGATTAAGAGTATTGGCGGAGGCCACAGGGTTCGGGAACAAATACCCCGCAGATGTCAACACTGGGAGCACGATATCCCGATCATTGTTCGCCGACGGCAGGTGTACGCCACGCGAACCGACGTAACCTGCCACCATGGTCAGATTCCGCATCAATTCCCGCTGCACATTGAGATTCCACTGCATGTCGTAGCTGCGATGAGGCTGTCGGTCATAAAAACTCGCCGCGCTGGACTTCGCAGGGAAAGGCGGAGCCAGCCCCGCATAAAACTTGCCTTGCAGAAAGGTATCGTTTTGCAGATATCCTGTGGTGTGGAATGGAAACCCTTGTGTGGAGGGGAAATACACGCTGACCAGAGGCAGCACATCGAACATCCCGAACCCCCCGCGCACTGCAGTCTTGCCATTATGAAAGGGGTCCCATGCGAATCCCACACGCGGATCGAAATTGCGACGTGTGAAATTCGGAAGTAGGGGGCCACCCCCCACGCAGCCGGTGACAATGGTCAGACAGTGCGGCAGCGTGTCGGTGAATATGTTAAACAGAGTTGCGAGCTTGCCTTGGACTTCCGTGGGCACTGTCGTCATTTCCCACCGCAGCCCCAAGTTCAGCGTCAGGTTTGGACGGGCGCGCCAATCGTCCTGAATGTAAAAACCGAGCAGACTTTGCCGAAGGCCTACATCCGGGTTCGCTGAGACGCCTGCTGTGAATTTATGAGGCTGGTTGAGAAGAAAATCAGGGAGCGTCTTAAAAGTAAAAGTCCCGCTCGACTCGCTGAGTTGGTTTATGTTCAGTTGCATTCGCTCTACGGCAGCCCCGAACTTAATGGTGTGCGTTCCATGCGTCCAGAAGGCGTCGTCGTATCCCTGAAATGAGTTCCAGTGAAACTGTCCGGGGCCGTTTGCCCCTAAGCCACCCGTGAACTGCGTCAGCCCCTCCACCACTACCTGCACGGCAAACTGCCCGGGAATGGCGGCGAGCGAGGGATCTTTCGCCAGAGGGTTGATGGCGGTTAGTCCCACATTGTTCGACGCAGCATCCCGGCTAAACCCAAAACGCACGGTATTCACCAGTGTGGGGCGAAAGGTATGCGTCTCTTCCAGGATACCGATCTGACGATTCGTTCTCGTGCTCAACAGAACGGCATCGAGCCCATCGGGCGCGCTGTAGGGAGTGATGTCGCCTAGATACGTCGCGGCGAAACTATCCTTATCCGATAGTTTGCCATCAACCCGCATCGTACCAAAATTCTCACTGACAAGCCGTCGAGCAGAAAAGGTAAATGAGCCTGTGTTTGATCCGGGTGGAGTGACGGTTGCACTGGGCCAGAAAGGCAGATATTTTTGAACCGAAGAATCGACCGTCACCTTGCACTGGTCTGTAGTTCCCGTTGCGACACAGCCAGATGGAAATAGAGTTGGATCTGCCGTCGCGCCCGGAAAGTTAAGGAATCCGTTGCGCGCGGCATCTGATGGCACATCAATCTTGGCGGGGATGCCCTTCAAGTATCGGAGACCCTCGTAATCGGCAAAGACAAACAATTTATCTTTACGGATAGGACCGCCCGCGGCAACTCCGAACTGATTTTGCCTGAAAGATGATTTCTTGATGCCGCCCGCATTCTCAAAGAAATTTGCGGCGTCCAGGGCGTCGTTGCGGAGAAACTCGTAAACGCTTCCATGAAACTGATTGGTCCCAGAACGCGTAATAGCATTCACCACTCCGCCTGACGTCCGACCATAATCGGCCGAGTAGTTGCTCGTCAACACGGAAAACTCCTCAATCGCATCCACTCCCAAATCGCCACCTAAAACGCTTCCCGGAGCGCTGTTGTCGTAATCATTGATGCTGACGCCATCCAGCCGGTAATTGTTCTGCTGAGGGCGGGCCCCGGCTATGGTCAGTTGGTTTCCAAAGCCGCGCTTGCCGCGGTCGGGTCCCGCACTGAAATCGGGCTGGGTCTGGATGCTGTTGACGCCCGGCTGGAGAGTCGCCAGATCCGTCCAGCTTCTCCCGTTTAGGGGCAACTCCCGAACTGTGGTGGAATTGACGACGGCGCTGATAGTCGATGAAGCCAACTCCACTTTGGGAGCTTCGGTGGTGACCTCGATTGTTTGGCTCGTCTGGCCAACTTGCAACGTGAAGTCCAGCACTTGTTGCTCGCCTACAGTCAGAGTGATGCCCGTTTTCAATTCCGTGGAAAATCCCTGGGCCGAGGCTCTTACCTCATAGGTTCCCGGCAACAAATTTGGGACCGAGTAGAATCCGCCTGTACTCGTCGTGCTGGCGCGCGTGATGCCGGTAGCGACGTTCTTGATAGAGATCGCGGCTTGGGGAACAACTCCGCCGGATTGGTCCATTACCGTGCCTGAGAGCGTTGCTCCCGAGATCTGGGCGTAGGCGTGGGTAGCGAAAAGAATAGCAATGGCCAGGAGCACTGACATGAAAATTGTAATCTCACCGATTTTGTTTTTTTGAAACATTCTGACTATCATGGGGCCTCCAAATAACAAGTCGCGACCCACACAGCTGGGGCAGCGGTTCAGGGCCTATGTCAGACTGATTACGGAAGGTATCTGATATACCTTGGCAGGGTTTATATACTCGACCTGGCATGATGTCAACATTGATGACCATATTTTTGCTCCGTTCTTGACAGGCCCCAAACGGGATGCTATCAAGCGGAAGTCATTGATCGCAGATTTGGTTGTTTCTTGAAGAGGGGGACATATGAGAATGTCGTGTAGGCTATTTCTTGCTCTATTCCTTTTAGCGGTAAGCGCCCACACTCAATCAGATCAGCCTCTTCGATTGATACGTACGACATTCCTGCCGGGATATGTGGGTGATTTCGAACATTTTGCCGCAGACATCAAGGGAAACCGCTTGTTTCTTATTGCAGAGGATCATAAGACAGTCGAGGTTCTTGACATCCGAACAGGCAGACGGATTCGTACAATTGCCGGGTTTGGACAACCACACGCCATAGAGTATCTACCGGGCCCCAATTCACTTATCGTGACCGAAGGAGATGAAGAGTCCGGAGCGGTCGAATTGGTAAGCGCTAGCACCTACAAGATCCTCAACAAAATAATGCTGCCTACCAACGTTGATGGGGGCGTATACGATCCAGTAAGTAAATGGTATTACGTGGAAAGTGGAGGACAAGGACAAGACGCCAAGACACATCTGGTTAGCATTATCGATACACAAAGCTTCAACCTTATTGGTGATATCACGCTTCCGGGTACCAAGTCCGAAGCCATGGCTATTGACCATGCTGGTGCAAAGCTTTATGTCAATCTTCGGGGCCCGGATGAAATCGGAGTGGTTGACCTGCAAACTCGTCAATTAGTCGCAAGGTGGCCGATACCGGAAGCCAAGAGCGAGAACGCATTGGTCCTCGATGAGCCAAACCATCGTTTGTTCAGCGCTACACACACCCCGCCTAAGCTTTTTGTATTCGACATGGACACTGGCAAAGTCGTTGCGAGTTTGCCGTGCGCTGAAAACACTGACGATATGGGCTATGATCCTGTACGCAAACGCATTTACATTACGGGTGATGGCAGCGCGAGTGTATTCGAGCAGCAAGATGCAGACCATTATTCGAAAATCGCGGAAATCCCGACGGGTTACCGCGCCAAGACGTCGATTTATGTGCCGGAGCTGAATCGGCTTTACATTGCCGTCGCCAGCAGAGGCAAGCGCGTTGCAGGAAAGCTTGCAATCCCCGAGCCAGGATCCAAAGTAGAAGTCCGGATTTACCAGGCACACCCTTAAATAAACAGCGAGTACTGGTCGTAGAGATCGGACATCCGGAGTTGGTTCGGGAGTTCGATGAAAGTACCTTTCGCGTCATCCGCCGCCACAAACTGATGGCTCCGGCACGGTCTTATTTGGAAAATAGAAAGCGGAGGCAATGTTGCCCTCGCGCCGATCTATTGTGCTTTGCGTGTTGCTGGGAGTTCTTATCCTCGGCTGGCTCAGCTGGCAAGACATTTCATCGCGCCGGCAGCTCAGGGAAACGCCCGGACCCGCAATCATCAAGCAGCCGGTCAATTTCGCGAAGCGCACTTTTGATGCGGCCACACGACCGCCCGATATGCCGCCCCTGACTCAAGGGGAAGACGCGGAGTGCGATTCCGATTTCTTGTCCAATGCCAGTGTGGGCGGGCAGGCTCGGCAAACCGATGCCACGCACGCGACCCTCACCATCTCGCAGATCAAGGTGACGCTGCAACTCAACATCACTATTTGGGTGCCGGCCGACGTAACCCAACACGTGATCGAACACGAAGAAGGCCATCGTCAGATCTCGGAATATTACTACCAGACCGCCGACAAACTCGCCGAGCGAATCGCCGCGAAATACATGGGCAAACAAGTCGACATCGCCGGCATCGATCTGCATGCCGAGTCCGATAAGTTGCTCCAACAAATGGGCACTGATATCACCGACGCATACAACAAGGAAATAAACCCCGGACCAACGCAACTGCTTTATGATGCCATCACAGACCACAGCCGCAATGAGGTCGTCGTCAACGATGCGGTCGCTCATGCCATCAAGAACATAACGGTCGAGTGAACTCAGCCGGCAAGTCCCGAGAAATCGGATTGTCGGTATCTGGCTTATGGCACCGGTGGGGGAATGCCCAGTTAACGACCAGTGGGTTCTTCCCTGCGGATTACTTCCGAGTACGCCGCGATCCGGGCACAATCATCGAAGTGCCAAGGCAAACCACATCTCCGCTTTGCGACGAACAATCTGGCCCCTGACCGACGTGTGCGGGTGTATAACCGTGCATATCGCGGACGTCCAAAACAGAAATCCTGATTCACAACGGAAATTTCTGTCGTGTAAGGGCAAGTGGGACACCATGAAGCGCAAGATTCCCTCGGTCCTAACCTCGGTGCCGTATCGGTACCCCAAATGCGGTTTTCGGCCAGGGTTTCTTCTGCTGGAATCTGATGGCCCAAACGTTAATCGAACTCGCCTGCCGGCTCCTGGTAAGTTTCCGATTTTGGCCTGACGCGGCCAAGTGGATTGCTTCCGAATATGTCCCTCCTCCAGGCACAAACGAACGAGCAACACCTTCCGCTATCCTATTCCGTAGTCGCGTCTCAAAATCCGATATTTCATGTGCTAGTTTCACCGGGCACTTCATGTGCTACCGAAAGGTGCGCCGATTTCACTTGACATGTTTGGCCACCGAGTGATACACGTCCGGTCAGAGTCGGCATTTTCCCAACCACGTATCCAAGTAGATTTTCGGCCCTTCAGTATCTCGGTAGAAAATGTGCGGTACACAGGCCCTCGGTGAATCAGGAGGGATTCCGATGCTGCTTAGAATGTTTGCGAGAAAATTTAGTGCTGCTGCCTGGGTGTGCGTGATTGTGGTCATCAGTATTTCTGGGACCGGTCAGGCGTATGCGCAGGTTGCAGGTGCAACGCTCACCGGCACGGTGAAGGATTCGTCCGGCGCGGTCATCCCAAACGCTCAAGTCGCCATCACAGACGTGGCCACTGGCGTTACCCGTACCGTCTCGCCTGGTGGCGCAGGACTTTACATAGCCCCCAACCTATTGCCCGGGACCTATGAGATTCGTGTAACAGCGACGGGTTTTAGCACGCAAGTGCAGAAGGGTATCACGCTGACGGTAGGGGCTCAGCAGGTTCTTGATTTCATGATGCGGGTTGGGCAGGTGAGTCAAACGGTTGAGGTCACCACGGAAGCGCCCACAGTCGAGCTGACGTCGTCCACGCTGAGCGCTGCGGTCAACGCGACGACGGTACGCGAGTTGCCCCTGAATGGCCGCTCTTGGACCGACCTTGCGAATCTCCAACCTGGAGTTGTTACGGCAGAGAGTCACGTTGGGGATAATAACCGCGGCTACGGAGCGCAGGTGAGCATCTCTGGCGCTCGCCCTCAGCAAAATAACTACCGCTTGGACGGGATTAGCATCAACGACTACGCGAATGGCGGTCCGGGCAGTTTGCTGGGCGGGAACTTGGGGGTAGATGCCATACAAGAGTTTAGCGTCCTAACCAGCAACTATTCGGCGGAGTATGGGAAGACCTCTGGCGGCGTCGTGAACGCCATTTCGCGCTCCGGCACAAACCAGTTTCATGGCTCCGTTTATGAGTTCATCCGCAACAGCGCTCTGGATGCCGACAATTTCTTTGACAATGCCCATGGTGTTCCAAAACCACCTTTCAGGCGCAATCAATTCGGCGTTGCAGCGGGCGCTCCTATCCGCAAGGATCGCACGTTCATCTTCGGGGACTATGAGGGCATACGACAGTCCCTCGGGACTACCAACGGTCCCGTGGTGCTCTCCGCGGCCGCACGGCAGGGGATCATCCACGACAAGAGCGGGAACCTGGAAGACGAGCACAGCTGTAGCTTCCAAGGTTGGACGCAAGCGACTGGCTGCCCCCAAAGTGGGGCCGCTATTACCCCGCTGCTGGCAGGAAGCCCGTGCCCCACGGGTGCCACTCTTCTGGCCCCGGGACAAGCGGGATTTTGCGTTAATGATAATGTAGCAAAGTTTCTTGGTCTCGAACCTCCCCCAACGGGGAGCCTCATTGGCAATGGGGATAGGGCGTCTGCCCCGTTTGCAGGGCAGCAGGTTGTCACCGAAAATTATTACACCGTTCGTGTGGACCATAAAATTTCGGAGAAGAACAACCTCTTCGGAACCTATAGCTTTGACAGCTCTCAAAGAGGCTCGCCCGATCTACTGAAAAATGTCCTGGGCAACAACATAGCAAAACGGCAGTTTATCGTGTTGGAAGAGAGCCACATTTTTGGCCCTGGTTTGGTCAACACCTTCCGGATTGGTTTCAACCGGGATCGTGTGGG
This sequence comes from Terriglobia bacterium, assembly GCA_041478355.1. Taxonomy (GTDB): domain Bacteria; phylum Acidobacteriota; class Terriglobia; order Acidiferrales; family UBA7541; genus Palsa-360. The sequence goes on along the minus strand of JBGOVX010000003.1, from coordinate 59,481 downwards.
CGGCGTGCCGAGTACACCCATCAATTCTCTTGCAGGGGACCCGTCCCTGGGGTGGGTACCCGGGCATAGTGCGCCCGCCGCGTTCGTCTCGGGGCTTACGCAAATTGGGCCGGGTGCGGGTCCTCAGAGCTACCGTACATGGAACTCGTATCAAGCCTATGACGACGCTTTTCTGACCAGAGGGCTCCATGCTTTGAAATTCGGCTTCGGCTTCGAACGGGACCAGCTCAACGAAGTCGACCTCACTGCCGACTACCAGGGTATTTTTCGTTTTGGGTCGCTAGCTGCGTTTCTTACTAACCAACCTTCTGGTTTTTCTGGAGCTTTTCCAGCATTGGTCGCTCCGCGTGGTATGCGTCAGTCCATCGTCGGCGCCTACGTTCAGGATGATTGGCGCGTGCGCTCAAACCTGACGCTGAATCTAGGGCTCCGCTACGAGATTTCGACCGTGCCGTCAGAGGCTCACGGAAAGCTCTCGAACCTGCCCACCATCACTGCTGACACACCCCATCTCGGTAACCCTTATTTCTTGAACCCGACGTTGCGAAACTTCGAACCGCGGGTAGGTTTTTCCTGGGACCCGTTCAAGAATGGGAAGACTGCGGTGCGCGGAGGGTTCGGGATGTTTGACGTGCTCCCCATGCTTTATACGACCATAACTATGGTCGGCCGGGGAGCCCCATTCTACGAAATCGGCGCTACGAGCAAAGCGTCCATATTGAACGGCACGTTCCCTAGCACACTGACGCCCGCAGCCCTCGGCGTCAAATCCTTGGAATACGAGTACAACGAGCATCAGCCTCGGCGTAATTACGTGATGCAGTGGAATCTCAATGTGCAGCGCGAGCTCGCCCGGAATTTAACCATGGTCGTTGGCTATGCAGGCTCGCATGGTGTGCATCAGGCGCTTCGCGTTGACGATGGCAATATAGTCATCCCTTTCAAGACCTCCGCGGGCTATCTGTGGCCCAATCCGATTGGCAGCGGCGTAGTCGACCCCACCGCGACCAGCATCGTGCCCGGGCAACTGGTGAACGCGAACGCGGGAGCCATCCGCTTCATAACTTGGTCAGGAAACACCTTCTATGACGCGCTCGAAGTTGGAATCGTGAAAAAAATGAGCAATGGCTTGCAGGTCCAGGGTTCGTATACCTGGGGCAAGAGCATTGACAACAACTCCGGGGTGACTAACGGCGATACGTTGGCGAATGCATTTTCGAGCATTCACTGGTTCGATTTGAGAACGAGCCGTGGCGTGTCCGACTACAATATCCCTCGGGTCCTGGTGATCAATGGCAGCTGGCACGTCCCGACGAGCAAGTCTGCCTCTGGGGCAGTGGCGTTCCTAGCAAACGGCTGGGAGCTGGGGGCTATCTTCAAGGTCAACGACGGCGTTCCCTTCACCCCGACTTTCGGAAGTGACGGCGATCCCTTGGGCCTGACTAGCAGCGACCCATGGGACTTTCCCAATCGTTTGACGGGTCCGGATTGTGCCACCCTCATTAATCCCAGGAGCACCACAAACTACGTTAAGACTCAGTGTTTCGCGATCCCGGTCGCGCCGAACGCGGCCTTCTATAATGCGGCGCCACCGTTTGGCTGCGATTCGAAAGTTGGCGACCCAGCGCTTCTCCAGTGTTTCAACCTCCGAGGCAACGAGGGTCGCAACATAATTTATGGACCGGGCCTCACGAACCTCGATTTTTCGGTGTTCAAGAACAACCCAAGCAGGAGGATCTCGGAAAACTTCAACGCACAGTTCCGCGTGGAAGTTTTCGACATCTTGAATCACGCCAACTTTTCTCCGCCAACGGTATCAAAGTTGGACATATTCGATTCAAATGGCGAACCCACCGGGACTGCGGGATTGCTGACCTCGACGACGACCCCATCGAGGCAAATTCAGTTCGCGCTGAAGCTTACTTGGTAATCGAATGTGGAAATTACCGAAACTTTAATCATGTTTGTTGGATGAGGAAGCCGGTCCAAACGTTTGTAGCTTTAGACAGATGGCAGTGCTCGTTTCCGCCGCTCGGTTAGTTGTGTTGCTGAAGCTAGTGCAGATGATCGACCTGCGGGACGTTATTGAATTAAGCACAACTCCGATCGCTTTGGGCGGATCTCTGCGGAATCGGCTATTTTCTACTGCGAAGCAGCCGAACCCGGTTTTGGCTGTGGATCAGCGCGCGGGCAACGCCGAGCCGGGCCCCGGTAAACGCGGCATATTGAGCTCGATGTAACAATTTGGCTTGACCCCCGGCGGCTTTTGCAGTTTAAACCGCCTGCCGGAAATTTTCTATACTACTAAGGAGTGAAAATGAAGAAACTTTTAGTCGCTCTCGCGTTGGTGCTGGCTTGGGCAGCGAAGTCTCCAGCTCAGGAGAAGGCGCCGCTCCGGCTTGTCGAAACTGTTTCATTTGCGGGTATCCCGCGTCATTGGGACCACATGGGTGCGGATGTGAAAAGCAATCGGCTCTTTGTTGCTGGAGATGGAGAGGGGGTCATCGAAGTTCTTGACTTGCATACAAACAAGAAAATCCAAACCATCACCGGCCTCAAGGGACCGCACAACGTCCTGCCTTTCCCGGAGATGAATAAAATCTTTGTTACGGATGGAGAAGCCTCGGAGCTCAAGATCTACAATTACAAGACGCTCGAATTGGTGGGCCACACCCCGTTGAGCATAGATGCAGACCCCATCGTATACGATCCAGCCACGAAGTATTTCTACATTGTAAACGGCGGCCGCGAAGCTCACACACCGTACTGCCTCATCAGTGTCGTGGATGCGGTGACCGGTAAGAAGCTGGAGGATATCAAGCTGGATACCAACCGGCTGGAGTCTATGGCGCTGGAAAAATCCAGCTCGCGTCTTTTCGTCAACATGACCACTGCCAATGTGATTGGAGTGGTGGACCGCCAGAAACGCGCCTTAGTTACGACTTGGCCCATTACCGCGGGCCTGGAAAATGTGCCGATGCAGTACGATGAATCCACGCATCGCTTATTTGTGGTTACTCGCAAGCCTTCCAGATTGGTGGTTGTGAATACTGACACGGGCAAGGAAGTCACCAGCCTTCCGACCGCCGACTCCGTCGACGATCTGGCTTACGATCCTACCCTTCACCGCCTCTATGCTCCGGGCGGAAACTTGGGAGGAGCAGTTGGTGCGGTCACGGTGGTCCAGCAAAAGGACGCGGACCACTACGAGGTGCTTGCAAACATACCTACCAAACCCGGCGCCAGGAATGCCCGACTGGTCCCCGAACTCAACAAGTACTATCTAAGTGTTTCGACGAAGGACCCGCAGGAGGCGCAAGTCATGGTGTTTGACGTGGTTCCTTAACCGGAATTTCAGCTTTGGACATCTCGCTTGCGCATCAGTATGCTTCTGCTGCCCTCGACACAACGATTTCGAACGCGTCGGCATCGTCTCTGACGTCAGCGGTAATCTGGGTCTCGGTCGTGGGAGATTCGTTGAACTTTTCCGAACGCAGGTAGGTCTTACCCCAATGGCTTTCTGCCGTGTGCAATGCTTCCAGAATGTGTTGCACACGATTCACTAGGGGAAGGAGGTCGATTGGGGCCAAGTAGCCCTTGATAGCGGCCATTTCAAGCGCATTTCATCGATGAGTTCCGAGTTTTCCAGGGTTCTCGCCAACACAAAATTCCCTAAGATCGATCACTTAGACCACGCGCCCATCAACCGGCTTCTGGGAGGCGCCAGACAAAGTTTCTGACGTATTGTCGCCTACTCTTCCATAATTCGGTTCTGTCCGAATGCGCCGCGACTCGACCAGAATTGGGTCCGATCATCCAACTGATCACGCAATCCTTTCAGAACGAGAACCCTGGAGAGCTTCGGTGGATTTACTTCTACGGTGTCGCGGAGCGAGATCTGGACTTGATATTCGAGTTTTTTCCGACCGAAGTCTTGATCGGCACGGCACAGGCAGCTCTATCACCGCTAAGATTCTGCGGGTAGACACCTGATCATTTCTTTCTTGCTTGCATCCGGTCCCTTCAGCAGGCCCGCACGGTCCCTTTCCAAGCCTGTGCACAGTTGCGTCCGTTTGACTTCGCTGCGTACAGGGCCTGGTCGGCATGGTCCAAGGATTGTTCCACACTGAAATCCGGATCCAGTTGGGCGACACCGAACGAAGCTGTCACTCCAATGAGCATCTCGTTGTAATGAATGGGCATTTTAGCTAGCCCTTCGCCAAGAAGGCCGACTATGCCCAAGGCCACCTCCGAGGTTGCATTTTGCAGACTGATGACGAATTCCTCTCCTCAGTACCGAAACACTTTGTCGTATGGACGAAGATGCTGCATGACGTACTGTGCAGAGACGATCAGAACGCGGTCTCCCGCCTGATGTCCGTACGTGTCATTGATAACCTTGAAGTGGTCCAGGTCCATCACCACGATGCTGCACGACATGACCTTGCGCTTCACCAGCGCTTGGAGCTCGCGCAGGACCGTAAGGAGGCTAGTTCGGCTGTTGACTCCAGTGAGGGGATCGACATGGGAGAGCAAGTCTTCCAGTTCACGCTTTAGAGTGGCGGCTTCCAGCCGCAGACTTTTCACGGCGCTGGTGAACAGCTCGTAGTCTTGTACTCCGATGGTGTTACCCTCAGCAGATACCAGCAGGAGGCGGGCAGCCAATTGGTGCATACGCCGGTGTTCGCCTTCTATGGCGGGGAGCGATGCGTGATCGTTGAGCAATCGCTGACCTTCACCGTAGAGCCACTGGCCAAAACGGCAGCGACGAAAAGATTCCTCATGAACATCGTGCTCATCGTACGGTAGGTGACACATTAAGGTTGCGACTAAGGCGTCATACCATCGATCATGGTTATAGATGGCTTGGTCTACGTTTGAAATCAAAGTATGGAGTTCGGCGGGAGTACGTGTGAACATGTGCGGCGGCCCAGACAAGCCCTCGCCGAAGCCTCGCGAGCAGACAATCGAGGGGGCTGGCTGAGCAATCTCCAATTCTCTAGATTAAGACGCAGAGGACCAGACTTGAGTGAGTCACCGCACCGGAAAGCCAAGGTGCAGGGCTCGTGAAACCCATCCAGTGCAAGCTCCCGGTCAGGACCTTTGCCGGGCAACCCTGCGTGCGGAAATAATACCACGGCTCTCGATACTATTAGCTAGGGGCTGCCTGGATTGGTAAATACCGGCTCTGGCCCCTTCCGTGATTGCAATGCCCGGCTGCGGCGATACTGAGCGAGTTTTTGCCAACCCGGAACGTATCGCAGCGGTCACTTCGTCGTGTTGTCGAAAACGGCTTCTGTGCTTCGAGTGGCCAGTTCCTGATGAGTTGGATTTTTGAGTAGAGGCTTGCCTCGCAGCAGGCACCTCTCCGGAATCCGATGGTAAATCTCCGTCAAATCTATTCGTTGCGCGTTGACTTGATGTTTATCAGGACTTAGAATTCAAATCCTCAAGCCGAAAATCTTCACTGGTATCGCTTGTAGATTTATTGTGGCAAGCCGGGTTCGACGCGCGTGTGAGGAGCCTTACCGGTTTCGGGCGCAAGCAGCGGCGCGTAATTAGCCCCAGCGGCGGCCGCCTCTTTGTAAACCGGGAGGTGAGAAACGGAGCGAGATGGGAAGAAGCGATGGCCAAGGTTGAAGTCGAGGTAAAAGGCGCGGTCCGGACCGTACGTCTAAATCGGCCGGAAAAGCGCAACGCGCTGGACGCGGAAATGCTGGACGCTTTAACGGCGGCATTCGGCAAGACTCCCCAGTCGAGCGAGCGGTTGACGGTGATTCGCGCCGAGGGCCCGGTGTTTTGCGCTGGACTCGACCTCCGCTCGCGGGTCGAAATCAAGGGCGGGAGCAGCTCGATCGAGCCCACGCTGCATGCACTTGAGAGCTACCCGTTACCCGTTGTGGCCGTCGTGCAAGGCGACGCCATCGCCGGCGGCAACGAGCTTGCTCTCCACTGCGATATCGTCGTGGCCAGCAGCACAGCCCGCTTTGGAATGTCGCTTGCTCAGATCGGCCTTGCGCCGACCTGGTACCTGACCAAGAAACTGTTGGAAGTCGCCGGGCCGGTGACGACACGAAAAATGCTCTTGCTCGGCGATCCACTTCTTGCCGCTAGAATGTACGAACTCGGTGTCATCGCTGAAATTGCGCCGCCTGCGGAGCTGGAGGCCAGGGCCGCTGCAATCATTGATCGTATTGCCGCGAATGCGCCGCTGTCTCTGCGGGCCATGAAGGCGGCCATGTCGCGCGGGATGCAATTCCGCGACGGCATCTCGCACGACGACATCGACCGGCTGATTATGCAGGCCAGCGCCAGCGCGGATGCCAAAGAGGGCATGGCCGCCAGAATCGAAAAGCGCCAACCCAATTTCCAGGGAAAGTAGAGGCGCCGGGCATGAGCATTCGACTCGAAAAACCATGGATCGACCTGAACGAGGTGACGGTTCGCAGCCTTCCCGGACAACTCGGCGTCTACCAACTCGCTGAGCCCGACGGCACGATTTTCTACATCGGTTATGCGGGCGGCCGGACGTTGTTTGGCTTTCGGAGCGAACTGGAGCGTTGGCTCAAGGACCGATCGGGTAAGCCGGCCCAGTTCCGATATGAAGTGAACATGCAATACATCTCGCGCCACCAGGAGTTGCTGATGTTGCATGTGGCCGACCATGGCAAGCTGCCTTTGGCGAACACGGATGTGAATCCGCAAACGCTGGGCCGTCTGCACCCGGGATAATGGAGGAACGATAGTGGACTTGCGATTGTCCGATGAACAGAAAATGATCGTGGACCAGGTCCGCCGTTTCGTTCGCGAGGAAATCGTGCCACTCGAGGCGCATCTCGATCCGGACGCGAGCGAGCTGCCGCCCGAGGACCACGCCCGTCTGGTGGCCATGGTGAAATCCATGGGCTTCTATGGTCTCGACATCCCGGAAGAGTTCGGCGGCCCCGGCATCGATCTTGTCACGCGGACGCTGATGGCAGTCGAAATGTCACAGCATCGCGCCGGACTTTACGCGCCTTGCTATGGCGTCTTCGGCGGCGCCGGCCTCGCTCAACTCTACGAAGCGAACGAAGACCAAAAGCAACGTTACCTTGTTCCAATGATTCGAGGCGAGAAGCGCGGCTTTTTCGGATTGACCGAGCCCTCCGGCGGCAGCGATCCTGCGCGCTCTATCCAAACGACGGCGGTGCGCGACGGCAAGTTTTGGGTTATTAACGGCTCCAAAACCTTCATCAGCAACGCCGACAAGGCGAACTTCGGCATCATCTTTGCGCGCACCGACGCGAGCAAGGGCCGCGGCGGCATCACCTGCTTTATCGTCGACACCGACATGCCTGGGTTTTATGTGCGCCGGATCATCCATACGCTGCGTTCGGGCCATTGCCCGGCTGAGCTGCAATTTGAGAACCTGCGCGTGCCAGATGAAAACGTGCTGGGAGAAGTCAACAAAGGGTTCGCCATCGCCAACGACCGCCTGAGCCGCCAGCGAATTCCCTATGCCGCCGGCTGCATAGGCGTTGCGGTGAAGGCGCAGGAAATGGCCATCGAATATTCGAAAATTCGCCAGACATTTGGCGCGCCGCTGGCCACGCGACAGGCTGTGCAGTGGATGATCGTCGATAACGAGATCGATATCCGCACATCGCTATGGCTTACGCTGGCAGCGGCCGAAAAAGCGGAACGCGGCGAGGCGTTCCGCACCGATGCGGCCATGGCGAAGCTGGTCGCCAGCGAAGCCTCAGGACGTGTCGTGGACCGGGCCATGCAGATCCATGGCGGCAATGGAGTGGCCAAGGACTTGCCGCTAGAGCGGTGGTATCGTGAGATTCGCATCCGGCGAGTGGGCGAAGGGCCAAGCGAGATCCAGCGGCTCATCATGGCCCGTGACCTCATCGGGGGCTCCTTCCACTGAAATCAGATCAGATAAAGGCTGGGGTGCCGGTGATTGGCGCAAGCCCCGGGAAATATTGCGCGCGAAAATTATCATTCGAAAGGATGGTTGAAGGTTTGCGTCGCAATTTGCGGAGGAACATTCGCACTTATGTCTTCCCCCATTAATTCAGGCACCCCGCTCGAGGGTGTCACAGTACTCGATCTCGGACAGATTTATCTGGGCCCATACGCGGGACTTCTTCTCGCCAAAGCCGGCGCCAATGTAATCAAGGTCGAACCTCCCGCAGGCGAGCCCGGACGGAATCGCGGCTCTGCCGGCAAGGGTGGATTACTGCCAGTAGCGATGCTCAATTCGAATAAGCGTGGCGTCACGCTTAACCTCAAGACCGAGCGTGGCCGCCAATTGTTGAAAGAGATGGTGAAGCGAAGCGACATCTTGCTCGAAAATTTTGCGCCGGGCGCCATGGATTCGCTCGGCGTGTCCTTTTCCGTCCTGCACCAGATCAATCCCCGGCTCATCTATGCCTCGGGCTCCGGATACGGCCTGTCGGGGCCGGATCGAGATCGCCTCGCGATGGACGTGACGGTACAGGCATCCTCGGGCGTAATGAGCGTCACCGGATTTCCTGATGGCCCGCCGATCAAAGCCGGCATTGCCGTCGCCGATTTTCTGGGCGGCATTCATCTTTATGCCGCGATTCTCACCGCTCTTTTCGAACGCGAGCGCACTGGGATCGGGCGGCTCGTCGAGGTGTCGATGCAGGAGGCCATCTATCCGACTTTGGCGTCAAATCTCGGAATGAAATACAACTTAGATGGCAAGATGCCGCCCCGCGCCGGCAATCGGCACGGCGGGCTTTCTATCGCTCCATATAATGTGTATCCCGCGAAGGATGGGCATGTCGCTGTGGCCTGTGTAGTTGAAACACATTGGCCGCAGCTTCTGGAAGCCATGGGCCGGGAAGACCTCAAGGGCGATCCGCGTTTTGCCAGCAATGCCAAGCGGGTTGAGAACATGGCTGAGACAGACGCGGTCGTCGAGTCTTGGACCAGGAGTCTCAACAAGCGCGAGATCATCGAGATCACCAAGCGCCACCGCATACCGAGCGCTGCGGTGCGCGATTTGGTCGAGGTCATGGAAGACCCCCACATGCATGAACGCGGCATGCTCGAGTGGATTGAACATCCCGAACTTGGTCACATCGTGGTGCCGACGACGCCGCTGCGACTTCACGGCGCGCCCAAGATCCCCACCTCGCCAAGCCCGGCGCTTGGCGAGCACAACCACGAAATCTACGGCGGCTGGCTGGGGCTTTCAGACGCCGAGATCGCCGGCTTGGAGAGCAGCGGAGTCATCTAGAGTGCCGGCGCGAACCATGGAATGCGGAGACTGGGAATTCAATTTAAATCGAGCACGCATGAAAACCATGCAAACAGGTCCCGAATAGAGTGGCCAACATAAAAGACTCCTCCCTGCTGGCAGGCAAACGCTTCTACATCGTGTTGTTTTTATTTTTCAATGTGGCGATTAATTACATGGATAGAGTTAATTTATCCGTGGTCGCGCCCACCGTTGCGAAACAATTCCATTGGGATCCCGCGCAAATGGGATGGGTTTTCTCCGCGTACATCTGGACATATGCCGCCTGTCTGCTGCCCTGCGGGTGGCTGGCGGACCGAATTGGGGCGCGGCGTATTTTTGCGATCGCTATCTCGATATGGTCGGCGGCAGCCATGCTTACCGGGGCGGCGAGCAGCATCTGGAGCATGATTGCGGCCCGGCTGGCCCTTGGTGTCGGAGAGTCCACGTCGTTTCCTGTTTGCAATAAAGTTGTCCGCCAGTGGTTTCCGGCCGGGGAACGGGCCTTCGCAACGACGCTATTCCACTCGGGTGTGTTCGTCAGTATCGCTTTGAGCAGTCCGTTGGTTGCCTGGCTGGCTATAAAAGCCGGTTGGCGCGCGTCATTTGTTATTACCGGATCGCTGGGGTTCGTATGGCTGTTGCTTTGGCTGCGTTGGTTCCAGCCACCCGAGAAGTGCCAGTGGCTGCCAGCCGATGAGCGGCAATTGATTTTGGACAACCGGGACGGCGCCCTTAAGACAACCCCGGACGCCCGTGACACCCCCCGGCGATCCGGCATTGGAAAAATGCTGGGAGTCTTGCTGCGTCAGCAATCGATGTGGGGATTGGCACTGACCATGGGCACCGCGAACTATATGAACTATCTATTTCTGACATGGCTCCCCTCATATCTGGTTCAGGCCCGGGGAATGAATCTCATGCGGGCTGGTTTGCTCAGTTCCATTCCCTATATCGCCGGGATCATCATGGAAATAGTTTTCGGCAAACTCAGCGACCGATCTCTCACTCCGGAACGTCTCAAGCAAGGCGGGCGCCGGAATCAGACGGGCATCCTCATCATTCTTTCCAGCGTCATCCTGCTGATCAATATCGCGCATAGCGAAGCGGCCGCCATCGCGGTCATTTCCATGGCCCTGGCTTGCAATACGACGGTGATCGCTTTGTTATATGCGCTGACCAATGACTTGATTGAAGACCCCAAGACCACGGGAACGGTTTTCGGGATCGTGGTTCTGGGAGGAAATCTATTCGGTCTGCTGGCGCCAATTATTACAGGGTACATCGTGAAGGCCACCGGCAGCTTTAACAGCGCGTTTGCCATCTCCGGCGCATTGTCTCTGATTGGCGCCCTGATATCGTTCCTGTTCACCCGGCGACCCATCACCGGCGCCGTAGCGATATACAAGCAGTGAATTTGGCAACCTGAAGGTGGAAGCGCGCCGCTCAGCGGGAAGTCTTGTGATCGAACTGCGGGTCGAGCACTTTGCGCGCGGTTTCAGCTCCGAAGACCGGCAGAGCAGGGTCGGCGAGCAATCCGATTTGCTTGAGTACCGAAGCCTGATCCCAATAGATGTGCTCGTGCACAAGCTTCCCTTCCCTGAATTTCACAATGGCGACCAGGGGAATTTCCACGTGGCGATTGGTCGGTGGAATGCCGGGCAGCATCCAGGGCATATCTTGCGTGTGCGTGAATGAGAAGATCATTTCATCGACCAGTTGGTTTTCGCCAACGGTGCGCGACACTGGAGTAAGGATTGTATCGGGCGGCATACTGGGAATAAAATCCCGGGAATAAAATGCGCGCAACGCGGTTTTTCCGTAGCCACCGGTCATTACGGGCACGTGGTTTACATAGGCATCCTCCACCATGGTGGCCAGCGTGGATTCCACGTCCCGCGTCACGAATTCGTGTTTTGTGTGCTCTTCCCAAAGCTGGCTCAGATCTGGATGCATGGCCGGGGATTATACCCAAATTCCTCCTGGTGTCCAGTCACGCTTGTTTCCCGCGGACAGTACTGCCCTGCCATTCTGAAACTCGTCCGCATCTTGTACAATCCATTCGGAGGCGGCGATGAACCAGTGGCAGGGAAAGTGGGCATTGATAACCGGGGCGAGCGCGGGAATCGGTACGGCGCTGGCCCGCGAGTTGGCAGCGGGCGGAACCCATCTGGTGCTTACGGCGCGGCGGCGCGACCGCTTGGCGGGCCTGGCGGGGGAACTCAGTTCGAAACACGGCATCCGCACGCTTGTATGTGTCGCGGACCTGGCCCAGAACTCCGGGCCGCAAGAGATCTTTGCATTCACCGAGGACAAGAGCATTGCGGTCGATCTGCTGGTGAACAATGCCGGCTTTGGCGCGTACGGTGAATTTCAGAAGGCGAAGGCCGACCGCCTTCTGGAAATGGTGCAGGTCAACGTCAGCGCGGTTGTGCACCTGACGCATCTGTATTTGCCCGCCATGATCGCGCGCGGGAGCGGGGACATATTGATCTTGGCATCGACGGCCGCGTTCCAGCCGGTGCCCTACATCACCACGTATGCGGCGACGAAATCATTTGATCTGCAATTTGCGGAAGGCCTTGCGGAGGAGGTGCGGCAGTACGGAGTTCGCGTATGCGCGCTATGTCCCGGATCGACCGAAAGCGAATTTCTCCAGGTTGCCGGCCAGCGGCACCACACGCGGCGTCCGCCAGAAACTGCCAGGAAAGTCGCGCACGTGGGGCTCCGCGCGCTGGCGTCGGGAAAGAGTTCGGTAATTTCCGGTTTCACCAACTGGCTGGGCGCCGAAACCGTGCGGCTGGCGCCGCGCAGGATGGTCGCGCGCATCGCGGGCAATATGTTCCGCCCGAAGGGAAAATGAGCGCAGACTTGAAATCATTAGAACGCCAGCTTTCAGAGGCTGCTGGGTGGAGGTTTTTGTAGCACAGGATTCGGTGGTGGGCCACTTACCGATAACAGCTGCGAGCTCAACCGGTCGACGCAACACTAGCTCGCAGTGTTTATCGGGCGGAATCCAGCGTAGGCGGAAAGTGCCTGTCGTGGATAAGAGAATTACTTCCGGATATGCCGTAATTCGGCCGGAATTTGGACTGCGTTTTTCCTCACAATCCGAATTCCAGGCAAGCCCTTCGCAAGTCGGTAGTGAGTCATTCTCCAAAGAAACGTCAGTGCGCTGGCTTTGGCGGCGCCGGCGTCCCGCAAAACCCCGGTGCCGTATCCTAGGTCACATCAATGTGTGACGCCGGTCACTGCGTCCGCGTTTAGAACGCGCTCTTATCCCTTTACTTTGCAGAAGAGTGTTTTCTTGAAGGAACACCGGACTTAGAGAAATCTAGTAAATGCTTTGGGCTATCGGCTTCACAAAAAAAAGTATTTTGTTCAGGAGGTTTCCACATGAATTCCAAGAATTCTGATCGTAGGGGGTTTTTGAAGCGGGGTGCAGCTCTGGCCGGCTTGGCCGCGTTCGCCAATGGCAAAGCGCTCGCGAGCGTTACCCCGGGCTTGATCAAGGGCGAAGCCGACATCAAGTATGGCGTTACTCCCGACGAACCCGAGATCAATGATTTGTTATACGGCGGGCGCTCCAGCTACGAGAAAACGATACGCATCCACAGTATAAATAGTCCCGAGGGACTAAGAACTCTGACTCCCCTTCAAGATTCGATCGGAGTCATCACGCCATCGTCTTTTCATTTCCAGGTGCAAGGCGACAAACATCTCCCCAACATTGATCCCCGGGAACACACTTTGATCGTTCATGGCATGGTAGACCGTCCCACGGTCTTCACCATGGAGGAAATAAAGCGCCTGCCTTCTGTGTCTGAAGTTCACTGGATCGAATGCACGGGAAACAGCGGCCTGCAGTGGTATAAGGCCCTGTTGCAAAACAGAAAGCAGGGGAGGACCGACGCGACGGTCATCCAAGGAGTGCATGGCAGGACCTCTTGCAGTGAATGGACCGGGGTTCGCCTCTCCACACTGCTCAAGGAAGTCGGTGTGCAAAAAGGGGCGAGCTGGATGATTGCGGAAGCGGGGGACAGTATCCATCATGCCAAGAGCATTCCGCTCGCTAAGGCTATGGACGACACGATGCTGGCCTACGGTCAAAATGGCGAGGCCTTGCGCCGCGAGCAGGGTTACCCTTTGCGGCTACATACTCCCGGTTTCCAGGGGGTCTGCAACGTAAAGTTCCTGAGGAGCCTGAAGCTGACCGACGAACCTTACTATCTGCAGCGGGAAATCAGCGCCTACACCAATACCAAACCGAACGGCATTTCCAGCTGGTACGAATCGCAACAGGGGCCAAAGTCGTTAATCACCTTCCCGTCGGACGCGCATCAGTTGCCGGGGGCCGGTTTGTTTGAGATTTCCGGCATCGCATGGTGCGGCCGGGGCAAGATCGCCCGGGTGGAAATCACCCTGGACAACGGGAAGACCTGGAAGGACGCCAATCTGCAGCTGCCTGTATTCAGCAAGGCCTGGACACGGTTCCGCCTGCCGTGGAATTGGGATGGAAAAGAGGCCGTGATTGGGTCCCGCTGCACGAATGAATACGGCGAGATTCAATCGACAGTAGAGGGACTGGGCAAGTTGTGGGGCGATGACTTCAACCCACCCATACCAGCCGGCGAAATTGTGCATTGGTGGGAATCCGCACCAATCGCGGCGTTTCTCAATAATCCGATTCAGCTCTGGAAAGTCAGACCAGATGGGAGTGTCAACGATGCTACGTACAACAGGTATTTGCCGAATCCGTATTACCCAGTCTAAGTCTAAATTTCTGCTGCCGATGATGGTTCTGTTGGGGTGCGGCACAATTATGGCGCAGACCACCACCTATAAGGTGGGGAGGCCGCCGACGGCGGAGGAATTGCGCACTTGGGATAATCTTGTCGGTCCCAAGGGAAAGGAACTCCCGATCGGAAGCGGATCCGCCAAGGACGGCGCGCCGGTCTTTGCCGCCAAGTGTTCTTTTTGTCATGGAAAAGACGGACAGGGCGGCGTGGCATCGGAGCTCGGCTTTACGTACCCGCGTTTGGTGGGCGGCGTCGGCTCGCTCAACACCCCTAACCCTGTCTTCACACCAGGGAGCAGAATGCCCTATGCGACAACGCTTTTCGACTACATTCAGCGCGCCATGCCGGTGTGGCCCATGCCGAGGGATCTCACCCCGAACAATGTCTATGCCCTGACCGCCTTTATCCTCTACAAGAACGGCATCATTAATGAGACTGATGTCATGAACAAGAATAGTTTAGTGGAGGTTCAGATGCCGAATCGTCATGGATTCTATCCTGACCCTCCACAATCAGAGCCTAATGACAAGGACGGCACTTGGCTGCCACTTTGGGAGCATGGACCGGAGTGGAAACCTACGACCAAACCTGGGGCGAAATGGTACGGGCCGCCGGTGCCCGCGCCACGATAGACATTGAAGCTTACCGCGACATCGCCGCCAGCGGAATCTGCCGACTGCGACATTATCGGCCAGGCGTTTCCAGACAGTCCACGCTGACAAGGCCTTCGCTGTTCGATAGGAAGGACGAAACCTTAGCCCGCTGTTAAAAATATACGGCTATCTATGCACGAAGCTCCCCCGCGTAAGCTGATGTGGTGGGCAGCGATCATGGCGGGCAATATGTTCCCCCCGAAGGGAAAATGAGCGCAGACTTGAAATCATTGGAACGCCAGCTTCCAGAAGCTGCTGGGTGGAGGTTTTTGTAGCACAGGATTCGGTGGTGGGCCACTTACCAGAGCGTTTATCGGGAGGAATCCGGTGGCGACCCCTTTGCTGTTGAGATGAGCAGCCACGCCAATAAGCAGAATACGGTCAAGCAGATGATCGTCAGCCACCACGGACCAAACGGGATGGGAAATAGAATAATCAGCAACCACTTGAGCCACCACCGACCGCTCCGTGTGGGAGATGGTTTCTTGCCGCCCGTGCTTGCCGGAATTTCCATTTCAGTATGTAACGCCTGCTGCCTTCTAAATTAATGCTGAATAATCGCTCGCATTATGCTTGATAAGTCACCTGATTGAGAAGCGGCAACCCCAAATGCCAGTTTCCGATAAGAGCTGCCGGCTCAACCGGTCAATGCAACACCCCTCTAAACTTTTGATCCGACAGTACATCTCAGAGTGAACCGATCCATCGGGCTGTACTCAATCAAACCTAAACAGGGCAGTGTTTTGTTTGAATCCATAGTGGGGAACGAATTTAGCCGTTGAAATTCCCATGGATAGAGTTCAGAGCTAGTGTTGCATCGACCCATTGAGACCACCGCGTTTATCGGGAGGAATTCGCTGTGACACGCGCAGTTCCCATAACCCCATTTCGGGAAACTAGCGGGTGGGATCACCGCATTCTCATCCGAGGACGGAGGGCCGGGCACGTCAAGAGGACAATTGCTCAAAGGCAGGACTACACGTGAGCTACGGTGAATCGATCTGTTCTACACTTATGATTAGGCGAGTGATCCGCAGGACCTATGCACATACAAGAAAGCTCAGGAATCCTGTCGTTGCCACCGTCCCGACAAAAATGCCGACTAGGACCGAAAACCGCGATCGGACCAGCATGTCGGCGTAGCCACCTAGTATCGGCCCCCCTAGGATAGTCGCAACGAGCAATGATATTGGAGTGAAAACGCCGAATGCAATCGAGACAGCACGTGCTTCACGTCGTGGGTAAGTCGTCTGCAATTTTCGAAATATCCACCAAACTGATGCCCCTATTGGGAGGAAGACTGCCAATCCCACTAATATTTCTCCTTTGATCGGCATTGAGTCACCCTTGAGCCCCACCACGTATAGCGTCAGCGCCAGCAGCGCAAAGTACCCAACAGCAACAATGAGCGCTGCTTTTTCCACGACAATAAACAGCCGATATGCGCCACGCATCGCTATTGGCGGATAGCCAGCCTCTCGTACGTTCTTCGACCGCGTCCCATCAGCGCATAATATCACTCTCATGCGCCAGTAAAGATTTCCAAACTATAACTGCATATTTTCCCAGATTGTGCCTGACAAGTCACATTATCGGTAAGCCGCCCACTGCCCAGGATTCATTCTGTGTTCTTTTGATTTTGTAACGGCAAAATAAAAACAGCCTATATTCGCGCTGTAAGGCGCAAATCCAAAAGCTCACAGGATGCCCTTCAGAGCCTTCGGGGTAAAATCCTGTGCTACTTGACCCCGCCGAAAATGTACTACTGCTTCACCAGCGCGCGGTCCAAAAGCTCGATCACGTGTACGACTTCCTGGCCGGTGGAGTGAATTGCCGCCCCTGCGCGCATTTGCAGCAGGCAGCCGGGATTTGCGGTGACGATCACAGGTGCGCGGGTCGCGCGCGCGTGCTTCATTTTCTCCGCCAAAATATCGAGCGATGTTTGCGTCTCGGTGACGTTGTAGGAGCCCGCCGAGCCGCAGCAATAATCGGCCATGGCCATTTCGACCAGCTCCACGCCGGGGATGGCGCGCATCAGCTTGCGCGGGGCTTCGCGAATTTTCTGTCCGTGCAGCAGGTGACAGGAATCCTGATAGGTAACGCGCAGCGGCAGATTTGCGAGAGGCGCGGTAAGACCCAGGTCGGCAAGAAACTCGGTGACGTCCCGCATCTTTTTCCGAAATGCGCGCGCCCGCTCATGCTCTCCCGATCCGGCATCGAAAAGTTCCTCGTACTCCTTGAGCGTCGAACCGCACCCGGCGGCGTTGGTAATCACGGCGTCGAATTCTTCTCCCAGAAAAACGCCCAGATTTGTGCGCGCCAGGGATCGAGCGGCATCGCGCACACCGGCATGTGCCGCCAGCGCGCCGCAACAGACTTGCCCCGCGGGGACGACGACTTCGCAGCCATTCGCCGTAAGCACTCGAATGGTGGCTTCGTGCAATGCGGAAAAGCTCACCTGCGCAATGCACCCGGCGAACAGGGCCACGCGAGCGCGGCGAACTCCCACCGCGGGAAAGGTGCGGCCCAGCTGCGAGAAGAAAAAGTTGCGGTCGATAGGAGGCAGCAGGCGCTCACGATCCACGACACCCAGCAAACGTAGCAATCCGCTTCCGCGCGCAAGCGATTGCAGCCCCGAGCGCTGGTAAAATCTTAGCAAGCGCCCCACCATGGCGATGCGATTCGGAAAAGGGAGCAGGCGGCGAAATACAAAGTCACGTGAAACACGGGAGAAAAATGGCCGCCGGTAATTTTGCTCGATCTGCGCGCGCGCCGATTCCACCAGCTTTCCGTATTCGACGCCGGAGGGGCACGCCGATTCGCATGCGCGGCAATCCAGGCACGCATCGATGTGCCGGACGAAGGACTCGCCAAGCGGCAATCGGCCTTGATCGACCAGCACCATCTGCCGGATCCGGCCGCGAGGGGAATCGGCTTCCAAGCCCCAGAGCTTATAAGTAGGGCAATTATTCAAACACAGGCCGCAATGAACGCACCGCGCATAATCATCCCGCTCGGGCTTGTCCGCACCCGAAAAACCGCTCGGGGATATAGGCGCTTCCGCAGGGTGAGTTTCCGGCATCGACTCCGCCATCGGTTTATATCCCTCCCGCAAAACGTCCAGGACTTAAAACATTTTGCGGATCGAACACATTTTTCACGCGCTTCATCACCGCGAAATCCTGCCGGGCAGGCCCCCAGACGCCGCACGTCGCGCGTTTTACGCCCGCCGGAGCCCATTCCAGCATGGCCGAACAATTAATTTCAGTCTTGCCGCATACGCGGAACACTTCTTCAACAGTGCGTTCCAGAGGCGCGGAGGCGGTTGCACTCCCCATTTTCGGCAGGAATGCGGCGTATACGATCCCGGATGCGCGCGTGAGCGAGGCGAAATCTAGTTCGTTTTTATTCGCCGATTCACCGAGCTGCCCGAGCAGGACCGGCATTACCGCTGGCAGGGCGCCGATACGAAAGATGGCCGCGGACCGGTCGGCGTCCAGAAGCAAGCGCGGAAATTCGCGGATGCGGGTTTGAACGCTGGAATGTTCGGTATCGCTGAGCGGCGCAAGCTCGGTGGCATTCGCGGCGCTGGCCAAGTGGCCAAGCTCTCGCGCGTGCCGATCGACGACCGATGGCTGGCCTGCCGCTGTAATGATGACCGACCACTGCTGTGGCGCAATTCGCGCCGGACCTTCAGCCGAAAACAGGACGCGAGCGGCGCCGGGATCAGCGACTTCCACAATCTGCGGAGTAAGAACCGATTGCGCGATATCGCGACAAAAACCAAAAGCGGAACCCGCGTCAGAGAAAGATGCGATAAAAGTTCCCTGCGATTGCGGTAGCGGAAATGTGCGAAAATTCACGCGCGTGATCACCGCCAGCGTTCCCAGCGATCCGATCAGCAGCTTGTGCAGGTCGTAGCCGGTCACGTTTTTCACGACCCGCCCGCCGCCTTTCGACAGCACTCCCTCGCCCGTCACAAATTCCATGCCCAGACAAAAATCCCGCACCCCGCCGTAAGCGTGACGCAGCGGCGAACTGGAATTTGCAGCGACCACGCCGCCAATCGTCGCGCGGCCCGCGAATGGAACCGCCAGCGGAAGAAATTGTTTTTGTTCCGCCAGCGTCCGCAGCAAATCTTCGATGCGGACGCCCGGCTCGACGCCGAGAGTGAGATCGCGCGGGTCATAAGCCAGCACGTGATTCATGCGCGAGAGGTCGAGCGCAATGTCGTAGCGCGCGGGCGGAGATCCGATTCCGAGCTTGGTGCCGGCGCCGCTGGGAATAAGCGCGAGTTTTTCGGCTGCGGCAAGGCGGATAATTTCCGCGACCTGAGCAGCATCCTCCGGCTGAACGACGGCCGAGGGGAGCAAATCATCGGCCTGACGCGCACTGAGCGCGATGGGATCGGTAATCACGCGCGCGCCGCCGACAATTTCTTCAAAACGGGTGAGAGAAGCTTGCGTGGGATGGCTCATGCGGGAATGGTCACGGAGGACGTCGTCGTTTGGACGCGAATTTCGCCGCAGCCTTTGCCAAGAGGAAGCACTTTGCCGGGATTCAAGCGCCCCGTGGGATTAAACGCGGCGCGAATCCGCCGCATTAGGTCGAGGTCATCCGGAGTAAACATCAGAGGCATGAGCTCATTTTTTTCCATGCCCACTCCGTGCTCCCCGGTAAGCGCGCCGCCGACCGCGACGCAATGTTTCATGATCTCGCCGCCCGCGGCCACTACGCGTTTGAATTGCGCGGGGTCGCGTTCGTCAAACAAAATCAGCGGATGCAGGTTGCCATCGCCGGCATGGAAGATGTTGCCAATCTGCAAATCGTATTTGCGGGAGATTTCCTCGATGCGGCGCAGGGTTTCCGGGAGGCGCGTGCGCGGGATGACGCCGTCCTGAACGTAGTACATGGGCGAGAGGCGTCCGAGAGCGCCGAAAGCGTTCTTACGTCCCTTCCACAGGAGATCGCGCTCGCGATCATCGCGCGCGACCCGCACTTCCCGCGCGTGATGCAGGCGGCATACCTCGGTAATCTCGGCGGCCTGCGCTTCTACGGCTTCGGTGAGGCCCTCGACTTCGATCAACAGCACCGCGGCGCAGTCTTTAGGGAAGCCTGCGTGGACAAAATCCTCGACAGCGCGCAACGTGAATCCGTCGAGCATTTCGCAGGCGGCGGGCGTGATGGCACGCACCGTAATATCCACGACCGTTTCGGTGGTGTCGTCCAGGGTGTCGTAAACCGCAAGCAGGGTCTTCACCGCTTCGGGCTTTCGCATGAGCCGCACAGTGATTTCGGTGACCAGCGCGAGCGTGCCTTCCGACCCCACCAGCAAGCCGTTGAGGTCGTAGCCCTGAGTTTCGATGGTCCTGCCGCCAATGCGCACAATTTCGCCGTCCGGCAGCACCAGTTCGAGGCCGGTCACATGGTTCGAGGTCACTCCATAGGCCAGCGTATGCGGGCCGCCCGAATTCTCGGAGACATTTCCGCCAATGGTGCACGATTTCTGGCTCGATGGGTCAGGCGCAAAATAGAGTCCCAGGTGCTCGACGGCGCGAGAAAGATCCAGGTTAACAACTCCGGGCTGAACGACCGCGCGCAAGTTGGCGGCGTCGATCTCGAGAATGCGATTCATGCGCGAGAAAACGATTACGATCCCGCCGCTGCGTGCGATGGCGCCGCCGGAAAGCCCGGTACCCGCACCGCGTCCCAGCAGCGGAGTCTCGTAACGATTGGCGAGCCGCACAATTTCGGCCACTTCACTCGTGCAACTGGGAAAAACGACGCACTCGGGCGAGCCAAGCTCCACCGAACCGTCATACTCGTAGAGCATCAAATCTTCCGATCGAGAAAGCACGGCTCTCGATCCAAGTAACGCCACCAGGTCGTGGATGAGTTGCGGTTGCATTTAGGATATTTCTAACTATAGTCTGCGTCTTTAGGTGGAGTCAATTCAGGCGGCCGTGTCGTCGCAGCAGGTGAAAGACTTTTGTACGCTGCAAGTGTAAACGAGAATGATGTTTTCTATTCGGAGGCGTGTAATCGGGCTGGCAACCCGCCGTCTTTTTTCAACCACAACTTGCCCGGGATGATGTTCACGCGCAGTCCATAGGTTCGCGTAGACTGGTCGAGCATCGGGAAGAAAGAAACAGAAAGATCTTCGTATTCGGAAGCATGGTGGTGAAGGACGTATCCACCGATGAGGTATCCGAACGTCCCGCCGACCAGAACATCGGATGGAAAATGCCTACGCGAGGTCACACGGCTGGCGCTGATTGCCAGGGCGAAGGCATAGGCGCCGAACTGGACCGGCCTGCTGGGATACTCCGAGGCGATCACTCGGGCCAGCGCCCAGCTTGCGGCCGCATGTCCGGATGGAAACGAGCCGTCCAGTTGAATGTTTCGTGTGCCCTGGGGCCAGAAGCCACCTCCGCCCATGCCTTGGTCGGGGCGTTCCCTGTTCGTCGCCAGCTTGATGCCCTCTACCACGATGGAGGCATTGAGGACCGCTTCCGCGCCCAGACGCCCTGTTTCCGCAAGATGCTCATCATGTCGCACCGAGCCGATCAGGTACAAACCTGCAGCCTCCCCAAACGTCGCATAGGGCGAACCCAGTTGGGAGACCGCCTTGCTCACATCGATGCGGGTCTGGTCAATGCCGAGGTCCTGCTGCGCCCGCGGGTCATAATGAATTGCGAGTGCGGTCCCTGCGGCAAACGGCACTAGCCATATCGCATCTGCCGGCGCGATGCGCAGCGGACTGGTCCAGATCCCCACCTGGTCGTGCCCCAGGTCCTTGAGGCACTGACCCAGATGCGATACTCCGCAGGTGACCTGACCGGTTTTGCTTGCCGACTGGCCGTCATCTGTCTTGAGCGGGATTACCTGCGTCTGCTCATGAACGGGGCTTATATCCTGTGCCGGAGCCTGAAGCGGGGCAAAAGTCAAAAAAACAAACAGAAGTGCAATCCGGAATGTATGAAAAAAGCGCATAAAATGTGTCACTCATCGATTCTTCCAGAATATTGTTCGTATTACAAGATTACTTCCACCGTGTGGGTGAATCCCGCGTGTCGCCACGCCAGGGCTCCCAGAAACACAGAGTTAGTCCACTACCGAAGAATGAGGATGTGCTGCTTGACATGTATTTTGATTTATTGCTATATGCCCGGCACATAACATACCCTTCGATCAGGTTGGGAATAGGCCAAGGGGACGTGCATGCCTGGAGGAACCATGAGTAGGAGAGTTGTATCAGTGGCAGTACTCGCGTCTGGTTTACTTTTGATTCTCTTACTGGCAAGCCGTCTGGCATTAGTGCGGGGCCAAGGTTCGAATTCGGCGCAGGAAAAAGCGGATGGCAATCTGTACGTTGCCGAGGTGTTTAACGGGCGGGCGCAGAAATTCACACCGAAAAAAGGCGCCGACCCGGCGAAGCTTGTCGGCCAGCAGTTGCGCGTCGCGTATAAGGACTAGCGCGACAGATCAGCTCTCCGGGGTGCGTTGCTTGGCGGCCAGATAAAATTCAATCATTTGCTGTTGGGCTCGATCGCCGGTATCCGGCCATGCAAAGCCGGTCTCTGCTAGTTTGTTCACCGATATCGTGAACGTTTTCGTCAGCTTGGCTAGCGCTTCACAATCCAGTGGCACCTTTACACCAAGTCTTGTGAGCGGTGTAAGGACTAGCGCTGCGGCACGCACCAGTCCGTACGGCAACGTCCGTGGAGGCCTGCGGCCCATGCGGTCCGCCAGCCGGTTGACAAATTTCATCAAGCTTTCCGGATGTTCATCCGCGATATTGTAGGTTTGGCGGTCACCTCCGTGATCGAGCAAGTGAACCATTGCAGCTGCGGCGTTGTGTGCCGAGAGGAAGCTGCGCATGGGGTCGTGCCCGGAAAGGTGGAAATAGTAGCCCCGGTCTACGGCTCGCATAATCCGTTCCAGGTTGAAGCGCGCTCCCGCACCGTAGGTCAGGCAGGGGCGCACAATGATGATCTCGATTCCCTGTACCGCGGTTGCCGCGAGATGTTCGATCGCCACCTTTGTCTTGGAATAGAAGTCGTCGTCGCCGGTGGGGGCAGATTCGTTAACCTCGAAGCCTGAGTGTTCTTTGTAGACGTGAGCGCTAGAGGCCAGCAGTGCACGGCGAACGCCCAAGGCCTTGCAGCGTTCGAGCAAAAGCTGCGTACCCCCAACGTTCACTTTCCAAGCGTTTTCGTGGTCTTCTCTGGTCCACAATGCGGTGTGGGCGACCCCCGCCAAGTGGATAACCGCATCAGCGCCTTCCAATAGTTGTCCCACGGCCTTGGGGTCGGTCAGATCGCCGAGCACCACCTCAGCCGATCCGGCGCGGCACGCGCGGCGAGACAGCGCTCGCACGTCTATCCCGCGCTGCTCCAGTAGTGGCAGGACGTGCCTTCCGATTAGCCCGGTCGCGCCGGTGACTGCAACGCGCTTCATCATTTGCTGTGCAGGACGGCGTTCCCCAAGGGCAACGGTTGCTTGGCGGCCGCAAGTTCCAGCACTTCTAGCATCGCGCGTGCTTGCGCCTCACGGCTATAGCGTGGCGCTGCGAAGTGCCCGTTTCGACCAAGCAGCTGTCGCAGATCTGTATTCTCCTTGAGTTGCCGTATGGCTTCCACCAATGCTGTGGGATTATCTGGGGGCACCCAGATTCCGGCCTGTTCCCTTTCGAGAATTCTTGTTCCTTCGCCACGCGGGCCACAGAAGAGCAGTGGAATGCCCATCGCCATCGCCTCGAACATCTTTGACGGAATCACCGTCTCAAAGACGGGCAGGTTCTTCAGGTATATCAACGCCGCATCACAAATGCTCCAGATGTCCGCGATGCGCTCCTTGGGCTGGTGCGCGATAAAGACCACGTTCTCCAGGTCTCGCTGCTTGGCTTCGGCGATAAGGCTCTTCCGCTCTGCTCCGGCCCCCACGAACAGGAACCGCACATCCCGTTCTCCGCGCAGCATTTCAGCCGCATCCAGCACGCGGCTCAAACCGTGGGCCATGCCGTGCGTTCCGATGTAGCCTGCGATGAAACAGTTTTCTACTCCAAATTCGCGTTTCAGCGCCTCATCCGGAGGCCTGGGATAGAATTTTGCCGTCTCCACTCCGTTGATCACCACGTGGATCTTATCCGCATTGATCCCCCGTGATACCAGGTTCTCCTTGAACGATTCCGTCAATGCCGCGATTCTGGCCGATTGGCGATAGAGGCATAGTTCCAGTTTTTCCAGGAGCCGTAACCCGAGGTTGGGACGCATCGCGCCCATCGCCACGATGAAAGCCGGCCAGAGGTCGCCAAGTTCGAAAACAAAAGGAATTCGCCGACATTTGGAGGTGGCCCATGCGCCCACCGCAGTGAAAAACTGCGGCGAGGTGGCGGCGATTACGTCCGGCCTCGGCTGACCGAGGCCCGCCAGAAATCCGGTGCACATGAATGAAAGAAAATCCAGCGCGCGCAGCACTACGCCTTCGTTGGCGCTGATGAAACTCTTTACCCTTACCACCCGGATGCCGCTGACTTGTTCCACCTGATACCAGCGGTTCTTATAACCATCGAAAACTTTCCCGTGCGGGAAATTGGGAGCGGTGGTGATCACAGTTACCCCGTGGCCCCAATTTACCCAGTAGAGCGCGCGCTCGTAAACCCGCGTCGCGGCCGCATTGGTTTCCGGAGGAAAGTTTTCAGTAAAAAACAGGATCCGCATTTATGTGTCCCCACAGCAGGAAATTACGGTTGTGCCTCGGAATGGCAGCGACCCGCGCCAGCGCGCGATCAGCGTCTTATTGCGCGCCGCAACCCCGAATTCGGGATAATACACTGTGTCGACTACATCGCTCTGCATTCCTTCGGGGCAGCGCAGGTTGGCAACTGGAGAGCTATTCTCGCTCAGCAGCCAGGTATCGCCGTCTCGACTGATCTCAAGTCCCGGAGCTGCGTGGAAGTGTAGCGCTACACTGTGCTGACTCGAGCCTTCAACCAAATCTTCAATTTGCAGCTGACCGGATTGCAGCTCACATCTGCGCCGGTGAATCGGATTGCCAGGAAGTCGGCGATAGCCGTCGTGGGCGGCCGAAGCACAGCCCCGTTCCACGCGGACGTCGATCGGCCGCGCCCTGTGTGCCACGCGAAAATTACTCCAGACCTTCGACGAGTCCATCTCGTCAACCGTCAAGGAGTTGTGCGCGGCGGTTGCTCGCTGCCGATGTCGCAGCGGGCCGGAATAGGTAGAGGTGCCGGAGTTCACCAGAACTCGGCGGCCCTTTAGGCTCAGTTCGAAACTCAGTGTGTCAGCATGCGCATGAGCGGGCAAATAATCCGGCCCAATTGCGCCAACATCGACGATCAGCACCGCCGAACCATTCTCCAGGCGCACGTACCCGGAATCCGGCAAGGATTCGATGGTTTCCGTTGGGCGTTCGGTCACAGCAAGACCGAGATTTCGCGCGTATGCAAACAACGTCGCGCAAGAAGGTGCGACACCAAACGCCGCGTCGTTGAAGAATGCGATGCCACCGTCAGGATGCGTCATCACTTGCAGCCAGCGCAGCATTGGGCGCGGGTCGATGGATCGGAGCGCTTGGCTGTTGCGAGCTTCCAGGACCGCCGGATACAGACTCCGGAGCTGCACCAGGTCAAGCAGGTCTTCGGTGAGCATGCTGTGATACATGGGGGAACGTTCGAAGTGCCCGCCGTCGGCTAGAAACTGCTCGCGCATTTGTGAGTTCAGAAGTTTCAGTCCAACGTGCAGCCAGCGAGCCGCTTCCTGTCCCGAAAAAAATGCCCCGGCGAAAATCAGCGCCTTGGCATTCGAGAACAGGTGATTCCCCTGCAGGTGGTATTCAAGCCGGCGCGATAGGTATCTCGCTTGAACGGCCAGGCTGTGCACCAGGGCCGGACTCAGTTCTCCACCGGCCAAGGCCCACTTGATCCAATTTACGATGCGTCGTGAGAGCGGGTAGGACTCCCACCCAATTCCAGTGGCGGGCGGGTTTTCGGCCATCCACCGTTCCAGTAACTGCCGATGCCAGGTGACCCTCTCGTTGAATCCCTCGGCTACCAGATCGCCGAAGTAATGCAGGTTGTACAGCCAGAGATTGTCCGGCGAGAGAGAATTCCAGTCCGCTGCGCTGGTAAGTTCGCGCGTTTGGTTCAGAAATCGGAATGTTCGCGGGCCCAAGAGTTGCGGCTGGTACCCGGGACACATGGACCACGCTCCCGACAGTTGCCGGAGCGGCGGCGCTGGACTGGTGTCCGCCTGCGGGCGATAGAGGTACCGCCATAACCGGGCATACACCTGTACAGGCCTCAAGTGTCGAACGGTGTGAAAGTATGTCGCTGCTTTCATGAACTCAGGCGTTGGTCTGACCAAAGAACTTTTCCAACACCATCACAATCCGCTCGCCCGTCTTGCCATCCCACTTTTCCGGTATAGCGCCCACCTTCCATTGTCCGGCAAAGAGTCTATCCAGGGCAGGCTTTAACTTTGCAGGATCAGTTCCAATCAATTCGTTGGTGCCTATGGAAACTGTCTCTGGCCGCTCGGTGGTGTCCCTCAGGGTCAGGCAGGGCACGCCCATCACCGTAGTTTCCTCGGTAATGCCGCCTGAATCGGTGATTACCGCTTTGGAATGCTTCACCAGATAGTTGAATTCAAAGTAGGGTTGCGGTTCGACCAGTCGTATGTTATCCGGGAGGGCAGGATATTCCTGCAAGCTCTTCGCCGTGCGCGGATGAACAGGGAAGATGACCGGCAGGCCCCGGCAGCCTTCGCCGATAGCGGACAGCATCGTCCTTAATTGCCCGGCCAGGTCCACATTCGCCGGCCGATGCAGTGTCACCACAAAATATTGGCCCTGTTCAAGCCCCAATTCACCCCAAAACCCGGGTGCGCGCAAACGATCCAAGTTCGTTAGAAGCGTATCAATCATGGTGTTGCCGACAAAAAATATCCGCGTTTCATCGACGCCCAATCGGCGCAGGTTCTGGTTGGCGGCCTCGCTGGTTGTGAAGAATAAATTTGTGATGGCGTCGGTCACCATGCGGTTAATTTCTTCGGGCATGCTCCAGTCGCCGGAACGAAGGCCGCCTTCCACATGCGCCACCGGCACACACAACTTCTGCGCCGCGATGGCGCATGCCATGGTCGACGTCACATCACCCACCACCAGGCACAAGCCGCTGCGCGCATCGAGCAACAGACGCTCATAGCCGATCATAATCGCAGCGGTCAACTCCGCCTGCGTCCCTGAACCCACTTCCAAATTAATGTCCGGCTCGGGAATCCCCAACTGAGTAAAAAAGTCGCCCGACATTTGAGCATCGTAGTGCTGCCCGGTATGCACCAAACGGTAGCGAAGCGAACTTCCCGCCGCTTGCCGCGCTTGAAGCGCTCGAATGATCGGAGCGATCTTCATGAAGTTGGGCCGGGCGCCAGCGACAATGTCGATCAAAGGGTTCTTCATCACCTCCGTCATCGTAAAGCGCCCGCCACTTCAATCGTTACACGGCTCACTTCCATCAATTCCTCGAGCGGAATCGGAGGCGCCGCGCTTTGCCTCACTGCCCGCACAAAGGCAGCTGCGCATGCGTTTTGTCCTTTGTCCTGCCGCCACAAGTTCATGCGAGAAAAACCCTTCCAGCCCCAGCCACGCAGCTTGCGGAAGTTGTCAAGTTGCAACACGCGGCCGCCGCAGAACACTTCCAGCCGCTCCTTCGGAAAAGTTTTTTCGCCGTTGGCGAGATAATGGATCGTGCCGATCGAACCGTCCGCGAATTCGAGGGAGATGCTCGCGTTGTCGGACGTCACTGCCTGCGCCGACCGACAGCCCAGTGCCACCGCAGTGTGGCGCACAATGGGCGCTCCCGCCAGATGTCGCAACAGATCGATGAAATGGCAGCACTCGCCGATAATGCGGCCGCCGCCTATTGCAGGGTCCTGCGTCCAGTGATCGGCGGCAATAGCGCCGGCGTTAACCGTCATCACGAAACTCTTGGGTTCGGCGCAACCGTCCAACAAGTGTTTCATCTTTATGACCTGCGGGGCGAATCGGCGATTAAAACCGACCATCAACAGCGGACGTGTGCGGAACCCATTCTTTCCAGACACATCCTGAGCGAGAGATACGGAAGTGCGGGAGGCCAACGCGGTAGCGATTTCTTCCAACTCCTCCAGCGTTAGACACAGCGGCTTTTCGACAAACACATGTTTGCCCGCCGCCAGCGCTTGCTGCACGAAGAGGGCATGCGTGTCGTGCCGGGTGCAGATGACCACCGTGTCGATGGATGGATCGGCGATCATTGCCGATACATCGGTACTTGCCTGGCGAAAGCCGAATTTCTGGCCGAAATGCGTCGCCGAGACACCGCCCGCCGAAACCAGGGTATGCAGAGTTGCGCCAGCTTTACGGAAAGCTGAAATCAGCACTCGCCCGCCGTAGTTCCCCGCCCCGATAAATCCAGCCACAGCCTTGCCGGGAGCCACAATTTCCTCGGCCAGCCGGATGGTGCGCTTCAGCAGTTCGGGCGTGGTGGCCCTGTTCTGCGTCGCCGGATAGCGGATCAGAATGCCGAGCGACGCCGCTTTGGAGGCCAGCAAATCGTAAGCCTGGGCCGCGGCATCAATGTCGAAGCGATGGCTGATCAGCGGCTTCATGTCGAGCGCGCCATTAGCCATCAGGTCCAGCGCCGCCTCAAAGTTGCGCTGCTCGGTCCAGCGTACAAAACCCAGCGGGTAATCCTGTCCGCCTTCCTCGTAGGCCGGATCATAGCGTCCCGGTCCATACGAGCAACTGACTTGGAAGCTCAATTCCTTTTCGTAGAAGTCAGCGCGAGATAATTCCAGGCCTGTCACGCCTACCAGCACAATTCTGCCGCGCTTGCGGCACATGTTCGCGGCCTGCGAAACAGGTTCGCTGCTGGTTGTGGACGCGGTGAGAATCACCGCATCAACGCCCCGGCCACGCGAGAAACTCACAGCGGCGGCAAGTGGATCTTCGCCTTGAGAAAGGTCCACTACCTCGGCTCCGAACTGCCTGGCCAAGGCCACGCGCGCTGGATCGGTGTCGATGCCCAGCACCCGGCAGCCATTGGCGCGCAGGATTTGCACCGTGATCAATCCAATCAAGCCCAGGCCCGTTACCACCACCGTTTCGCCCAACGTCGGATTAACCAGGCGAACGCCCTGCAGTCCGATGGCGGCCAGCACGGTGAACACGGCAGATTCATCCTCCACGCCATTGGGGATGCGCGCGCATAGATTTTGCGGCGCCACCACCACCTCGGCATGCCTGCCGTTGGACACCACGCGGTCGCCAATCGAAAAGCCGTTCACGTCCCCGCCCAGCTCCAGCACACGGCCGGCATTGCAGTAGCCCAACGCCAGCGGCTGATCCAGTTTGCTCCGCACGGCCTCCAACGTGTTCATCAGACCATCGGCGCCGATCTTCTCCAGTACCTGCTTCACCTTGTCCGGCTGCTGGCGCATCTTCGACAGCAAGCTGCCGCGGCCGAATTCAAGCAGCATGCGTTCGGTTCCGGCGGAGACCAGGGAAGCGGTAGTGCGGATCAGAATGCTCCCGCGCGAAGCCGAAGGGCAAGGCACATCAGCGACCGAGATCTCGCCGTTACCGAGGTTTTGCAAAACTTGTTTCATTCGATCGGCTTCCGCGCATCAATCATCATGAAGAGTCCTCTTGTTTTGAGAAAGCGGGAAATCAACCAGCGGGGCCAGATGCTCCGGGCGATATGAAGTATCGCACCGGCATGACCTTGACCTGCGCCCGATGACAGAAGGTCACCATGCGACAGCACGGTAGTAATCCGGACATCAGTAAATTCTGAAAACAGTGCTTTGGCTTGCTTTACGGAATAAGCCTTGGTCCCCGGACTCTCAAGATGGTTGGCATATATCTCACGAAGCGGAGTGAACGGTCGTAACTTCAGAAATCCGTATCTCAACCACAGCATTAACCCGACCAGGCTCCACTTGTTGTAGATCATTACGCGCGCGATTCCGCCCGGCTTCAACACCCTGTAAATCTGCCGAACCACTCTCTGCGTGTCAGGAGTGTGGTGGATCACGCCCCAGGAATAGACAAGATCAAACTCACCGGAAGGAAAGGCAAGATTCTCAGCGTCTGCAACTCGCAGGTCCGAGTGAACGCCAAATACCGCCAATCGCTGCTCAGTCAGTTCGATCGCTCTCGGCGTTAGGTCGATGCCCGTAATCTTTGCACCGGACTCTACGAAACGCTGATGGTCCGCACCCAATCCAACGCCGATTTCCAGGACTCTTTTCTGGTTCCAATCCGCAAATCTTGCGAAATCAAGGATGAATGGTTCCAGACGATAACGCTCGGCAGCCTGGTTTTCGAATCCCTGCCGATCGAATGAATGGAGAAGCAGCCTCTCTCCACAGGCCGCCTGCTGCCAGAAATTCAGAACTTGAGCCTTCGCGTCATGCGTCATCAGTTTGTACTCAATAGCCTGCCCGCACCACCATCGATGAACCCTCGGCACCACAATTCAATGCATACCAGACTAAGGATGGTGTAAGCATGGTCAGCTTGACCCAACTCATTCTCTGATAGCAACCGCGACACCGCAGCAGGATCGAAAAGTCCTCGTTTGCGAAGTGAGTCGGTCGATAGCAGATCGTGCAGTAAAGTTTTTAGCGGTCCGCGAATCCAGGCACGCAGCGGCACGCCGAAGCCCGTCTTGGGCCGATAAATGATCTCCTGAGGCATAATTCCTTCCATGGCCTTCTTTAGGATCCACTTGCCTGTGGCTCCATGCTGCCGATAGCGATCGGGAATCCGGGAGGCCAGCGCCATCAGGTCCGGGTCAAGAAAGGGCACACGCGCTTCCACGCCCGCCGCCATGCTCATCTTATCGGTGTAATTGAGATTGTGGTCAGCCAGAAAGTAGCGTTGCTCGAGCAGCAGCATGCGCTGCAAGGGAGTGGCCTTCGCGGGCATGCTCTCCAGGGCGGCGAGCAGAGGCTCCTCGTTCAAGGTCTGAGCGATCTCGGGTACGAAGAGGTTGCGCACCGTCTTTGCCGAAGCCCAATCAAAATACGACGCGAGTCGCTCATCGCCTTCCATTCCTGCCACCGTCAGCAATTTGGCAATCCGGCGCAGAAGTGGTGGACGTCCGGGCAATCGCCGCCCCACACGCGCAAGAAAACCGCGCAACGTCCCGGGCACGCGATCCCAAACTGCATCCAGGCGAAGAGCACGATGCCGCCGATATCCGGTAAACAGATCGTCGCCGCCTGCGCCGGACAGCAGCACCTTGATGCCGTGCTGCCGCGCCAACCGGCTGATGAATAGCACATTTAGTGCCGATAGATCGGCCTGCGGCTCATCTAGCTGCCAGACCATGCGCGGCAGTTCGTCGGCCATTTCCGAACCCACGCGCACAACATGCAAGTCTACATCCAAGTGCTTGGCCACGCGCTCGGCATAAGGAAGATCGCGGACGAAACCTTCCTGCTTCGCCAGCGCCTCATCAAAATCAATGGTGAAGCACTGAAGTCTTTCCGTTGTGTGTTGGCGGGCATAAGCGACAATGGCGCTGGAATCTAATCCGCCGGATAGAAATGCTCCCAGAGGAACATCGGAAACCATCTGCCGCTCGACTGCGGTGGCCAAGGTTTTCCTGACTTCGACGATCCAGTCCGCGATGGAAGGTGACGCATCCGATCCTGGTGCTGGAAGCGCATAGTGCCGCCAACGCCTAACGATACGGCCGTCACGAACGATGAGTGCCGTACCAGGTTCCAGCTTTTGCACATCCATCAGCGGCGTGCGTGGCGCCGGACACCAGAGATACCGCACATAATGGGCCAGCGCCTGTATATCGAGCGCACGCGGCACCCACGGGAAACACAGCAGCGCCTTGATCTCGCTGGCAAACGCAAAAGTGCCGCCGGATTCGTTGAAGTAGAGCGGCTTCACCCCCATTCCATCGCGAGCCACCAACAATGATTTCGAACGCGCATCCCACAGCGCAAAGGCATAGATGCCGTTTAACTTGTCCAGCAACGTCTCGCCGTACTCCAAATACAGTGCTAACAGGACCTCGGTATCGCTCTGCGAACGAAAGGTATAGCCATGCCCTTGCAGCCCAGCGCGCAATTCGCGGAAATTATAGATCTCACCATTGAAGGCGATCTCGACCTGCCCGTCAGCCGCCGCCATGGGCTGCGCGCCATCCGGTGTGGGATCCAGAATGGCGAGCCGGGTGTGAAACAACGAAACTGAACCACAAGCTGAATTGTAGCGGCCGCGGCCATCAGGGCCACGATGTCCGATTTGGTCCAACACCGCGTCGGAAATTTCACCTGCTGGGCGGCCGGAAAAACCTGCTATTCCACACATATCAGGTTTGACCAGTCGCCAAAGAAACCTCGGACTGACCGCTGACGACATTCGCCAAAAAGCTGAAGGTCTCGCGGGCGCAGCGTCTCCAGGAATAGATGTGTGCGCGCTCGAAGGCTGCTCTCGCCAGCTTGGTCCGCAATTCGGGTGAATCGATGAGCATTCTCAGAGCATGGGCAACGTCGTCCGCATTTTCGGGGTCGAAATAGATGCCTGTATCGCCGAGCACTTCGGGCATCGGGCCACGATTTGAGCAAGCGATGGGCAACCCTGAAGCCATTGCCTCCAGCAAGATGTTGGGCATATTCTCGCAGCTCGACGCAAATAGACCCAAATTCGCCTGCGCATAGCGCGTATGCAATTCAGAATGTGGGACGCTCCCCGAATATTGTATAAAGTCGCCGGCGGGATCAACCCGATCTAATACCTTTTTCAATCGTGCCAAAGCAGGCGGATAGGCTGGTCCTACCAGTTCCAGCGTCACTGGCAGACCACTCGCCCGCACCTGCGCGACGGCCTCGGCAACATGCCACTGATGTTTATACAAATCTACAATTGAGACATACAGGATGCGGAATGGCCGTTTGACCGAAAACTGGCAGATGGGCGCTTGCTCGCGCGGTGGTCTGATAAAACGATCATCAACACCATGAGGAATAATTGCCGTTTGGCCAGCAGTCGCCTTTATAGTGCGCATCACTTTATCGCGGGCATGCTCTGTGAGAAAAATAAGTCCATCCGCCCGGCAGAATGTGCGCGATTGCGTCCAGCGCAAAAGCATTAATCGTAGAGTGGTGAAGGACCACCCATACCGCCGCAACTCTAGCCATTCGAATGGCAAAAGATTCCTGCTCATAGTAACCAATGGATGGAAATCCCCCGCACAAGAGCCGCCGGGCACAAAGAGCACATCGCAGCCAGCTTCCCGCGCCAGCACGGAAAGCCTGAAATACTGCCAGGAAGTGCGGTAGGGCAAGCTCCTGTCCAACAATGGCTGATGGAATTTCACCAGCCAGGGACGGTCTTCGATCCTATTCAAGGTCGGCCTCCCGCCCCATAAAATGACTCGGGAGAAACCATGGGCCATAGGCTCTGCCGCCCCGAGCAATTCAATCAAATGGGTGCCACCGCCGCCAACCCGGATGTTGGAGGCATCGATGCCAAGAATCATTACAGCTTTTGACCTCTGCCGACGAGATGCCCCTCACGGAAGACTTCCACCCCGGCAAAGTCTGCCGCTTCAAACCAAAGTCTAACCCGTGCTGAAGTCTGCGGATTGTCATACCTAGGTGCGAACATATCAAAAGTGTCGAGTAACGCCCATTCCTGCAATTGGTGGGCATTCAATGGATAGATGCCCGTGTAGTCCGCGATGGGAATGAGGCGCTTGAGTAATCGACCAAATACGGGGACGCGTGCTAAAAGCTGACTTACAGGCAGTAGTTTTGGCACTACCGTCTCCAATAATTTAAAGAGCTTCTGTTGCGGCATACGTTTGATAAATGGCCTTAACAGATACTTTGCATGCAGCATTGCTCTGATGCGCTTCCAGTAGAAATCGACACAAAGCCGCCCGCCTTTTGCACATACGGGAGGCAAAGCAGCAAAGGCTCTAGCCACGTCCGGCGTGTGCTGCAATACGCCGAGCGAATAAACGAAGGGAAAGAAATCTTTAGGGAACGGCAGCGCATATATATCACCCTGCACCACATGCAGGTTGGGAGAATGCTTCAAGTTTTCGTAGCAGGCATCGACGGCGCTAGAGTAATCCAGCGCGATCACGCTGGCTCCTGCTTGCAAAGCCACTTCTGCGAACCGGCCGGCGCCACACCCGACATCCAGCACCCATTTCCCTGCGATTTCTTCCGGATGCCACCCAGTTACCTTCCAAAAACGATTGGCAGAAATTGGAAAGCCTGAGTAACTGTCCAGTTGAGTGTGCGGGAATTTATTCCACTGCAATCCGAAGTTATCGGCATAGTTCGACTCCGGGACGAAACGCGGAATGAAATTCCGGATCGGATAGCGGTGCTTGCCATCCTCCGACACCAGCCAACCAGCCCGAATGCGTTCTTCGCGATACTCTGGTTCACTCAGGAGTAGCCGCTGACCGGTTTGCGGACAGCGAAGAATGTCGAGCACTTCTGAGTGCATTCTACCTGCTTTAAATTGAGATGTGATACTCCCGCCGCCACAACTCAAACAGCACCAGTCCAAACAAGCGCTCGCTGTTCGCCCGGCCCTTTGCCTGCCCATCCAGCAGCGCGCTCATTACTTTACGATTAAGAAAGGTATTGCTTGATCCCAGCAACACGTCACGAAAAAATGACAGCCATGGTCCGGACTGAAGCCACCAAGCAAGAGGAATCGAGAACCCCTGCTTGCGGTGCTGGTCAAAGTCGGGCGGCAACAGACGAGCGCCCAGCTTCTTTAGCAGCACTTTACGTGTAGTCGATGTGGCCTTGAGGTGCGAGGATACCTTGCCAAAGGCAAACTCGATCAAGCGATAGTCGAGCAGGGGCGCGCGCACCTCCAGCGAATTGAGCATGCTGGCCCGATCCACCTTCGCCAGAATGTCCTCAGGCAGATAGTTCTCAAAATCCATGCGAGTCGCCCGCTGCAATAAATCTGCCGATTTTGGGATGCGTTGCTCTCGGATGCTCTCGGCACGCAATTCCCCTGCGGCTGGTCCTGTCTTCAGCCGCTGCCGCGTGCTACGGTCAAAATACGAGGCAATCAGCGGCACGCCTTCTCGGAAATCAACCTGCAGACCTTGCAGCCAGTTTCGACCCTTGAAACCGACAGGCAGCAAGGTTTCGGCTGCTTGCGACGCTAACAAGCGCAGGCTTCGCGGAATCCATCCGAACCTCTGCTGCGTCCACAGCAAACGATTGTAGTGTTCATACCCGCCGAACAACTCATCCCCGCCATCGCCCCCCAGCGCCACTGTGCAATGCTCACGGATCAGCCGGCTTACTAGGTAGGTTGGGACCATCGATGAATCCACAATAGGCTCATCGAACTGCCGCGCCAGCAGTGGCAAGATATCCACAGTAGATTCGCCGGCTTCAAGCTCGGTATGCTCGGTTCCGAAGTGCCGCGCGATCAACCGGGCATGTCCGGTTTCGTCATACTTGGCGTGTGATGGGAAGCGGATCGTGAAGGTCTTGACCTTCGGCGCGGCTCGCACCGCCATGGCCGTCACTAAACTGGAATCCACACCGCCGCTGAGCAGGATGCCCACCGGAACATCCGCTATCAATTGACGTCGCACGGAGTCTTCCAGCAAACCTTCCAAATCATCCAGCAGCTCCACTTCGTCCATACGGCCGGTCGCTGAGGAAGCGCCAAGTTCCGGCAAGCGCCAATAGCGCCATAAATGCAATTGTGCGGTTTCCAGGTTGAATACCAGCGCATGAGCGGGTGGCAGTTTGTTCATTCCCTGCAATATGCAGCGCTCGCCCGGCACGAAGCCCATTGCCAAATAGCAATCCAACGCTTCCGGGTCAATCCTCCGGGAAAGGGCGAGATCGACCATCAAACTCTTGAGTTCGGAAGCGAAGCGTAGCCCTCCGTTGGCCAGCGTATAAAATAGTGGTTTCTCTCCAGCACGGTCCCGCGCCATAAAGAGCTGCCGCTGGCGACTGTCGTATAGCACAAAAGCGAACATGCCGTTTAGGTGCGCGAGGCATTCGGTGCCCCATTCGTGATACGCGGCCAGTATTACCTCGGTATCGCTTTGGGAGCGGAAAATATGCCCCTTCGCAGCCAACTCACGGCGCAGATCAACAAAGTTGTAAATCTCGCCGTTGAAGACGATGCACAGTTCGCCGCTGGCATCTTGCATAGGCTGATGCCCGGCCGGAGATAGATCGATGATGGCAAGCCTGCGATGGCCCAACCCGACGCGACCATCCGCTGACCACCACTCGCCCGCATCATCCGGGCCACGGTGGCGCATGAGTTCACGCCCAACTGCGAGCCACCGGCGATCTGAAACCCGGGATTGAGAGGCTATGCCTACGATGCCGCACATCTATAATATTCCGTATCCATTTCAAGAATCAGCCGTTTGTGACAATGTTGAAAAAACTGGGTTACAGTCGAGTCATCTGTTGTGCCAGGCGCCGCGGAAGCGAAAAACCAAAAATCTTTTCCCACAACAAGACACTGGCATGGCCGGATTTGAGGATACGCTTAGCGAAGCGGACTGCGGCGGTCAGCTTGTTCTCGCTAGAATAATACTCGGCACGGGCCTTGGCCCAGGCCCTGCTTCTTTTATAGACGCCTTGCTCATCTAATTGCTTGTCGATCCATGATAGGAACTGCGCCCATGCCGCGTCGTCATAAGCGGTGGAAGGATCAGCGTCAGCTTGAATCCGAAGGAAATGGCAGGCGGCGGCTGCGAAGGCGAAACGCATTTGTAACTCCCCTCCCTTCGAGCTAGACCTATTGTGTCCATGTTGCCTTATCTTTACCAAGACCTTGTCAACCGAGGCCACCCTCCCAATTTCCGACAACCGCAACCATAAATCGTAGTCCTCGGTATATTCATATCTCGAATTAAAACCTGATAATTTTAAAACCGCATCCTTCCTGTATAACATGGAGGAGTGAGGCGGAAATGCCTCCATGGATTCAAGGCGCGCGACCAAGTCTCCATGATTTACTGGATACTTGCGGCCATGTGATGTGCGGCCTTTTGCATCAATGAAGATTGCATCGCTCCCGATCAGAACCAGTTCGTTGTCCTTGATCGCCAGCTTCATCTGCTCCTCAAGACGCGAGGGCATGGCAACATCGTCCGAATCTAGGATGCCAATCCACTCTCCTTTGGCAGATCGAATGCCAACATTACGCGCAAATACCGGACCGGACTTCACAGGTAACGAAAAAACCGAGACCCGATGGTCCTGCACCTTGTAGTGTTTGGCGATTTCGAGAGTGCCGTCGGTCGAGCCGTCGTCGATCAACATCAACTCGATATCACCGAGTGTCTGCCCCAGAACGCTGCGCACAGCTTCGTTCAGATACGGCGAAGAGTTGTGGCACGCCATGATGACCGAGACTTTAATTTCGTCGGGTGGCATCAGCTAAGTCCCAAGCAAATCCTGGCTTTCGTGGCAAGCGATCCAGTTGGAATACTTGAATGTTTCCAGGGCTTGCATGTATTTTTCCATGCGGCGAGGACCTTCGGGGTACAGCTTGTAGAATCTGAACCCATAAGATTCGATCAGCTCCCAGATGTCCCCGAGGTAGACTCTTGCGTCCAGATTGCAACCCCCATATTCAAATTGAATGGCGTGGACTCGGCCTTGCGACAACATTTGTGTCATTCCCTTGAATACAGCCAGCTCATGACCTTCCACATCGACTTTGATCAGATGAATGTTTCGGACTGCATGGCTCTCACAATATTTATCGATCGTGGTGAAGAGAACTTTCTCTGTGTGGATGGCCGTGGCGTGAACTATGCCACGACGCAGATAAAGGGAATTTAGACCCGATCCATCCTCAACAAGGTTAAGTTCCAACATGCCTTCCACTTCGCCCACGCCAAGGTTGTTCAAGCAAACATTTGATGGCCACTGCTTTTGGTTCAACTTGGCAAAAGTGGCTTTGCTGGGCTCAAAACAATGCAGGTGGATTTGCGGATTTATGCTTAATGCGAATGCCGCCCAATTTCCTATGTTGGCGCCGACATCAAATACCGCCCCGCCCCGTCTGATCTTTGGCAACTCACTGCGGAGAAAAGAATACTCCCCATTTTTTTCTGGATCTGAATTGTTATCTCCATTAAACCGATCCACGTATCGCGCGCACAATTCATAAAGACTACGGTTGTAGGCCGGAACCGAATGAAATAACGTTCGTCCTAGATATCTTCTTACACTCATTGTGCACTTCGATTCCTATGGTTTTAACCAGCCGCCCACCATCGCTTCGAAGCGCTCGAGAAATTGGGACCTGAGAAATTGGCCCTGCAGTCGCGAATTGGTAAACGGGTGATCAAAGATGGGGATGATGATTGTGACCCTATGGCTCAAAAGTCGCTAATGCGATCTGCCGCACTAACACCATTGATTCGGCGAGCGCCCTGATACCACTCGATGGTTTCTCGGATTCCGGTACGCAGATCAGTCGATGCGCGGAACCCGAACTCCTCCCGAGCACGCTGTATGTCTAGACAACGACGAGGTTGACCATCGGGCTGTGTCGGATCCCACTCAATCATGCCCTGGAATCCACACAACTCACGGATCAATCCCGCTAGTTCGCGAATCCTGATTTCCTGGCCTGACCCTAAGTTGACCGGTTCGGGTTTGTTGTACGTTTCCGCTGCCATTACGACCGCTTCGGCGGCATCTCGGACAAATAGAAATTCACGAGACACTGATCCCGAGCCCCAGGCAAGAATTCGCGATTGGCCATCATCTTTGGCGTCAATACACTTACGGATAAGGGCTGGGATAACGTGAGAAGATTTCGGGTCAAAGTTGTCTCTCGGTCCGTACAGATTTACAGGCAGAAGATAGATGGCGTTGAAACCGTACTGTTGTCTAAAGGCTTGCGCCTGCACGAGGAGCATCTTCTTGGCTAACCCATAAGGAGCATTCGTCTCGTCCGGGTAACCGTTCCAAAGATCCGTCTCCTTAAAAGGCACCGGGGCGAACTTAGGGTACGCACAGACCGTTCCCAAACATACGAACTTTTCTACACCAGCTCTGCAAGCTTGCTCCATGAGCTGAATTCCCATAATCGCGTTGTCATAAAAAAAACGGCCTGGACTTTCCCTGTTTGCGCCGATCCCGCCTACGACCGCCGCCAGATGAATCACAACCTGTGGACGACTATCTGCCAGAACACGGTGAATTGCAGTCGCGTCCCTAAGGTCATATTCCGCGCTACGTGGAACGACGACTTGTGTGCAACCTCGGTCGTGCAGCAATTCCACGACGAAGTGCCCTAAAAATCCAGCACCTCCAGTAACCAAGACCCGCCTTCCTGATAGGTAACCCATGTCCGTTGTCCTATTGTCTGAGCGCAGCGCCAGCGGTTGCGTTGACAACGCCAGAAACCGAATTGCTCCATCGATGCCAGTGGCCGAACTTGGCTCCCATGATGCGAATTCCCTCTCCAATTGGCTTCAATCCTGCATGCTCCATGTCCGCATCGATCATAATTCGCACTAATTCCGTGAACGTAACGCGTGGCTCCCATTGCAATTCGCGGCGGATTTTGGTCGCATCAGCTTGCAGGTTGTCGACTTCAGTGGGCCGGAAGTATCTCGGATCGACCTCCACACGCTCCTTCCAGTCCAGGTTCACGTATCCGAAAGCCTCCTCTACGAACTCCTGTACCGTATGTGTCTCGCCAGTACCTACGACATAGTCGCCAGGGGCCGGTTGTTGCAGGATCCGCCATATCGCTTCAACGTATTCCGGTGTGTATCCCCAGTCACGACGTGCTTGCAGATTACCCAAGTATAGTTTGCTTTGTTTGCCCGCAAGGATACTTGCCACCGCCCGGCTGATCTTTCGACTTACGAACGTCTCTCCGCGTCGCGGACTCTCATGGTTAAACAGAATGCCATTGCTCGCGAAGATTCCATAAGCTTCGCGATAATTGACCGTCATCCAGTAACTGTAAACTTTTGCCGCCGCATAAGGGCTGCGCGGCAGGAACGGCGTCAATTCGTTCTGCGGCGCCGGCGCGTTTCCGAACATCTCCGAAGAGCTGGCCTGGTAAAACCGCGTCTTGATTCCGCTCCGCCGCACCGCTTCCAAAATTCTGGTCGTACCCAGGCCGGTAATGTCGCCTGTAAACTCTGGCGCCTCGAAGCTGACCTTGACGTGACTCTGCGCACCCAGATGGTAGATCTCTTCTGGTTCCACATTGTAGATCAGATTATTCAACTGCTCGCTGCACGACAAATCCCCGTAGTGCAGATACAGCCGCTTATCGGGCGCGTGTGGGTCCTGGTAAATGTGGTCCAGCCGCCCCGTATTGAAGCTGCTCGCCCGCCGGATCACCCCGTGCACCTCGTAGTCATGCGCCAGCAGCCATTCTGTCAGGTACGACCCGTCCTGCCCGGTGATTCCCGTAATCAGCGCTCTTTTCGGCATGTTTGACCTCCTGGCATCTTCCCGATCACACGCGCACCCATTCATCCGGTATCAATCCCTTGAAACCCCACGCTGTCTTACCGATAATTTTTGCATCTGGCGTCATAATAATTTTCTCACTCCACCCTCCCAGCCACGCCCCCCACCAACTGAAACTGCTGTTGGCCGTAATGAAGTGCCGGCACAGGGTCATTAGCCACAGGTCGGCAAAAGCGTTTTCGTCTTCCCGGTTGTGGGTGATGAATGTCACTCGGCCTTCGGGCAAGGTAAGACTCGCACGGACCGCGTCCGGGTCATCGGAGAACAAGAAATAGCGAGGCGAATCGATTTTTTCCTCCAACTGGGCAATGGCGCGCTGGTAGTAGCCGGTAGAAACATTGTGTTTTTCCATGCTGCCCGGAGCGTCAAACCAGCGCACGTGCAGGGCCACGGCTTGACTATTGCGAATCTCTTCGGCCATGCGTTGGTTCAAGACATCGGTGGGCGGGAAGATCCGCAGGTCCTCGCGGATGGTTTGCTCCACATCTTTAAAGTAACCCTCACTTTGCCACAAGCCATCTAGATAGAGTACGCCGTTTACCTTGAACTCCAGTAGGCGCTCATCGAAGTCTATTCCCTCTTGTTCTAGATAGCGTTTTTCGACAAATGGTTTGCTGCGGGAAATCCATTTCATCACGCCCCGGCGATAACGCTCAAAGGGCTCCAGCCGTTCCACTTGCGTTGCCTTGCGAACTGGGATTTGAAACCGATCCAGCATGTATTGGCGGTGGTACAGGCGGTCGCGCGCAAATCCAGACACATTGTCGATGACCAGTTCAGCGTTATTGACCAACGCGAGCCGGCGTGCAGCGGCATAGCAGAAGAGCTGGTTGCCAAGACCGCCTTTGATGCGGGTGATAATTTTCATCGGCAGCTAGGGTTTTGACAACGTCTTCAACGCGAAAATAATCGTGATAAAAGGAATCGCTTGGCTCATCATACCTGCAAATGACATCCGCTTAGCAATAAACAAGGCGTACAATACGATGCCGGACATGTTCACCGGCTCTACGGCATAAATAACTTACTTATATGGTTTTGCGCGCTTCACCTTGACGCGCCAGAAAGTGGGAATTCGCCGGATTCCTTTGCCGCCCCGAAGATGCTTTGTATAGAACGGAAAGCAGCAGCCAGATAACCAAAGCAGTGATGATATTCTTTTCGCCGTACCATAGCCAATGTGGCGCAGTCATGGCAACTATTCCTAGCAATGCCACATTCGCAAGAGTAATGTGCTGCTTCACATTTCGCTCGAGTTTCGCAAGCCCAAAACTCCATAGCGCCACGATCATAAAAACGCCCGCCATGCCGAAATTCATGAAAGGCACAACGACGGCGTGCGTACCACCCTGCCCAAATGTCATCTCCCATGAGGGGCCATGCGTAGCGTCGATCGGCCGGGTATAGCCTATCCAATCTGCAATAAACCCTGGCACGATTGAACCAAGGAAATCCAGATAGGTCTTACCGTACTTGAACGGCAATGAACCATTGACATAATCACCGGCGACCGACAAGGGAGTAAGCAGCACGGCAGACCACGTTCCAGTAATTAAATTATCAAATCGAATTACGCCAGACTCGGTTAGGTTACTGAAGACATTCAGCATTCCTGAAATATCATGAACGTCAACCAGTGAGCTTCGGACCGCTCCGACAAGATAGGCAACAATAAAAACACCGAGAACCACCGGCAAGATTCGCCACCACCGCAACCCCGCCTTGGCCTTTCCTGAACCAAGCAGACCCTTGCCCCAGATGTAGTACATGAAGATCGCCGCGATGACAAAGGGCAGACTCGTCCTATGGCCCCTCAACAAGTTAAACCAAATAACAACCACTAAAATAGAATATAAAATGATCTTGCGCTTCCGTGCTCCACTTTTCGGAGAGGCGTCAAACATTGAATCGGCCAATGCAAATAGGAGAAGCGCGTAAGAGATCATCCAGGAAGAGCCGAAATTCCAGGCGCCACTGACAATGCCGCTGGCTTTGGCGGGAACACGGAGAACCAGGCGCCCGGTGGCTTTTATCTGGCGCAGTTTTTCAATCAAACGGTGCTGTGCCGCCACGCGTTGCTGTGTTGCAAGGGCCTCTTCACTGGTAGCTATCCCTGTCCGTTGCTCCCCGGCCCGCTCCAGCGACTGTTCCAGATTCTGGATGTAGTCGTCCAATCTCTTTTGCTGCTCGATCCGGGCTGACTCACGTGTAAACGCAGCGCCATAAAGATAGGCATCCGGAGTGATCCCCCCGACGCGCTGTATCAGGTGCCGCAGTGTCTCTTTCGGTTCGACCTGGTATACGCCAGAAACATGGAATTCCCCCTCTAAATAGACAAATTTGCTTTGCCGGTCAACCGGAACCTCGATGTCCGCCTGCGAAAATATGGTGAGTATGTCGTTGCGTTGCAGAACCAGGTTATTGTTTTCGTCCCCGGTAATGGCCTTGGCTAAGTTAAACGGCAGCAGATGGGAGGTAAGTCCCTGCTGGTCCATCCTCTCGATCACCGCGTAGTCCCAGTTGATCTCCGCGCTCATTCTCTTTACTTCATTCTTCACAACATTTGTATCGGTGTTATCCTTCTGCGGTTGTTTCTCGTGGCCCACCAGAAGATTCTGTCTTTCCCAGTAATCACGAGTGATCAGAAATTCATGATTGGGGATGAGATCCTTCACACGCATCCCATCGCGCCACGGGTACCTTCCAGGCCAGGCTATGTTGCCGCGCAGGGTCACGGCATTTTCGAACCGGGGAGAGACCGGCTGGAACCGCAAAATATCGCCATCCAGCATTTCGTTCTTGAGTTCCATCTCATTCAACGCGAATTCGGTCACCTTGCGAACCCGATGGACGTCAATTCGTTCAACGAATGCCTTTTCTCCAGCGGCCGTATTGTTCAGCCCTCCGGCGTAAACGATGGCGTCCTTGAGCGTGTCATGATCCTTCAATTCATAAATCGCGGGAATATTTACGCTTCCCACAATAGCCACGACTGGCCCTACCGGAGGAACGTAAATCACGTCGCCGGGCAGCAGACTGGCATCCCGGGATTTGTCGCCGTTCTGGATCAGGTCGTACAGGTCCAGCGTGGTGACGATCTTGGCGTCCCGCTTGAGTTGAATCCGGCGCATGGAACCGCTCTTTGACGGGCCACCTGAAACGAAAAGCGCGTTGATCAGCGTGCTCAGTGAACTGACCGTATAAGTTCCCGGCCTTCTTACCTGGCCAACCATAAATATCTGGATGGAGCGCAACTGCCCCAGGCTGACGCTGAATTCATAGTTCTTAAAAATCCTGCTGAACTCGGAATTCAAAAATGAGTGAAGCTGCTCGTATTTGAGCCCGGCAACGCTGAACTCCCC
Organism: Terriglobia bacterium; assembly: GCA_041478355.1. Lineage (GTDB taxonomy): Bacteria > Acidobacteriota > Terriglobia > Acidiferrales > UBA7541 > Palsa-360. The sequence continues at coordinate 15,852 of JBGOVX010000003.1, read as the reverse complement.
GATCTTCGCCAGATAGATGGAGCCGTTCCGTCCGACAACTACTCGCTCATTCAAGCTGAGTTGCCCCCAGACCCGGATCAGCAGTTCATCGCCGGGTCCGATGACATAATCCGCAGGGACGGGCACGTTCTCCAAGGGCGCAAAAGTCGAAGGAACGATCTCGAAAAGATTCTGTCCAAAGACAGGCAAGCGCTTCCCGGTAGACCTGGCAACAAATTCCTGGAATTCCGAGTCCGGTTCCGGAGGAAACATTTCAGCAGGACGTTCCAACTCACCTTTCTTTTTTTTCTCTGTATTGTCCGCGCGATCTTCTGCTTCCTTTTCCTTGATGGCCTCTTTCATCGCCTCTTTCGTCTTCGACTCCTCCAGCCCCTGGGCATTGGCAAAGGGATCCTCTTTCCCCCGGAATGGCACTGTCGACGCCGGGGGTAGCGCACCGAAAACAGCGGCCCCTTGCGCAGCCAGAAAAACGCCGAGAAGGAACAAGATCCCGTTTCGGAATCGAAAGGCGGACGTCATCTGAACTCTCAAATCCCCTCACTCCACAAAAATGATGATAACCACGCTGCCGGTTTCTGTTCTTCTCCAGCAGGAGCCATTCTATGAGAACGCGTCCCTACTCTCCTTACAAATCGTAAACTATATCTCAATCCCACTCGTTTCAAAATCGTGTGGAAAACATTGTTCCCATCGAGATCCATTGTCAAACCTGCTGCCAGCCCCTGGCCTGAACCGCGATGGTTCCTGATTCCCACCCAGGAGCTTCATTCATGAGCTTTCTGCGCCGGTGTGTAGGTAAATTGCATGCTGGTGCTCATGTTCGTCTGCGGGTGGGAAGCCAGCAAGGGGAAATTCCACTTTTCATACTGGACGTAAACGTTCAGATTCCATTCCGGCTTCACCAGGACGTCCACACGAACCGATCCATCATTGATCGTCGCCCCTCCAGGAACAAACCGAGGATCAACCTTCTCATGCCGGTATCCAAATTGGAGCGAATTTCGTGAGCTTAGCAAGTAACGACTCCACGCCTGAATCCCCGTCCCGTCCCGGCCCACCCAATGCCCCATCAGGTGTCCCTTGTTGGTGTACAGGTCCTTATAGAAGCTATCAAAATAGACGAAATTTCCCGGATTATCACTTGCCGTTTTCTCAGGCAGGTTCGTATAAGCCGCTTCGATCCGCAAGTCGAGTTTCAATATTCCCGGAATCTGCGGCATGTAAATTCCCGGGTTGTAAGCTGAGCGGCGTGGCGTGACCAGCGGCGTCGGATCATCGTCAGCCAAGGCGTCGGTGTAGAGCGTCAGCCAGTCGCGCACAAACGGGACCCGGTAGCTGAATTCCAATCCGGCTGTGCGCTTTCCGGGATTTCTATATGCGGCCACGTCACTGTGCCCGATGCTGAAATAGCTGTTGAACAGGCTGGCGAACGTAAGTGGGCGCCCTACCCCACCCATCTCCGCCGTACGCGAAAATCCAATTTCCAGATTGGCCGTTGGTTTGAAGCTGATCTTTTCTCCATGAAAAAAAGGGCGCGGAGGATAAGAATGTCCCGCCAGTTGCCCAAAAAACGCTTCCATGCGTATCGGCCCAATCAGCCCCAGAAAGCCAGGCAGTCGAAAGGGAGCTACGCGATCGACGTGAAAGGCAGTCACCGGCGGGGCATTGTCGGAGAGCATCATCCCTCCGCCAGTTCCGGGTCCCCACCAAATGGATCGCTGCCCAAAACTGAATTGCCAGTTTCCCGCATTCACTCCCACGTAGGCGTCCTGAAGCCGCAACTGATTGCGCGCCCGCTGAATGCCTGTCGGCACTTGAGCGGGTAAAATCTGGTCCGCGTGGGCGATGAATGCCCGTACAGGATCTGACAGCGCGGGCCCGGAGGGCGCATGTTGGTATTCCCCGTTGACGTACGCGATCCATCGGCCCGCCGCGGCCCATCCGGAAAACCCGGTAACGTTGTTGAACCCCTCCTGGTAGGGACGTCCAAAATCATTCGTGATCGTCTCTCCGAGATGATAGCCATCGGTGAGAGGCTGGCCGGAGATTCCCGTGATGCGCGAATAGACCGACTCCAGACGAATGGTATTGTTCTCGCCGCCATCGAGCAGAGTGATCTCGGTGGAAAATTCCATTGTCAGCGTGTTGTACAACTGGAGGTCTTCCGGAGAAAGTTCGTCTTCCACCTGATAATACTTGCCCTGGATCTCATCCAGCAGCCTGGCGCACTCGATCCGGGTCCAGGGCCTGATCCCCAGAAATGCATCCTCGATGTGTCCGGTGGCGATGAGGCGTTCGAGCGCCGGATATATCCAGCTATCCAGCGGAACATAAGGCGAGCCCATCGCGGATGGCTCGCGCGCGTTTTTCTCTCGGGATTTTTTTTGAGTCTGCGGCGGTGGCTGGGTTCCCCGCGAATCCGCTGGTGTCCCCTGATCCATTTGGCCGGAGGAGTTCTGTGGACCGGCTCGGCAATTCATTGCCAGGCCAAGCGAAAATCCGAGAAAGGAAAGGACGGCGAGGAAATTTCGTTTGCGCTTCAAGCGATCGATGAGTGTAGTCCCTGCATGAGCAAAAGCATTGCGCGCTTTGTGAAATCCGCCGAACTCTATCTGTTTACCGGCAATTGCACACCCACGACCCTTGTGGCGCAAAGAATAACTCCTGATTCTCTAATGCGCAGCCTATTCTACTCAACAGTCAATGAATAGCAACTCTCATGCGCCTGGCAGTGCCGTTGTCTTATTAGTGTGCTTTGGTGGCGCCGGCACTACTGAAACCAAAGACACTGCGAAACGGACCGATGCATTGCCCAGGAAAAAAACTTCGGAGTTTTTCAGCGCTTGATGATGGATTTGAAACCCTTGGCTTCAAGGTCGCTCTGCGCCGCGGCTGCGGATTTGGCATCGGCGTACGGCCCCACTTGGACGCGAAAAAAATTGTCTGCGCCGGGTGGAATGACAAACGCCGGGAATTTCTTCTGCTGCAGCGCCTGCGCCAGAGCCAGTGCGTCACTTTGGCTTTTGACCGCCGCAACCTGGACCATGATTGCACCCTTGGGGATGAGCGGCCCGCCCGTTGGGGATGAGAGGGGCGCAGGCGCCGCTACCTTGGCGGATTTGGGTGGAACACCTGCCAGCTTGGACACAGTCGGCGGTGCCGCGGGCGCCTTCTTTGGTGGTTGCAGGTGGTCTTCGGCCGTCTTCGGTTCGGCGGAGTGATAGAAATCCCAATCAGAGCCGGCTTGTGGGGGCCTTGTCTGGTTGTTTTCCGAATTGCCTTTTTCCTTGGAAGCCAGCGCAGCCTTCGACGGATCAGCCTCGGGGAGCTTGCCAGCGGCCGCGCGGAGCGCGGAATCGTACTGGCTGCGGCCAAGCAGATAGCCCAGCGTGAAAACCACGCCGAAAATCACGACCAGCAGAAAAAACAGGCCTACCAGGTGCCGGCTCTCCAGCACAAAATCGCCGCCGCCTTTTTTTTCCCGTGATGCCATTTATGTTTTCGAACCGAGAACCTTGACCCACTCGTTGATAATGTCGATCGGCAACGGAAACACAATGGTCGTGTTTTTTTCGACCCCGATTTCCGTTAGCGTCTGCAGATAACGAAGCTGGATCGCGGCGGGCTGAGTTTCCAGCACTTTTGCGGCCTCGGCCAGCTTCGCTGATGCCTGGGCTTCTCCCTCGGCATGAATAATTTTGGCCCTGCGTTCGCGCTCGGCCTCCGCCTGCCGTCCAATGGCGCGCTGCATCTGTTCCGGAATATCCACCTGCTTCACTTCCACCTTGGTTACCTTAATACCCCATGGCTCGGTGTCCTGGTCAAGAATGGTTTGCAGCTTGCTGTTAACCTTTTCGCGCTCGGCCAGAATCTCATCCAGCTCAAACTGGCCGACGATGCTGCGCAAGGTGGTTTGGGCCTTCTGCGAAGTGGCGTACAGATAATTCTGCACCTGCGATAGCGCCAGATTCGCGTCCACCACGCGGAAATACGCAACCGCGTTGACTTTCACCGATACGTTGTCTCGAGTAATGATGTCCTGCGAGGGCACATCGAGCGTTTCGATGCGCAGCGAGATTCGATAGAGCGTCTCGATGGGCCAGAAGACGATGCGCAAACCGGCGCCCTTAGCGTCCGGCTGCATGCGTCCCAGACGCAGCACCACGCCGCGCTCCCATTCCTTGATCACATAGAGTGAGTTCCAAAACCAAATCAGAAAGATAAATACCGCGATCATAAGTCCGTACAGTGGAAATTCCATTTTCTTTCCTTCCCCCGGAACGTAATCGCCTGAGTTGTCCGGACAGAAATGTTACCCGACGCGAAATTTTGCTTCATTACCGGCTGCAAAATCGCCGGCCGGCACGACGTGCAGTGTCAATCCATCCATGCGCGTCACGCGCACCTGTGCACCCTGTGGAATGGCCTCGCGCGCCACAGCACGCCACAGCTCGCCGTGAAGCCGCACCATCCCCTGGAAGATTTCGCTATCCGCCAGTTGCACCAACGGTTCCGTCACTTCGGCTGCTGTGCCCACCAATTGTTCGCGGCCTGTCGTAGGCGTCCAGGAGCGCGAGTGCAGCACCAGCCGCATCAGTAAAACTGTAATCAACGCGAACGGCAGTGTCACGCCAGCAGCCACGCCCAAGCTGACGCCCGCGTGAGTAAGCGGCGACCGCACCAGCATCAGCGCGCCCAATAGCATGGCCACGATCCCGCCAAGCGCCAGCACGCCGTGACTTGTGTATTTGGCCTCCAGCACGAACAGTCCCAGCGCCAAAAAGATAAGCACAACTCCCGCCGGAGCTACCGGTAGAATATGCATCGCATACAACGCCAATACCAGCGAAATCCCGCCAATCACTCCCGGCGCAACCATGCCGGGATGCGTGAACTCCACATATAGCCCCAGTACTCCCGCGATCAGGAGAATAAAAAATGCGTCGGGTTCCACGATCCGCGAAAGAAACCGCTGGCGAACCGTCATGGGAAGCGGGATGCGCTGTGGATTGTGAAGCGCAAGTTCGAGCGTCGAACCATCGAATCGCTTGATGACGCGGCCGTCCAGACGCAACAACAAATCTTCCGGTGAACTGGAAATTAAATCGACAAGCTTGCCGTCGAGAGCTTCGGTCTCGGTCCATGCCTTGCCTTCGGTAACGGCCGATTCGGCCAGCTCCACGTTGCGTCCACGTTTTGCCGCATAGCTGCGCAAAAATGCAGTCGCGTCGTTCAAAATCTTCTTCTTCAGAGTTTCGTCCACCTGCAGCGGAAATCCTCCGATCGCCAGCAGCGGCGACGCGGCCCCCGAATGCGTCCCCGGCGCCATGGCCGCAACATCCGCGGAAAGCAGAATAAAAAAGCCCGCGGAGGCGCCACGAGACCCCGCGGGCGAAACGTAAATGGCCACCGGCACTGGCGAATCCAGAATGTGCTTGATGATGTCCTCCATGGAGGTCGAGAGGCCTCCAGGAGTATCCATCGTGATCAAGACAAGACTGGCGTGGCGTTGAGCGGCCTCTGCAATCCCGCTATCAATATATTCGGCCATGATGGGCTCGATCTCATCGTCTATGCGCAACTCAATCACTTGCGCCGCCCGACCAGTGAGTCCGGAAGGCGATGTGGCGCCCGGACCTTGCGCCGGCAAAACCGGCTTCGTTCCCAGCATGGCCACCAGCGCAATGGCCACGCTCAATAGAGCTGCGCGCGTTAGTAGAGAAGCGGTTGCATGCAACAATCGAGCGCCACTTATCGGTGTTCCCAGATGAGTCCTCAATTGGGCCCTCCCCCATCACCCCTCTTCCGCATATCCTTGCCACGGGGCGGCGGCCCAACAAACTCATCAGGGGCGGGACGCAGCCTGGCACGATCGAAATTTTTGGAAACATGCGCTTGACGTGCGAGCGCCGCGGGATCTTGTGGCAGGGTTGGGGCGGGACGACCTCCGCTACCAGCCATTTCGGCGCGAAGCGCAGCGGCATCGGAACCGCGCCCCAGTGACTCCAGCGCGGAAATCAGCAACGTTCGAGCGCTTTTGTCCTGGGGATCAAGCTTGCTGGCGCGCTCCAGCGCCGTCACCGCCGAGGCAAGCTGTTTTTCGGCCAGCTTGGCGATGCCCAGGTTCATCCAGTAATCCGGCGCTTCCTCCTCCAGCGCCGCCGCTCGTTCGAACTCCGCCGCAGCCTCGTTCCATTTCCCCAGATTGAGCCGCGCGATGCCAAGGTTGTTATGGAATTCAGCCAATTCCGGAAGCTGATCTCCCGGGTCTTTACTTCGAGCGCGTTCGAGCAGGCCGGAAAATGCCGCTTCCGCGCGAATCGCATCGTTACGCAATAGGTGACACATACCGGCGTCAAAACTAGCCTCGGCGCCGTCCGGGCGATTGGGGGGCACGCGCGAAAACCAGGGCAGAGCCAATTCACAGTCGTGCCGGGCGAAATAAATCCGGCCGAGTTCGAATGCCGGACGATCCCAGTACGGCTCCAGACGCGCCGCCTCGCGCAACGCGCGAAGACGCACTTCATCCTCGAAACCGGTAACACCGCGAATGAAGTTCTCAAGCACCTCGAGATGCAATGACGGCGGCGGCTCGGTAAAACTCGATTCGTCTTTGTTCGCTTCCTCCCGCGGGCAGTCCTTTTGCTCGAGTGCGCACAAGATCCGCCATGACAATCGCGCCTGCGCGCGAAGCAGGTCGGCCATCGAGCTGGATTGCGTATAAGGCGGGGAAAGCCACGGAGGGCTGATGCGAAATACGCGCGCTTCCATCGTCACGGTCTTGCCGTCGGAAACAAATTTGCCGAAGACGACTTCATCGGCATCGGCCTCGGTCGCAATTTTCACAATCGTGGCATGCGAAAATCGCGCCGAGTCCGGCAGTCCAATCTTCTCAAGAGCTGTCAGGCGCTCCGGCCGTGAAAGGACGTATAACCCGCGATCCTGCAGGTGTTCGGTGATTATTTCCGAGAGGCCTTCGCCGAGCCAGTCAAGGTTGGGAATGCGGCTGTTATTTTCGAATGGCATTACCAGAAGCGTGTCGGAGCGGCCCTCGGCGGGACTATTGCGGGGCGCATCTGCAGTTTGCCCAGGCATTGCCGGGCGCGCGATTACGGTGACACCAAGAGCCGCGCAAACGATAAAGAGCCCAATCCGGAAAAATCGCCGGGGCATCGTGAGCGTATTGTAGCAGAGGATGCGTGAGGTGTGTTCGCGCCTGTGAAATGGTTCCTGCAACCTACGCTCCCTGGTTTGCAAATGAGAAGTGAAATTATTAGTAGCGATAGGTGTTGGAAAACCAGAGCCGACGTCTGCCGCTATTGTCGCCACATGCCACCGTGCACTGGCAAGCGCTGCACCAGGAATATCGAATACCTGATTGCCCTCGCGGGTCAGTAGGCCATTTTGGCGGAAGACGACCTACTTGCCCAAATGCTTGTCGAAGAATAGAGCGATCTCTGTAAATGCCTCCTTCGTCTCCGGTGCGTAAGGGTCGAACTGGTATTGAGCGTGAGACGCGCCCTCGAATACTTGGAGAGCAGCTTCCACACCGGCCTGGCGCAGCTTGCGATGGGTGAGCACCGTGAGGCTAAGGAATAGGTCGCGCGTACCGCTGGTCAGGATGGCGGGCGGAAAGCCATGGAAATCACCGTGAATGGGCGAAAGCTGCGGATCTTTCAGGTCGTGCCCGTCGGCGTAAAGGTTTGCCGCGTGCCTCAGGTAGCCATCGTAGCTCACAAGGATGTTGTCTAGCCATTCATTGGTCTTGAAAGTGTCGCCGGTCTCGGTCAAATCAGACCACGGCGAGCCTGGCGCAATGGCTGCGGGCAGAGGCAAGTGTTCCTGCTTAGCACGAAGAATCATCGCTAGAGTCATGCCGCCGCCGGTGGACGTGCCGAAGATTGCCGTATTGTGTGGTTTCTGCATTTTGATCACCGCCTTCCACACCGCCATAGCGTCGTCCATTGCCGCAGGATAGGGGTAATCGGGCGGCATGCGGTAGTCGAAGGAGATCACTTTGAAACCGCCATACGCGGCCATCAACGTGGCTTCTTGTGTCCCGGCCTCTCCTGGATTGTAAACGTACCCGCCTCCGTGGACATGAACAAGCAGACGGTTGCGGTTTGCAGCCGGGATCACCTTCGGCGTCAGGATGAAGGCCTTCACGCCGCCAATCACGGCAGCCTCCATCGTCACGCCCAACTTCTCCCGGATGGCAGGCTGCGCGGCAGCACCGCGAGCCGCGAGACTGGTGACCAGTTCTTTCCACTCCGCAGCGCTCTTGGGGTTAGCGTTCCAGTTCGGAAGGCGGTATGGTGCGGCGATATCAGCCTGCATCTCAGGGCTAACGGTGTCAGGTACCGGGATGCTGCGCCCCGGCACCATTCGCGGACCCGCCTGTGCATTGGCGGCGTTCTGGCGAGCCTCGATTGCGGCAAAGCCGGAGTCGGGATCGGCCTGGCGAGCAGCGATTTGCGCCATCGTGGGTGAGGCGATTGTAGCGGTCAGAACAAGTGAGATGATGGCTGAATGCCGTAAGTTTCTCATATTGATTTCTCCCTCGGCGCTCGTCATTGCCGGATCGATTACATGTTCGGCTGCGGGACTGTTAGGCGTACTCTATCACGATTGCGATCTACGACGAACGAAGTGGAGCTATCCTCGGAGAAGTCATAGCTGGCGCCGTCTCCAAACTATCGGTGACAGCCACCTCAAAAGGCGATACGCAGCCGCCTTCGTTCTATCAAGGAACATATCCGCAACCACCGAGCCATGCTAATCGACGGGCTTCCCGAAACCTCTTAGAATCCTACGGGAGGACACAGAGTGCGCAAAGCGACCATTTCATTCTTGCTAGCTGTAGTGGCTTCTGTCTTGAGTCTTACCGTTTCCTTGTATAGCGGGAAGGCTAGACTTCAACACCCTGGAGAACCGAGCACGTATCCGGTTCGGCACGAAACTCTGATAAGCGTCAACGGTCCGTTAGTCTGCTACATATTGGCGATGCCGGTGATCATCGCAGGGGTGCCAATCTTGCTGCGTTTCCGGGCAGCTCGCATATTTTCCGCCATTTTGCTCTTGGGTGTTGTCGTCATCGGGGCCGCAAGCATCGGCCTCTTTTATCTCCCGAGCGCCATAACGATGGTCATGGCGGCTTCTGAGAAGCCTACCCGTTAGCTGTCTCTCCGCCAACTCCTGACAAACGCAGTTATGGGTAAGTGGAAAAATGCGCACCATCGAACTAAGAGTCACTTATCGATATTGCGGCTTCGCGGGCAGGATCGGCCACACTGTTCGATCCGGTCGTTAATGCACATATTCGGCTGGCAATCCGCATTTCAGCAGGCAGTAACCTATTGGGAGTCACACGAAATAGGAAAGTTGAAGATGCAATCAGACTGCAATAACATAACGTAGTTTACCTTAGGTGTTTTTTGCGTTCGGGATCAATACTCCAGTACCACGAGACCTTGTTTTGCGGGGCCGATCTCCAAAGGCACACCTTTATGCTTAGCGTTCGCCAACTCTGTCGCCCAAGACGGCGTACAACACCCACGCAGCTCCAGGCCCACGGCCCTTCCTACCGCAGGAGTGACGCTGTCTGGTTTGGCCCTACGACGTTGTATGAGTTCGCCAGAACTCTCCTGTTTCAGTTGAGAACGCTATGGGAATCGCGCCGGGGTAAGTCGTTAATTTATGAATAAGTACTCGGTGGGCATAAAACTCGGTACTGCATTTGGCTTGCTCGTCTCGCTGTTGGTTGGGGTCGGCTGGCTCGGACTGAGCCGCATGGGCCGAACCAATGCAGATCTAAATCAACTTATGGGGCGCTACGTAGCGAAAGTGCAGCTGGCACAAGATGCGGAGTACTACGGTAATCGCAACGTTACGTTGGTGATGCAAATCTTAATTCTCAACCGTAAAGAAGACATCAATGTTTTTATGTCCCACCGGGCCGAAAACAGAAATAGAATTGCCGACATTATTAAAACCCTCGAGCCCAAGATCGACTCTGAGAAGGAAAGAGAGCTATTAATCGGGATCGAGAACACGAGAATACCAACCCGCGACGCTGTGGATCGTGTGTTCAATTTGCTGAATCAGGGCAGGCGGGAAGAAGCAAGAAAGCTTATGGCAGACGTCGTTTTCCCCCTTTTGGAAAAATACCAGGAGGGTTGGCGCGCCTTCGTGCGATTTCAGAAAGATCAGATGGAATGGGCTCAGAATCTTAGCGAAGCAAGTTACTTGCAGACTCGAAAGATCGCCGGCGCGCTGATGTTCATCGCCATTGCTCTCGCCACCGTCATCGCGGGGTTCAGCACGCACAGGATCATGCGCGACGATAAACAGCGCGAAGAGACCAAGACAGAAATCCGCAAACTCAACGAAGAACTGGAGAGCAAAGTCACCGAACGCACAGAGGATCTTGCTCGCGCTGTGCAGGAGCTCGAAAGAGAAATTATCGTTCGAAGAAGAAGAGAGGAAGATCTGCAGCGAAGCAAGACGGAGTTGGCAACTGCACAGCGAATCGCTCACCTGGGAAGTTTTCAGCTGGATCTCACTAATCTCGATGACATTGAGAGCAACTCGCTACATTGGTCCGACGAGTTATTTCGTATATTCGGCTATGAGCCGGGGCAGATCGAAGTATCGAGAGCCAAGTTCTTGCAGGCCGTCCACCCTGACGATAGGGACGAACTGCGCCGGGCCACTCGGAATGCGATCCAAAGCAGGCAGTCATATAACTACGAGTATCGGATCATCCTACCCGATACAACCGAGCGTACCATCCATGGGCAGTTGGACATTGTCTGCGATCAGACAACTGGCCAGCCGTTGCGGATGGTCGGGACCGTTCAAGACATTACGGAGCGCAAGAAGGCAGAAGAAAGATTCTACAAGGCCTTCAACGTGAACCCGGAACCCATGACCATCGCCACCATATCGGAAGGACGCTATATAGATGTGAATGAGAGTTTCCTTCGCATTACCGGGCATGAGCTCGATGAAGTGATTGGCCGCACTTCCTTGGAGCTGAAATTATGGAACCGGCATGAAGATCGCACCAGGCTTATCGATATGCTTGAGCAACAAGGCTCGGTTCGAGACTCGGAAATGGCTTTCTGCACTAAGTCCGGTGAACTGCGCGCGGGGTTGATATCGGCTGAGGTCATCGAAATTGCCGGACAGAAATGTATTCTCTCTATCGTCAAGGACGTTACGAAACATCAGTTTTTGGAGAAACAGCTTCGCCAGTCACAGAAGATGGAAGCTATCGGTCAGCTCTCCGGCGGGATCGCTCACGACTTCAATAACCTGCTGGGTGTAATCATCGGATACAGCGAGATTCTCGAGCAAGACCTGGACTCGAACAGTAAAATGTGCCGGCACGCCAAAGAAATCAAGAAGGCCGGGCAGCGTGCTGCTTCATTGACTCGGCAATTGTTGGCGTTTAGCCGCCAGCAGGTGCTCGAAGCGAAAGTGCTGAGTCTGAACACTGTGGTGACCGACACGGAAAAGATGCTTCGACGCCTGATTGGCGAGGACATTGAAATGAGCACGGCGCTCGACCCGGATCTGGGGCAGGTCAAAGCCGATCAGGGGCAGATCGAAATGGTCATCATGAACCTGGCCGTGAACGCCCGCGATGCAATGCCAAATGGCGGGAGGCTGAGCATCGAGACGAGGAATATCGAACTGGACGAGGAGTATGCTCTCCGCCACCCACCTACGGGTTCGGGAAACTACGTCATGCTGATTATGACCGACACGGGCATTGGTATGGACGCGCAGACACAAGCGCATATTTTCGAGCCTTTCTTCACTACCAAAGAGGTCGGCAAAGGCACTGGACTGGGGCTGGCAACCGTTTATGGTGTCGTTAAGCAGAGCGGCGGCTACATCTGGGTCTACAGTGAACCCGGACTCGGTTCAACGTTCAAAATCTATCTGCCCCGGGTGGATGAAGCAGTCCATCGGAGTCGTCCCAGCGATCTTGCTACTGGCTCTCTCCCGAGGTCGGAGACGATCCTACTAGTGGAAGACGAAGAGTCGCTCCGCACCTTGACCCGCACGTTGCTCGAGGAGAGCGGCTACACAGTATTGGAGGCCAATGGTGGCAGCCGGGCGATCGAGATTGTCCGGCAGCATCGCGGACCTATCCATCTGTTACTCACTGACATGGTGATGCCAGGAATGAATGGACGTGAGGTGGCTGAGAAATTGATGCCGATGTGCCCAGGCATGAGAGTCATCTACATGTCTGGCTATGCGGGCTTCACTCCTCGCGGGGTGCTCAATTTTAAGGCGATCTTTCTGCCCAAGCCTTTTACCCGGGACGCCTTGGTTTCCAAGCTGCGTGAAGTCCTAAGCCTCCAGAAGGAATCGACGGTTACCTAGATGTCTCGCATTCTCCAGGGCGCAGGAGGTGCGAGAGCTTAGTTGGCTCTCAGCGCTGACCGCGTTACCGGGGACCTATACGCCGCAAGTGCACACAAGAGCATCATTGGCGGGGTGGATAGGCAGTGAGGTACATGTACGCGTCCGCTGCTTCCTCCTGGCTCAAGTAAACAAACACTGGCATCTTCCCTCTGTAAGAGTCCCGATAAGAAAATCGCGGCTCGCCCATAACGACGGGTGCGCCTTGAGTTACTTTTCGAACAAAATCGGACAGGCTCGTCCGCCTCAACAGGGTATTGAGCGGCGGGATGGCCCCGTCCATAAGCTGCTGGGGAGTAGGATTCGGTCCTGCGGCGCTATGGCAGATGTGACAAGTAGATTTCACGATGTGCTCGCCCACGCGATAGTTGGATTCCTTAATCGCAATTTGCCTCCGCTCTGCGCCCGGAACTTCAGAAAGCTGCTCCAAATAGGCGACCAGCGAAGTAATTTCTGCTTCGCTTAAGTAGGGGAATGGCGGCATGGACAGCCCCCCCTTATGGACTCGTTCCAGCAAGAGTACCTTGGCTTGTCTTGCGAACTCGGATGCATTCGCCCTACTGAGGTCCTGACCAGTCTTTTTCGCTCGCTCCAGGGTGACCTCGATCGAAGTCGCCCGGACAGGGTTGATGACAGAGTTGATTTCCGGGGGAGCTCCCAGGCCCGATCCTCCGTGGCATCCTTGGCAATTCAGACGGTATAGATCTGAACCATGGAGCGTGACGCTCTCTGAACCGGAGCTGGGCGATTGGGCAAGCTGCCATTGTGGGGAATCTTCTCCTGGCATTGGGGCGGGAGGTCCTAAATCCCACGTATTACCCATGCTGGTTACAGCGAAGGGCCTGTGGATCTGCCTCAGCCAGCTTTCTCCTTCGACGGCCGTAACCGAAGGGTCTTTCCTGCCTGTTGTCTGCGCCGACAACGAAGATGACAGTACGAAAAGAACCAGCATACTTTTGAGTTGCAAACGTTTTCTTATCACTCGTTCTCCTCGCGAGACACTAATCGTTCATCGAGTTCCAGGTGGAAGCTGGTCCGGACATCATGTACCAAGGCGAGAGATTCTCCGGCATTTCCACAGAGACAAGGCCCTTTCGTGTTGCTCCTTTTCTGCGATCATGAACGAATCATCGTCAACAGCATTTTGAATTTAGTAAGAGCCTTCAATGAATGAGGTTGGTGTGCCGGCATGAGAACCGCTTCGCCTGCCTTAGTTGGCAGCGGCTTGCCCGAAACTATAATTTCCGCTTCGCCCTCTAACAAATACGCCAAGGCGTCAAATGGGGCTGTATGCTCACTTAGGCCCTGGCCCTCATCGAAAGCGAAAAGCGTAACTGTTCCTGTGGCGCGGGTGATGAGCGTCCGGCTAACAACGGCTCCTTCTTGGTAATTCACCAGGTCTATTACGCGGACCACTTCCGCGATAGGAATTTCACGCTTGCCTTGGGACTGCTGTGAACCCATCTAGCCTCTCCAGAGAGAGTAGGACCTGTTTGAGGGTCGCCTGGTAACGACCGCCGCAGGCACCGCGAATTACTTGCCCACCACCAAAATTGAAAACGAATCCGGCACCATGGGACCTCGGAGAGGACGTCCTGGAGGGGTTCCTGCCGGCGGTGTGGCCGGAGGCGGACCATACTCGGCGGCGATCAATAATATATGGTTGGTCTTGCTGTCAAATGTAAGCGTCTTGGCACTCACCATTGTTTGCACATTCTGTTCCACTACGAAACTGCTGGGACTGTTTTCCTTGACGACAGTGAGGGTGCCATCGGCCTGCGAACTGAATGCTTCCATGGTATTGGCGTTGAATACGGCGCCATCGGTGCCGGTACCGATTGGCAGGGTGGTGATGATCTTGCCGTCATCGGATCTGAGAATCACCATGGTTTTCGGGTTGCGGCAGGTGGCAAACAGGATGTGATTCTGGACATCGAATGCCAGTCCGGCGCAAGTGCCTCCGTTACCTGCGAGGTCGTAAGTGGCGGTTACCGTCATGGTCTTGGCGTCCACAACCGCGATTCTTTCCTTATCCTCAATATCGATATACAAATGTCCCATACCATCGGTGACAGCTTGTTCCGGCATTCCTCCCAGGTCGATTGTGCCGACTACCGAACCATCGGTCGAATCGATCACAGTCACGTTCGGCGCGCTGTGACTCAAATCATAGATGCGCTGGTTGAATGGGTCAAACAGGATACCGTCGGGATTGCCCTGCACATCGATGGTCTTAATCGTCGCCAGGGTCTTGGTATCGAACATCACGATTGATTTGCCGGTGAGGAATCCATGATTGGACTTGGAGTCGACGGCAACTCCGTGCCCGTTGGCATTGGCGATTTCGCCAATCGGCGCAAGGGTGTCGAGATCAAAAACCGTGATTCGTCCAGTGGGACCGGAACGCGGAATGTACAGTTGACGTCCGGCGGCGTTCGCATGAACATAGTCAAATCCCCCCTCGCCTCCAACCTTGGCCGTCTTCAACACCTTGTAAGTCCCCGCGGATGGAGCCTGCTGGGCCAAACTGATGGATGCAAGCACGGCGACCCCGACTGCTGCTACCAGGAAAAATCGTCGCATGGGATATCTCCTCATCGAGCCGGACTTCTTATTTTACCCTACCGAGGGACGTTGTTGGCCCACTCCATTGTCTCTGAGTTCAGCGATCCACTTGTCCAATAGTGCTTGGTCTTTCGATTCGATATGAGTGAAGACGATTCCCATTTCTTCGTTCGGGCGAACATGGCCCACCTTGCCCATGGCGATAAAATTCTCACCTGCGTGAGAGATCCTAACGTGGACCTTGGTTCCGACAGGCAAAGGTTGCCGTGCGGACACACGGCACCCGAATAAGCTCAAGTCGCTGGTTCTTTCCTCAAGGTGAAGATTCGATTGCACAGCAGTACACTCTATGTTGGCTGTGAATTGATACCGGCGTGCGCGTGGGCGCTCGGTTCGCATAGAAACACCATCCTCATTAAGTCACTACCAACCGACAGATTCACGGGGTCGGCGGCTCGTGCTTGGGCTCCGCACACAAATGCCGGAAGTTCTGGTCACCCATCAATTCGAGGCGGATTTCCCGAGTGCCGGAAGTTATAAGGCGCTGCTGGGCGGCACGCACTTACACCTGTTCCCCTGCATCCCGTCGAAGAACTTTCAGGATGTCAGGTGAGATCCTTGTTTTGACCTCCCGGGCAGGCCCATTTATACACCCGAGTCCTTTCCGAATGAAATAAATTGTTCTTGGCCGGATAACTATCGATAAATGCTGCCGGCTCAACCGGTCAATGCAACACCATCTGATATAAATATTTTCTCTAAGGGTGGTGTTTATGACATTTAGGCGGCGGGTAAAGCTTTCTGAGCAGCAGCGGAACGACATGTGGAGGCGCTGGAAGGCTGGGCAGT
>JBGOVX010000141.1:0-9701 GCA_041478355.1 Terriglobia bacterium | reverse complement strand
GAACTCCGTTCCATCTTTGCCGAGCGCGTCGCCCAAGGATTTTACATAAACGTCGAGGTCAACCGGCCCGAGGCAGCACGTTATGGGCTTACAGTTGCCGATGTCCAGCGCGCAGTCACGTCCGGGATCGGCGGCGAAAACGTCGCGGAAAACGTCGAGGGACGCGAACGCTATCCCATCAACGTGCGTTACAGCCGGGATTTTCGCGACGATATCCAGCAGTTGCAGCGCGTCATTATTGCTACACCCACCGGAGCGCAGGTGCCCATCTCCGAAGTGGCACGAGTGTACTTCAGCCGTGGCCCGGCCATGATTCGCGATGAGGAGGGCCTGCTCACCGGCTACGTCTATCTGGACCTGGCCACCAAGGACTACGGCGGATTCGTGACCAAAGCGGACCGGCTGCTGCATGACAAACTGAAGCTGCCTCCGGGGTACACCTACAAATGGTCCGGTGAATATGAATTCGAGCTTCGCGCGAAAGCCAGACTAAAAATCATCGTACCCATCGTGTTTTTCGTGATTTTCCTGCTGCTCTATATGGTGTTCCATTCGGTCAGCGAGGCTGCTGTGCTCATCTTCCCTACGTTTTATGCGATGACGGGCGGCTTGATTCTCCAGTGGTGGCTTGGATATAACTTCAGTGTGGCCGTGTGGGTTGGCTACATCGCGCTGTTTGGAATTGCCGTCGAAACCGGTGTCGTGATGGTGGTTTATCTTCATGAGTCGCTCGATAAGCGGCTGACCTCGGGTGTGCCGCTCAAACATGAAGACATCGAAGCCGCCACGATCGAGGGTGCCGTGATGCGCTTGCGGCCCAAGCTCATGACCGTGACAGCGGTTCTGGCCAGTCTGATCCCGATACTTTGGGAAACTGGAATCGGCTCCGACATCATGAAGCCCATCGCCGCGCCCATCGTCGGAGGCATGATCACCTCAACAATTCACGTCCTGATTCTCGTGCCGGTCTTTTTTGCAGTCATGAAGGAGCGCGCGTGGAGGCACGGAACCCTGCATTCCCCTTCCGGCGCCAGCAAGGAATAGCCTGTCGATATCTGTTCGAGAGTGCCATTGCACCAGCACTGGTTTATTGACCGGTAATTCCGTGACATGGCTCGGCATGCTACAGTTGGCCTTGTGAGACCGGACTTGTGAGCATCGGTTAGAATCAGGACTGGCATGGATGTAAAAGCACATTGGGATACGGTTTACACCCAGAAGGCGCCTGAAGCCGTCAGTTGGTACCGTCCGCATCTGGAAACTTCACTTGCGCTCATTGCGCGCGCGGCTGGCGACAAGTCAGCATCCATCATCGATGTGGGCGGCGGCGAATCCACTCTCGTCGATGACCTGCTCGCACGTGGATTTCAGAACATCACCGTCTTGGATGTCTCGCAAGTCGCGATCGAGGCGGCCAAGAAGAGGTTGGGAGAGCTCGCGGAGCGAGTTCATTGGTTGGTCGGGGACATTACTCAGGTCGAGTTGCTGCCCAGGGCCTATGAGGTCTGGCATGATCGGGCCGTATTTCATTTTCTCACCGTCCCGCAAGATCGTGTCGCATACGTTCGGCAAGTCGCCCGCTCGGTTAAACCTGGCGGCCATGTGATTATGAGTACGTTTGGACCCCAAGGCCCGGCAAAATGCAGTGGCCTCGATGTCGTTCGCTACGACCCCGAGTCTTTGCACAACGAGTTTGGCGCAAGCTTCCGGTTGGTGGAGAGTTCGACGGAACAGCACAAGACGCCGTTTGGTACGACGCAAGAGTTCCTGTATTGCTGCTTCAGAGTTGAATGAAAATAAACTTCTGCCTGCGTGCGTCGTGGAATAATAACTATGAATGTAGTTTATATAATATTTTCTTCTGTTCACATCTGGAGCCGAATCTTGATACGATCCATGGCGGCTCATTCAGGCGTCGATCTTATTCCGGTGGTTTAGGCGTCAAAATTGTTTTGACCTGAATGATTTTGTTTGTAAATAATGAACTTATGCTCACGGATGAACAAATTTCGAATGCTTTATCCCCGTTCCAGATCCACCCTTCAGTCGAACAATCCATCATGATTCGTGAATACGTGAAGCTCCTGCTGAAATGGAATGCGTCCCTTAGCTTGACCTCAATTGTTGACCCGCTGGAGATTATTATGCGGCATTTTGGTGAATCAATGTATGCATGCACGATTACGCCTGTGGAAGACTGTCGGCTGGCCGACGTTGGCACGGGGGCCGGATTCCCTGGCTTGGCTATAAAAATCATCTCTCCCCAGGTTCGCCTGGTTTTAATTGAGTCAAATAAGAAGAAATGCGCATTTTTGTCTGAAGTCGTCAGAACATTGGGGTTTGGCGATGTAGAAATCCTGCCGATGCGGTTTGAGGAGGTCAGGCCGGACGAGTCGAAATACAATTATGTCATGGCGCGGGCCATTGGTGGTTTTCCTGGACTTCTCCGCTGGGCTAAGAAAAGTTTATTGCCTCGAGGGCATGTGATTTTGTGGATGGGTGGTGAGGACGCCACGCAAGTATCGACAAATCCGGATTGGATATGGCAGCCGGCTGCTAAAATTCCTGGTTCTCAGCGCAGATTTATCCTAGTTGGAAGGCCTCGAGTCGAATCCTGACATTTTCGTCGAGTTCCGGTCAAATTGTTTCACGTGGAACAAAACTGATTATCCGTTCCAAAGACCGGCCCTGAATTTCCCTCAGCCGTAAGTACTCGGACTTGGATTAGTCAAATTTTGTTCCACGTGGAACAATTTGCAGCAGCGATCATTTTCAGTTATCCTCAACTTTAATTAATCTTCATTGCGTGCGGGATCGATCCTGTGCTAAATTCGGCCACCTGAGGGTCTTGTATTGGGACGTGTGATCGCTATTGCGAATCAAAAAGGTGGCGTTGGCAAGACGACCACAGCTATCAATCTCGCGACGTCGCTGGCCCTATCCGAACGGAAAACTCTCCTTCTAGATTGCGATCCCCAAGGGAATACGACCTCGGGTATGGGGTTTCCAAAGGATCCCGCGAGGAGAACACTCTATCAGGCTCTCATTCTGCATGAACCCCTCGACAAGATCATTTTGAAGACGCAAGTGGAGGACCTCGACCTTCTGCCTGCGGATAAAAATCTAGTGGGAGCGGCGGTCGAGCTGGTTTCGACCGAAAAAAGGGAATACCAGCTTAAGAGACTGCTCGAGCAAGTGAAGGACAGCTATGATTTCATCATCATGGATTGCCCGCCTGCGTTGGACCTTCTTACCTTGAATGCACTGACTGCCGCGGATTCGGTCCTGGTTCCGATTCAATGCGAGTATCTAGCCCTAGAAGGCGTCTCCGAACTGCTGGACACGCTAATGCGAATTCGGAAAACGTTGAATCCAAACCTGGCAATCGAGGGAATCGTCCTGACAATGTACGACGATCGAACAACATTATCGAAGCAAGTTGCCTCGGATCTGCGCAGTTTCTTTGGGACCCAAGTATTCGAATCCGTAATTCCGCGAAATGTTCGTTTGGCTGAAGCACCAAGCCACGGCAAGCCGATTCACTTCTACGACATTCATAGTAGAGGCGCGGAAGCCTATATTAATCTTGCAAAGGAGGTAATATCCAATGGCCAGAAACGCATTGGGAAGGGGGCTGGGAGCACTGATTCGTGATTCCGAGGTGGAATCATCCCCTTCGGCCCCAGCCGCCGCAGCCGCAGCAACTGCAGCCGCCACGCAGCCTGCAACTGCCATAATTGCGGGCGGACCGTTACAGATCGATATCGACCTAATCGATCCCAGCCCTTACCAGCCTAGAACCAGGTTCGGCGAGCAGGCGCTCGAGGAACTGTCCCAATCGATTCGAACCAGCGGAATCATCCAGCCTTTGGTCGTCCGAAGGGTCGGAGCCCGCTACCAACTCATCGCCGGCGAACGCAGATGGCGGGCGGCCCTGCGCGCGGAACTATTTCGTGTCCCCGTCGTGGTGCGCGATGTAGGCGACGAACAGGCGCTTGAATTGACGCTTGTCGAGAACATTCAGCGCGAGGATTTGAATCCCATAGAGCAGGCGCACGCCTTCCAGCGGCTCATGGACCAGTTTCATCTGACGCAGGACGAGGTGGCCACCCGCACGGGCAAAGATCGCGCGACGGTCGCAAACTCCGTGCGACTTCTTTCGCTCAATTCCACATTTTTGGAATGGATCGAAGAAGGAAAAATCACCGCTGGTCATGGACGAGCGCTGCTGGCGATCGAAGACCAGAAGCTGCGGTTTGACTTGGCGCAGAAGGCTTCGCGAGGCAAGCTGACGGTCAGGCAACTTGAGCGAATGGCAACTCGTCGCGCGCGCGGACGGGGCCAGCACGCGCGGGTCGAAGTCCATGACCCAAACCGCCAAGCAGCGCTCGACGAGCTGCAAAAGAGCATTGGGACTCGCGTTACAATGCGTATGCCGGCTAAAGGTCATCCCGGAGAGCTCATTCTGGAATTTTACGACGAGGAGCAGCTCAACGGGCTGTATGAGCGATTGACCAGGTAATACTACATTTATAGTAATGTAGTTTTATCTTACATCCATTTCCCAATTTCTCGTCTGACTTATTATTGGCGCCCGGGAGTGTTTTCTCCGCCATCAAAGGGCGATTTTTACTTTCCTGGACCGCACATTCGGATAGAATTGAGCATATTGTAATGGTGCCGTCTTTTTATGGGGAGGTCTAGCGATGGCCTGGAGATCGAAGCGACAGGAAAAGGATACGGAAAGCGGGAAATTTACCGGCTTTCTCGATAAGGGAGTTCGATTCGAAGGCACGCTCGAAGCCTCCGGCATGTTCCGCATCGATGCGCAAATGAGGGGCAACCTGATATCCACCCATAGCCTTATCCTGGGAGAGGGCGCGCGGGTCGAGGGCCAAATCGAAGGCAACCATATCGTAATCTTCGGCAAGTTCGACGGTGTCATATTCGCCAAAGGCAGGGTTGAGATTCAGGCCAAGGGAGTGGTGACAGGCGAGATTCACACTCCTTGTCTGGTGATTGAAGCAGGAGGAATTTTCGATGGCCACTGTCACATGCTGGCCGCATCGGAAGCCACCAAGCCCTTGACTATACCGATTCGGGCATCTCAACACTGATGCGAAGTTACGCGCCTTGAAATGCATTTTTTCGACGCGGTGCGCGTAATTCCATCGCCACGCAACCCCCGTCGCTTTCGATCTAACACCCAAGAGAAATCCATCACATGGACAGCATCACTCACGGAATTGTGGGCGCATTAGCCGGGAAAGCTTTTTTTGCGGGGCGTGATTTCCCGGCCGGATCGAGCGCCGAAAAGCCATTCCTTGCAGGGAGCGATCCCGTCGCAAGGGCCGCAATCACTGCGTGCACCCTGGGCGCAATGTTCCCTGACCTCGATGTGTTCGTCGGACCAATTGCGCGGAATCCACTGGCCATCATCGAGTGGCACCGAAATATTACTCATTCACTGGTGGTATTGCCGGTGTGGGCATTGCTCCTGGCGGCGATTTCTCTGCCACTGGCAAGGTGGCTGCGTTGGAAGCGGCCGTCCTTTGCGAAGCTGGCCGGAATCTACGCGGTTGCCCTTGCCAGTCATGTGTTCCTGGATGTCGCAACGAGCTTTGGAACGATGGCATGGAGCCCGATCAGATACACGCGCGTGGCATGGGATTGGGTATTTATCGTCGACTTGACGGTGACCGCTCTGGCGCTCTTGCCGCAACTGGCTGCGTGGTGCTACCGCGAGCCGGCGAAATTCAAGGGGCGTGCCGGCTTCGCATGGGCGTGTGTCACCGCCGGAGCGTTGGGAGGATACGCGCTCGCGGCCTCGGTAGGATACGGATTTCCGATTTGGGTTGCGGGTGCAGTCAGCACACTGATGGCCGCAGTGCTCTGCGTGCCGGCAATCGGAGGCGCGGGATTCGGTTGGCGCCGGGCAAGTTGGTGCCGCGTGGGACTCGCGCTGGTGTGCGTTTATATCGGCTTCGCAGGAGCGGCCCATCGCCAGGCGCTCGCGGATGTGGAACATTTCGCGGCTTCGCACCATCTTCAGGTGGAATTTCTCGCCGCGCTACCGCTTCCTCCGACGCTGACGCATTGGGCCGGCGTGATCGGCACGCCGGAAGGCGTGTGGCGAACGACGTTTTATGTTCCCGGAGGCGATGTCGAACGCACGCATCTTTATTCCAACGCGCGATCCAATCGTTATGTGCGGGAGGCAAAAAAGCTGCGCGACGTTCAGGTCTATCTCTGGTTTGCGCGATTTCCAATTTGGCAAGTCATGCAGCGCCAGGGACAAACCGTGGCGGAAGTTACCGACGTGCGATTCTTCCGCGAGCAACAGGAGGTCGAAGCAAGCGAGGAAGCCCGGCCAGCGAGACGTTTTTTCGGAGTTCGCCGCAATACGGCCGGGTTTACTTTTGAAGTCGTATTTGACGGGGAAGGCCGCGTGGTGTCCCACGGTTTCAAGAACCCAGAGTGACAGTTCCATGAAACGTTACGGAAACCGAAATACGAGACGTTCCATCCGTCTTCCTGGATTTGATTATTCAAGAGTTGGGATGTATTTCGTCACGATCTGTGCTACCCAACGGCGATGCATTTTTGGACAAATTCATGGAAACGACATTGTCCTGAGCCGGACCGGTGAAATCATAAGAACTTGCTGGATCGAGATTCCCCGGCATTTTCCTAACGTAAAAATTGAAACGTATGTTGTGATGCCGAACCACCTGCACGGCATTCTAACCATCGATTCGAAGTTGCCAGACGCGAACACCCAAAACAAATTGACAGGAGCAACGGAATTATTTGGCAGGCCTTCACCGAGGTCCATCCCTACGATCATCCGGTCATTTAAAGCGGCTGCAAGCAAACGTGTGCGAGAATCGGGATTGGTAATTAGTGAATATATCTGGCAGAGGGGGTATTTCGAACATGTTCTCCGCGACACGCGAGAATACATCGAAATAACGAATTACATTCTGCAAAATCCTGCCCGGTGGGCTGAGGATGAAGAAAACCCAAACAAGAAATTGGACTGAGCACCTGTAGGGGCACGGCATGCCGTGCCCCTACAACGCTGACACAGCACCCTCAATCTGCCGGGTAGACGACGACTTGGCGGTCTTCGCCGGTGCCTTCGCTCGAGGTTCGCACGCCGGCTTCTTCCTTTAACACCAAATGCACGATGCGCCGCTCGCGCGCGGACATGGCGTTAAATCGAAACGGTGAATGTGACTCGCGGACACGATCGGCGGCGACGCGCGCGGAGAGTTTTAATTCCTCGATACGCAGAGCGCGATAGCCGCCCGCATCAAAGCGAATGCGGTCATAAAACTGGGGATCGAGCCAAAGCCAGCGCAGCGCAATGTGTTCCAGCGCCTTCAACAACTCCGCGTTTCGTTCCAGGAGCAAATCCTGATCCCGTCCGCGAAAATTGACAAGAATTTCCGGATTTTCAAACGCTGTGGGCGAGGCCGGCTCAGTCGCCCGGATATCATACGCCAGCTCGAAACGCGCCTGGCGAAGCAGTGTATCGATGCAGCGGCGCAGCTCCGCGATGGTAGCCGCATGGTCGAGCTTACCGCCGGCGATCAGTGTAGGTCGCGACGCAGCCATCAACAAAACGCTCCTTTTGTCCCTAGGCGCCGTTATTTTTTCTTGCCCGGACCGCGAGACGGTTTCGGGGGCGGCGGCGCGGTCCGATAGAGGTACCACTGCTGCCCTATTCCCACCATATTGCTGGTGAGTATATACAACGCCAATCCGCTCGGGGAAAGAGCAAACATGCCGCCGAAGATCAGCGGCGTCATGGCCATCATTTTTGCCTGGGCGGGGTCCATGCCGGGCGTGGGCGTCATCTTCTGCATGAAATACATCGAGACGGCCATGATGACCGGCAGGATGTAATACGGATCGCGCGCCGAGAGATCGTGGATCCATCCCAGCCAGGGCGCGTGGCGAAGCTCGATCATGTTCGCAAGCATGCGGTATAGCCCAAACCAGATGGGCATTTGAATCAGCGTAGGCCAGCAACTGCCCAGGGGGTTGATGCCTTCCCGCGAGTACACGGCCATCACTTCCTTGTTCATCTCGGCCTTGCGAGGATCGCGCATCGAATACTTCTTGTATCTTTCCTGTATGGATTTGATTTCCGGCGAGACCTTCTGCATTTTCAGCATGGCCCGCATGCTCTTCACCTTGAGCGGGAACATCACCATATTGATTCCGATGGTGATCAGCACGATGGCCCAGCCGTAGTTCGGAACGTAGCGATAGGTCCAGCGCAACCCGTAAAATAACGGCTCGGCGATGAATCCCCACCAGCCGAACTGCACCAGGCCATTGAGCGGAGGACGTACGGCCTTCAGGCCGTCGATAATCTTGGGACCAACGTACACCCGGAAATTGAGCGGACCCGGAACACCGAGCCCCGCGGCCATCTCCGACACGGTTTCGGTTTCCGTTTTGCCGTCCCCGGTTTGCGTATCGTGCTGGAAAGTCCAGCCCGTCAGAGTGAGCGGTATTTCAGCCAAATCTCCATGCGGGGTAACAGGCGGCAAAAAAGCCGTCGCGAAATAAAGATCTTCTATCCCGACGAAATCAAATGTGCCGGGCAGTGTCGCCCGCGCGGTGGTCTGACCGGACCTGCCAAGATTTTTGGGCGCAAGCGTGTTGAGTTTTCCGGCCGTGCTGGTGAATACCTGTGTTTGCAGGGCGGCCCGATACGCGGTGGCATCGCCGAAGCCGCCCAGCCAACCCACGCTGTGTCGCAACGGCTTCCCGTCCAGAGTCACCGAGGTTTGTACATCCACGATGTAGCTCTCGTTGAATTTCAAGTGCTTGGTGACTTCCAAGTGGCCGTCGCTCCACGCAAATGTCAGTTCCGCCGGGGCATGCAACACGGTCCCGGCGGCAGGAGTTGTTCCCGATGAGGTAATTTCAAACAGCACGCCGTTGAGAGTCGATTCCTGCTCGGCATCATCGAGCGCCAGCGAAAACGGCCAGCCACCGGCCTGCTGCGCCGCGTCAGCGTGGACCAGATCGAGTGGGCGCGCCGGCTTGTTGTCGTCGGTAAATTTCTTGAGCTGCCAGCTCCGCACCGCCGCGCCGCGATTGGAAATCTGCACGCGGTAGAGGTCGCTTTCAATTACGATCGAGCGTTCCTCTCCGGCCGCGCGCATGGCCGCGGCCTTCGCTCCGGGAGGCAATGCTGGCGAGGGCGCCGCGGAAGACGGGGTCTGTGCCGGCGCTGGAGCAGATGTAGCCGGGGGAGCGGGCTTGTTCGGAGCGGGCTGCGGCGGCTTGTAGATTAGCGACCATCCGGCAATGACCACTAGGCACAGCACGGCCGCCAGCAGCGAGCGAGTTTCCGTCGACATTTCCTTGCGCTCGCTCACGAATGGACCTCGTCCCCAGGATTCTTAAAATCTGTCGTTTGATTCTGATCGCGCAAAAATTCCTCGGCTGTGGGAACCAGATCGACACCGCCGCGCGTGAACGGATGGCAGCGCGCCAGACGCCTCAGCGCCATCCACGAACCGCGGCGCGCACCATGAATTCGCACGGCGTCAGCGGCAAAATTCGAGCTTGAGGGATATTTATTGCAAGCGCTCGGGTTCTGCGGGGATAAATAAGCCTGATTCTCGCGCTTCGCGGCTATCTGCTGGCTCGCCGCTAATCTTACGCGCCCGGGGAGT
>JBGOVX010000037.1:0-23740 GCA_041478355.1 Terriglobia bacterium | reverse complement strand
GTCGATGTTCATGGCGTGCCGCCCGGCAAAGTGCAACAGCGATTCCTTACGCTTGGCGGGACAGCTTGCATTCACGCAGCGATAGGCGACTTCCTCGGGGTCTTTGTGAATTCTGCCGTGGCATTCCGGGCAACGCTCGGGAACAATGATTTCGCGGCGCGGCTTCCCTTCCTTGACGACCTTGATGACGTGCGGGATGACTTCCCCGGCGCGCTCGATAATCACCGTATCGCCAATTCGCAATCCCAACCGATCGATCTCGTCCATGTTGTGCAGCGTAGAACGGCTGACGGTAACTCCTCCGACTTCGACCGGTTCCAGCACGGCAACCGGGGTGAGCGTGCCGGTGCGCCCCACCTGAAAAATGACGTCGTTCACGACGGTTGTTTCCTGCCGCGCCGGATACTTGTATGCAACCGCCCAGCGGGGCGCCTTCGCGGTGAAACCCAATTCCTGCTGCTGCGCGATCTGGTTGACTTTGATCACGATGCCATCGATTTCGTATGGCAACCTCTCACGCTTACCCTCCCACGAATCGATAAACTTTTTCACTTCTTGCAGCGAGTGGCACACGTGCCAGTCAGGTGAAACCTTGAAGTGTATGTGCTGGAGCGACTTGAGCGCCTCCGAATGCAAACGCATTGGCTCACGCCCTCCCGCCAGCAAATAATAGGCATAGAAATCGAGCCGCCGCGACCGCGTGATCTCCGGGTCGAGAACACGCACGGCGCCCGCCGCCACATTGCGCGGGTTCGCGTAACGCTTCCCGCCCTCTTCCTCCTGCTTCTCGTTCAAGGCTTCAAACGCGCGAAGCGGCATGATGATCTCTCCGCGCACTTCAAATTCCGCCGGCAAGCGAGCCTTCTTCAGCTCCGCGGCGTCCACGCGAAGCGGGATCGAGCGGATGGTGCGCACATTGCCGGTAACGTCTTCGCCGGTCGAGCCGTCGCCGCGCGTGACTCCGCGCTTAAGCACTCCGCCCTCGTATATCAATGAAATACTCAAGCCGTCGAATTTGTGCTCGGTAACGTAGTCGATCCGATCGCGTCCGGCGAGTTCCCGCACGCGGCGGTCGAAATCTTCCAACTCTTCAAACGAATAGGTATTATCGAGGCTCATCATCGCCGGGGAGTGCTGGCGAGTTTCAAAGCCCTTTCGCGGCGCCCCGCCGACTCGCTGCGATGGCGAATCCGGGGTGAGCAGTTCGGGCTGCGCGGATTCCAGCCGCTTGAGGTCCTCCATCATCCGGTCGAACTTGACGTCGGAAATTTCCGGCTCATCGAGCACGTAGTAGAGATACTCGTGGCGTCGAATGGCGTCGCGCAGCTTTTCGATCTGCCGGGTTGCCTGTACTTTTTTTGCCATGCGGCCTCGGGAACGCAAATGGAAAAGTATTATACAATGCGCGTCCCGGCCTGGGCGGCTAGTTGTCGGTCTACCGCTTTTCCCGCGATGGGCGTTGAATCAGAAGGGGGGGGAACCTGGTGGCTTTGGGAGTCCAAGATGCCGTATTGATCATCAACCCCCAGGCGGGAGGCGGCCGCCGGATGCGGCAACTCGACGAGGCGAGGCGCATTTTCCGCGGCGCCGGCATCGAAACTGAGCTGCAGGAGACGGCTGCTCCGGGCGAAGCGACCGAACTAGCGCATCGCGCCGTCGAGCAATCTCGACACCTCATTATCGTCTGCGGTGGTGACGGCACTGTAAACGAAGCAGTGAACGGCCTTGCCGGCAGCCAGGTTCCACTGGCAGTCCTGCCCGCCGGAACGGCCAATGTGCTCGCCAAGGAGCTTGCGCTGCCCTGGAATCTTCCCCGCGCGGCCCGGCGCATCGTCCAGGCACAATTCCGGCGCATCGCTCTGGGATTGGCTATCCCCGAAAAATCCAGCGGCCCGCCACGCTATTTCATTAGTCTTGCCGGGGCTGGACCGGACGGGGCGATTGTCTCCGCTGTCCGTCCGGAAATCAAACTTCGCGCCGGAATCATTACCTATTGGCAGGAGGGCTTTCGCCAGCTTGCCAGCTACAATTTTCCGCGCTTTCGAGTGACGACGGGCGAGCGCTCGGTGGACGCGACGCTGGTGGTGGTCGGGCGCACCAAGCACTACGGTGGTCCATTCAAAATTACAACCGAGGCGGACCTGCTGCGACCTGATTTCGAACTCTTACTTGTAACGACGCAAAGCCCCTGGCGCTATCTGAGCTACTTGCCGTTACTCTGGGCAGGTAGGTTGCGGCAAGCCCGGTACGCCCAATTCTGCAGGGCCACCTCGCTGCAATGCGCCGCAATCGATTCTTCACATGTGCTCATTCAGGTGGACGGAGAGCCAGCCGGCAGCCTGCCAGCCGAGTTCCGCATCGTGCCCGACGCGCTTACCTTGGCTATGCCCAATTTGAAGTAGTATTTGCGCGGCACTGAACCATCTGGCGGCGAATCCGAGTGGTGAGCTAAATTCATGTGCGTGAGATCCTTGTGTCGCCCCTATTGGGGCTTTTTGGTCGTCCTCGATACTTGCCCCACCGCTTGCGCAGTGGGCTACGTTGTGCCGTCCCATCCGGGACTCCCAGCAACACAGCATTAGTCCACTACCCAAATCCGTCCTCTCAAGCGATGTCGGTCTCATCGCTGCGCGCTTCGAGCTATGTGGCAGGATGCTTCCGGAAGGCGATGTGCGAGAGCAGATAGAGACACATCACCACGCCCAAGGTGGCGCCGGCAACCTCGAGCTTGTGGGTAAAAAGAAATAGAGTCGCCTGATGACCGTACTTTACGGCCAGAAATCCTTCTCCGAAAAAACGAAGAGCGCGCGCCACGATCAGGCCGAGAACAAATGTTCGGACCGGCATTTCCAAGGCGCCCGCAGCGATCACAAATACTTTGAACGGAGTTGGCGGAGGCAAAAGCGCGGTGAGCAGGATGCTGACAAAACCATTCTGGTTGATCCATGCGTGGATGTGCCGCGCCCGCGGACCGGCATGCTTGTGGAACATGGCTTCGCCGCCCTTCCGGGCCAGGTAGTACAGGAGCAGGCACCCGGCCACCGAACCGAGCGTGGTCATCGCGGCGTAGTACGGCATGCGCGCAGGGTGGTTGATTGAAAGGTCGATCAAGAGCAAATCATTGACGACCGGAAAAGTAAGAACCGAGGAATCCAAAAACGCGATCAGGAATAATCCCAGTCCTCCGGTTGCGGCGATGATGGCCGCCAGCCAGTGAGGCAAGTGAAATTGTGGTGTGGGCAGGTCCATGCTTTCAAGTGTTGCTACGAAATCTGCTCTGAAGATTGCCTATCGCGAAAACGGGTACATGAGCCAGCCGATCCCAATCGCCACCAGCAAAAATGCCAGGAACGCCCAGGCGGCATATTTCGCGCGTTCCGTCACTGCTTGCTTGGAGAGAAACGCAAAGGTCACCGACACCACCAGCGCGAACAGCGTCAGGGCTTGAAAATGCGACAGCCCGGCAAATAATGCGTTCATCTAGGTTCTCCGCCCGCAGCCGATTTCGTACGCCTCAAGCACGGTCAGCAGGTTGAGCATACCGGCGGTCGCGAACAGCCGCGTTCCGTAATCGCCCGAGGCATGGGCCACATCCGGGCCCGCCGTCTGAATGAAATGCGCGAGCAAATAGAATCCGCCCGTGCCGAGGTCCGCAAAGAATCCCAGACGGTCGAACATGTCAGCGGCGTCCGCGCCAAACACTCCACCACGCATGATCAGTCCGGCGCACGCCAGTCCGCCGACACACAGAAAGTACACCGCGCCCTTGCTCCACCGGCGCATGAGCAGGTGTCCCATACCAGGGACCGCCCAACCTGCTGCCGCAGCGAGAATGCCCAGCAGCACACTGCCCGTGCGTTCCTCGATCTCATTTGTTTCGTCCACGTCTATGCTGTCCTCATGCCAGTAGTTTCAAAATCTCGGTCTGCTCCGCGCCGGTAACCTCGGCTCGTCCGTCATCCACGTACACGTTCACTTCGCTTCTGATACCGAACTCGGGCAGGTAAATTCCAGGCTCAATCGAAAAGCAGGTGTGGGGGATGACGCGCCTCACGTCGCGCGTTTCGAGGCTGTCCATATTCGCTCCGGCGCCATGCACTTCCTGCCCGATATTGTGGCCGGTGCGGTGGACAAAATATTTTGCGTAGCCCGCTTTGCGAATGACCTCACGCGCCGCGCGATCCACTTGCCAGCCTTCGATGGTGGTTCCAGCCTTCACATTCTTTTGCACGAATACCACGGCCGAATCCCGCGCGTCACGCACAATCGAGAAAATCTTGGCATACTTTGGAGGCACCCGGGCGCCCAGATATCCGACCCACGTAATATCGTAGTAGACGCTATTGGGCGTGAGCGATTTTCCCCAAACATCGAGAAGCAGCAGATCCCCTTTGCGCACCGGGGACGAACCTCGCTCTCTGGGCTCATAATGCGGGTCGCCCGCGTGCGGCCCCACGGCGACGATCGGAGGCGAGTCGGAGGTTACGCCACTGGCACGGAATTGCCCCAGAATCCATTGCTGCAGATCGTATTCGGTAAATGCTTGCTTGGCCCGCACGCGCCGCGCCGCCTCGGCAAATGCAGCTTGCGTGATCCGGTCGATGGCACGACCCGCAACGCGGTGCGATTTGAGCTGCTCGAGCGTCCATGCCGCTTCGAACTGTTGCACCAGGTCCGCCGAGCTCATCACCTTGCAGCCTTGCGCACGGATCAACTCGACTGTGCCGGCGTCCACCAGGGATATGTACGGAATTAAATTTTTCGGCGAATACTGCATGGCCACTTTTTTCGCGCCACCGACCAGCTTCTTCAGATGCTTTTCCAGTTCCTCGGCCGCCGCGTAGACCATCTTTTCGCCGGGGAGAGAATCCAGGGTCGCCGCTTCAATTCGGTGGACTAGCTTTCGCGGCGCGCCCTTTGCCGGAATCATATAGAACCAGCGGCGCTTGGCCATGGCGTGATTGAGCCCGAGCACGCGGTAAGCAATCGGATCGCGATGCAGGATGTCGTAGAAAAGCCATCCGTCGAGTTTCTGGTCGTGGAGGGCCTTCTGGATGGCTGCGATGTCGGGCATTTGAATTTGTTTTATGAAGCGCTAAACCCAGTCACTGTGTCAGTGCACGAACCATCGCCGGGGTCACACCGCGAATTTCTAAGCGTTTGGAGCGGCTATGTTCACCGGCAGCGATTCTAACAGCCGCCAGCGGCACTTTCAAACGGGACGCCAGCAGACGCCGCAGCGCCTGATTTGCGCGGTCGTCGACCGGCGGCGCGGTCAGACGAATCTTCAGCCCATCCCGCCATTCACCCGCGATTTCGTCACGGCTGGCTCGCGGCTGCACTCGCACCGCAAAGCTCACCGCGCCGTCTTTTTCTTTGATCTCCACGAGGTCCTATGCCTTCGGTCTCGCGCCGAACAGCGCTGTCCCTACCCGAATCTCGGTCGCGCCCTCTTCAATTGCAATTTCAAAGTCGTGCGACATCCCCATCGAAAGGACCGGCAGCAATTCCCAGCCCTGTTGCGCGCGCAGCGTGGCGCGTAATTCACGCAGACGCTGAAAATACGGTCTGGCTTTCCCGGGATCTTCAAAATACGGAGGCACACCCATCAGCCCGCGCAAATCCAGGTGCGGAAGCCGCGACAGGGCTTCGATCAGACGAGGCAATTCATCGCTGCTAACACCGGATTTTGCGCTGCCCGAGTCGAGCTTCACCTCAATCAGCGCACGCAGACGCCCAGCGCCACCCGCATGACTTGCCCCAGCCTTCTCAGTTCCCTCCGCGCTCAAATCCTCGATTGCTCTATCGAGCCGCTCGGCCAATGCAATGCTATCCACCGAATCGATGCTATGAAACAGATGCACTGCCCGCGCAGCTTTATTGCCCTGCAAATGCCCGACCATATGCCAGGTCGCGTCGAGGTCCGCCAGGGACGCCTTCTTGGACTCCCATTCCTGGACACGATTTTCACCGAAATGCCGCACCCCAGCATCATAGGCTCCGCGAATCTGCGCGGCCGCATGCGTCTTCGAAATGCCAACCAGTGTGATGTCTTCCGCGCGGCGCCCTGCGCGAGAGGCCGCGCGTTCGATGCGTTCGCGAATTCGGGTGACACTTGCGGCTACCGAAGTCGAATCTCGATTCACGGAGCGAATTTTAGCATGCCGACTATTCAATCGGCTCCGTGCTTGACACCGGAGAGTCCCTCGCATATGTTCTTGCACAAAACTTGGGTTAAAGTGCAGTGGTCCAATCAGACTGAGGACTATGTCAAGCCGGAGGAGTGGACTGCACACTGGGTACGGATTCAATAGGCGGCGTGGTAAGACCATTCTGGGTCAAGGACAACGAGGATAAGGGGAATGCATTTACTCATCGCAATCAGTCAATGGCTTGAGCGAACATCTGTGGGTGCGGCGGTCCGCAATTCGTTGTGGTTATTTCCGGTCATCGAGACAGTGCATATTTTTGGAATCATCCTGCTGGTGGGGGCCACCTCAATTCTGGACTTGCGATTAATGGGCCTGACATTTCGGGACGAGCCGGTTTCGAAACTGGCGCGGAGGTTTCTGCCCTGGGCCTGGGCCGGTTTCATTATACAGGTCGTTACGGGATTGCTTTTGTTCTCATCGGAAGCCACCAAGATGGTCGACAACATCAGCTTTCAAATCAAGATACTGCTGATTGTGGTGGCGGGGGTGAACGCATTCGTGTTCCACTCTCTAGCGTACCAAAGCGTGGGCAAGTGGGATCACGATCCAGTGGCGCCGGTATCGGCCCGCATCGCGGGGTTGGTTTCGATCCTGTTATGGTTTGGCATCGTGGCCGCCGGACGGTGGATCGCCTACATGTAACGGCTGGATCGCGCCGTTAAATTGATAGGCCGTGGCAGTCGGGCGCATAATCATGCGGCTTTAGCCGCAGGCGTGCTGTATATCGAGTTGCCGCACGGACAGTAAGGGCAACAGTCAAGGAGAGCCCTCAGTATGCAAAATTTCTGTGAATGGCTCGAACATACCCGGTTAATTAGCACCATCGCTGAAACGGGCTGGATGTATGCGACCTTCTCGGTCCTACATTATTTCAGCTTATTCGTACTGGTCGGAACGATTGTATTGATCGATTTGCGTGTTTTGGGCGTGGCGGTTCGCCGTCAGAGTATTGCCAAGGTTGCCGGACAGCTTTTTCCCTGGACCTGGACGGCGCTGGGTCTGGCCTTGCTCTCCGGCTTCGTCATGTTTGGCACCGATGCGGGAGACTTCTACCCGGACAAAGTTTTTCGCGTCAAGATGACGGTGATTTTACTGGCTTTGATATCTGCGGTCATCGTCCAAAAAAATGTTCCTAACTGGGATCGACTACCGTCCGTATCCTTTGGCGCCAAACTTGTAGCGATTGTTTCGTTACTGCTCTGGATAGGCGCCATCCTGGCAGGTGTGGAAGTCGCGGCGATTTCAGGCCTGGGATAAATCCCGGAATATAGGGGGCGCGCAAATGCACGAATTATTAGTGAGTTTATGCAAATGGCTGGAAAGCACGTGGTGGGCGACCGACGCCCGCACGTCACTGTGGGCATATCCGTTCGTCCAGTTGACTCATTTTTCAGGATTATCGGTCTGGCTGGGAACAAACATCGCTGTAGATATGCGACTGCTGGGCATGGGGAAGAAGCAACAGACAGCCATGCAGCTGTCCGATGCACTGCTGGCGTGGAATTGGATTGGGTTCGGAGTCGCGGTCCTGGGGGGATTTATTCTTTTCTCCGCCACGGCGACTACCTACGTGGCCAACCCCGCGTTTCAAGTCAAGCTAGGAATACTGGTTCCGCTGGCGCTGGTCTGGCACATCGTCGTTCAGCAAAAAACACGGACGTGGGGCAGGACACTGGACCTCCCGGTGATCGCCAGACTGGCGGGTTTAGTCGAGCTGCTGTTATGGGTATGCGTCGTCACCGCCGCCGTTGAAATTCCTAATCACTAATTAGAATTGGACATTTACAACGATCGGCTGCGGCAGGTCATTTTGGGATTGGATGATCTCTGAGCCAACGCAGGGTTTGACCGGCGCTTTCATTTGGCGGGAACACTGGATAGAAAACGTGCTCTATTCGCCCACCCCGAACGATCAATGTTAAGCGCTTCACAAGCCGCATTCCTTCCACCTGAAATGTTGGCAGGCGCAGTGCATCGCATAATCTAAATTCAGTGTCGCTCAGAATCTCAAATGGGAGGTGGAGGCGGTCAGCCATCTCACGCTGGTACTCGGTCGTTTGAGTGCTAAGACCGAACACGTCTGCCTGGAGCTGCGATAGCTCCTGATAGTGATCCCTGAAGCTACAAGTTTGGGGAGTACATCCGCGCGCGCCCGGGATCATGTCCCATCCTTCGGGCAATGGCTTTCCAGGTATTCCGGTCATCGGATAGCAGTAGATTACACTCCAGGGCGAACTCAATTCAGAAAGGTCGACCAATCTGCCTGCCGTTGAGCGCAGGAATACTTGAGGAATAGGCAGGCCCATGAGATGGTTTGCCGCGCCGTCATCAACGGGCCGAAGTAAACCAGTGGGCAGAGGAAAGTCTGTCCGCTCCTGCATGCATTGCTCCTCATTTACTGGGCGGTCTTTGGGGCAGGCGTGCCGGATTCCATTCCGGTTAATGCGATTTCCTGCCAGCCTGCAACTAACGCCGCACCAAGACCGCACAGAGCAGCAAACGAAAGCCACAGAGCCGGCATGGCCCGGTTTCCGGTCACATGAATGAAATAGGTGCAAATGGCCGGCGTAAATCCTCCAATCACGGTTGCCAAACTAAACGCCACTGAGAAACCCGACGTCCTGATTTCCTCCGGCATGATTTCCGCAAGATACGGAATCATGGCGCCGTTGTAGGAACCGAAGATGACCGACAACCACAATTCGACAATCAGCAGGCGCGTAATCGATGGATCGCTCACCAACCACAGCATCGCAGGATAGGAAGTCGCAAGCGTGACGACAGTCACCAGGATGAGTATGGGCCGTCTTCCAAATATGTCGGAGGCGGCGCCCCCCAATGGCAGCAGCACGAAATTGGACAACCCCACGCATAACGTCACGAACAAACTTCCGCGGCTGGTCAGGTGCAGCGCCTCCATGCCAAATGTGGGCGTATACGCTGTGATCAGGTAAAAACACACCGTCGTCATGGTGGAAAGCATCATCCCCACCAGGATAATTTTCCAGTTGTTCACAAGCGAGGTAAGAATTCGTGAGACTCCGGGCCGATGTTTACGCGCAAGAAAGGCCTCGGTCTCAGCCAAGGACCTGCGCAGCCAAAATAGAAGTGGCACGATCAAGCAACCGATCAGGAAAGGAACTCGCCAGCCCCAGCGAGACATCCCGGCTGGAGATACCACCGAGCTGAGAACCACACCCAGCAGCGCCGCGCAGACCACCGCCACCTGCTGGCTGGCGGATTGCCACGAGCAATAGAATCCTCTGTTGCCTGGAGTGGCGATCTCCGCCAAATAGATCGAGACGCCCCCCAGTTCGACACCCGCTGAGAAACCCTGCACTAACCGCCCCAGCACCACAATAACCGGAGCGATGATGCCTATAATCCTGTAACCCGGCGTCAAGGCGATCACCAGTGTGCCGAATGCCATCAAGGACAACGTCAAAATCAGCCCCGCGCGCCTTCCACGCCGGTCGATGTATGTGCCCAGCACCACAGCGCCGAGCGGACGCATCAGATAACCCGCGCCGAAGGTTGCCAGCGTCATCATCAGCGAGGCAAATTCACTGTCCGATGGAAAGATTTCCCGCGCGATGTACGGCGCGTAGTATGCGTACACCATGAAATCGTACATTTCCAGGAAATTGCCGCTAGCCACACGAATCACGGAACGCAATTTCGAGTTGTTTTCATGAGTGCCCATCTCGCCAGTTTTTTCTCCCGTTCTTGGCAGGGGTTACAACGCGCTTGCATCAATCTTACAGTTTCGATCTCTACACCGTTCGAATTCCTGCCGGTATCATGGCACGGCGTTTCGCATTATGCGCTATAAAACCAGAAAAGCCATCCCCTGAAGCAACTCGAGATAGCGGATCACCAAAGCCTGCGCGCTAAACGGAAACTGCGGCGGGCAGAAGTGCGCGGCACTTGCTACACTTCCCTGGCATGTCACCCGAGAAGCTGGGCCAACATTTTCTGAGCGACGCAACCTGGCAGGAGCGGATTATGGATGCGATCCAGGCCGGTTCGGGCGTGTGGGTGGAAATTGGCGCAGGCCACGGAGAGATGACTTCGCGCCTGGCGCAGGGCGCTGACAAACTAATCGCCATCGAATTGGACCGGAGACTTGCGGCGCGGCTGCGCAAAGTCACTGCCTCGATGAAAAATGTCGACGTGGTCGAAGGCGATGTGCTCAGTGTGGACTTTGGGTCCTTGACGAAGGGTGAAACTTTTTCGGTTTATGGAAATCTCCCCTATTACATTACTTCGCCGATCCTGCACCGGCTATTCGAGCACGCCAAGCGGATTGCCGCGATCCACATCGTAATTCAATACGAAGTGGCGCTGCGAATCGCCGCATCGCGCGGGTGCCGTGATTTTGGATATCTTTCCGTGATTTCGCAGTGGTTCAGCCATCCTGAAATTGAGTTTCGGATTCCGCCGGAAGCTTTTAGTCCTCCACCAAAAGTCGATTCCGCGCTGGTGAGCCTGCGCATGCCCGGTGAGAACGCGCGGTGTCAGGTAGGCGATGAAAAAGCGTTCTTCGAATTTGTAAAGGAATGTTTCGCGCACAAGAGAAAGACCCTGCGGAATAATCTTCGTGCCAAGCTTGGAGCCGGCGCGGAGGATATTCTGCGCCTCGCTGATTTATCCCCTGATGTTCGCGCCGAGCAACTCTCGGTGGCTCAGTTTGCAGCGCTATTTCGGCTGCTCCGCTAAGGAGGGCGAGGCCCGCAGACTCTATAGCTGCGGCATGCTCCCCGCTATCCCTCACGCAGCACTTTGACCAGGCGGTCCGGATAATCCGTCATGATTCCATCCACACCCGCCGCAATAAGGCGCCGCATCTGCTCAGGCTCATTGATGGTCCAGGTGACAACTTGAAGTCCGGCACGGTGCGCGGTTGCGACCAAATCGGGCGTGACCAAATCGCCGCGCGGAGCAATTTGGCGCGCTCCATACATTACCGCGCGCTTCACCAGGTCATTCGAAGGGTGCTCGCAAAGATATCCGGTCATCATCATTTCGTTGAGCCGGCGAACCGATTCGAGCGTGGAGGCGTCGAAGGAGAGAATGACCACGCGCGCAGCTTCGGCATAATCGCGCAGCGTCGCGACGACCGCGTGCTCCACCCCCCAGCCCGCATCCGCCTTGATCTCCAGAAAAAAACAAGCGTCCCGTTCCTTCGCAAATTTAAGGATTTCATCCAGTGTGGGTACGCGCTCACCGGCAAAAGATTCATTTTCTCGAGACCCAAACCATGCGCCGGCGTCGAGCGCCTGGACTTCCGCAAGCTTCCGCAATTGAACCAGGCCGTGGCCGTTGGTCGTGCGATCCAGCGTGGAATCATGAATAGCGACTACGCGTGCATCGCGCGTAAGATGCATGTCGGTTTCAATGAAGCCCGCGCCCATTTCCACGGCACGGCGAAACGCCGCCATCGTGTTTTCCGGCGCGTATCCTGAAGCCCCTCGATGTGCCACGACCCACACGGCTGTTAAATTCCTCCTCCACTTTGCCGCTAAAGATATTCTTGCGTGCGAATTATTTTTTCGAGCGGTCTTTCAGCAAGCCTTTCAGTTCGGACATGAATTCCTTCACGTCCTTGAAGTCCATGTAAACCGAAGCGAAGCGGACGTAGGCGACCTTGTCGAGTTTCTTGATGCGGTTCATCAAGAGCTCGCCGATTTCACTGGTCTGGCGTTCACGCTCCGGGGCTTCGTGGACAAATCGCTCGACTTCGTCCACCAGGCCTTCCAGCTTCGCCGTGGGCACGGGACGTTTTTCGCAGGACTTCAACAGTCCTTGCAGGATTTTCTGGCGGTCGAAGCGTTCGCGGCGGCCGTCTTTCTTGATCACCATATATGGGATTTCGTCGATGCGCTCGTAGGTGGTAAAGCGCCGCTCGCATTTGAGGCACTCGCGGCGGCGGCGGATCAAATCTCCGGCGCGGCCCTCACGCGAGTCGATCACCTTATCGTCCATGGCGGAGCAAAATGGGCACTTCACCGCGAGGTATCTCCTGGTGTTCTTTCGGTGCGTCCTTTGGTAGCCGGCGCGCCATTGGCGACGGAAACAGCAACGTGTTTTCCGGTTTCTTCGGCTTGCGCCTCGGCGCGCGCAAGTTCGCGCAACTCGCCCATGGACATGCCTTCATGAATCAGCAGCGGGATCCCAGCCACGGTCGAACCCGCGAACGTAATGATCCAGAGCACTACGGCGACGGCCGCGGCTGGCTCCTGCTCGACGCCAAATATTTTCGTCAACCCAATGAAACTGGCAATCTGAGCGCCGCCGCCCACTCCAGGAAGTTGCAGCGCTGATCCTACCAGTGTTACCGCCAGTAACAGCATGGCGCCCGCGAAGTTCATTTCCGAATGCAGGAACGCATCCCCAAAGGCCTTGGAAACCCACAGGTAGATGAACACCGCGAGTATCCAGTGCGCCGCGCTATAAAAAATGGCGGTCCACAGGTCGGAAACAGTGCGGATGGCCTGCAGCCCTTCGCTAAAACCGGTAATCGCCGATGCCAGGCGGCCACGCATCCCCCCTGCCGCGCGCCAGCGGTCTAACCCCTGATCCACTTTCCCCGCGCCGTGTAAACGATAATAGACCAGCAGGGCAACCATCACGATTATTCCCGCGAGCAACAGCCACCCTCCATTGCGCGCTCCATCGACCCAATTCATGTCCGCGCCAGCGTCGGAGAGGCGATTGGGAAAAATCAGCAGGCTCAAACAGGCCAGGACTGCAGCCGCCGCGAAATCGAAAAATCGTTCCAGAAAGAAAATCCCAAACATGCCGGCGACCGGCAGGCGCTCCTTCCGCGCGAGAAGTAACGGCCGAACAGGCTCACCGGCCCGGCCCAGGACAAAGATCGACGCAAAGCCCATCAGTGTTCCGGCATACGTACTCAGGAAAGTGGTGGGGCCCAGATAGCGGCAGAACCGCTGCCACCGCAATGCGCGAATCGCATAACACCCGTAGATCGCTACAAACGCGAGCAGGAGAAGCCAAGGATTGGCCTGGCCAACACTTTGGACAAACCTCCTCCAGGTGAAATCGGCCAAATGAATCTTATGCCGGGATTGATAGGCGATCGCGACCAGCGCCGCCAGTATCACAAACGCAATAAATAACCTGCGAAGAGTCGCACGCATCCGCAGGCGAGCGTAACCGCTGCGGCGACTGAGTGTCAAGAATCGAGCTGATGCAATGTGCGCGATTATACGCCTGGGGATTAACCCGGTCCTATCATTCGTGCATAGAGCGCTTGTGCGGCGCCCGCGGAAACGATACCGTACCTTCCAGACGCAACGGAACGGCTACGGAACTTTCCAGCCCAGGTTTTCGTTCTAAGTAGTGGAGGCCGGAAACCGGCGGGTAGCGAGGCAAATAAGACCTTGGAGCCAGACGCTCAACTGGTCAAGCAATGCCTCCAGGGCGACGGCTTGGCCTGGGAAGACCTGGTGCGGCTCCATTCACGACGTATTTATAACCTCTGCTACCGATTCACCGGCAGCCGGCACCAAGCCGAAGACCTGACCCAGGATGTGTTTCTGCGCGTCTATCGCACGCTGGAAACGTTCCAGCCGGTGCAGGGCGCCTTTGCGACCTGGATGACACGCGTTGCGCGTAACTTACTGATCGATAATTACCGGCGAACCAAGCGAGAACGCATGACCGATTCGATGGAGGATGCCCCGCAAGCCCAGAGCAAAATCGCGCCGGCGCGTCTTCCAGACCAGGCAGTTCTCGATGGGGAGCTAAGCAGCCAAATACAGCAGGCTCTCGGCATGCTCTCGCCCGAACTACGCGAGGCCGTGATCCTGCGGGACCTCCAGGAGTTTGAATACGCCGAAGTTCAGAAAGTTCTGGGCGTCCCTGAAGGCACTGTGAAATCCCGCATCAATCGTGGACGGATCGAATTGGCAAAGCGTTTGCAGGAAATGGGCATTCGTCATGCATGACAGGATGAAACCTGATGGTCACAATTGGAGCTGCCAGGAAACCGAAGCGCGGCTCGGGGACTATCTCGACGCGACTCTTGATTCCACGACGCAAGGACAGCTTGAATCCCACGCGGCGTCTTGTGGGGACTGCGCTTCGCTGATTGCCAGCGTAAGCGGGCTTGTCAGCAGCTTGCGGCAACTCGATCCTGTCGTGGAGCCTCCGAATCTGCCTGCGAGGATTCTTGTGGCCACGCTCGGGTCGCGGGGTGTCAGATCTGGTTGGAGATCATGGCTCGGCTGGCTGCGCCCGGTTTCACAGCCGCGTTTTGCCTACGGCGCAGTTTCGGTTCTGGTTACAATCGTCGTGGTTTCTCAGGCCATTGGCTTCGAATGGCGCGAATCCGCGATTGCCAGCCTCAACCCTGTCAGCATCGTACACGCGGCCAACCGGCAGGCGCATCAAGCGTACGCTCGCAGCGTGAAGTTTTTCGATGACCTGCGCCTGGTTTACGAGATTCAGACGCGTTTGCATCCCGACGCCGAGTCCGAACAAATCGCGGAACCCCCGGCCGGCTCGCCGGAGAAAAACAGTGCTCCCGGCCAAAATACTGTCCCACACCTGATGAACCGCATGGAGCACAACGATCCAGCCCGGCATCAGGCCTTGTTCATAATTCATTCCCGTCCCGGAAGGAGCACTTGATGAATTGCGCGGTCCATAAGGAGATCGAATCAACCGGATACTGCAGCAACTGTGGCAAGCCGGTGTGCGCACAATGCGCGCGCCAAGTCCGGGGTGCGCTGTATTGTGAACCATGCCTTTCCTCCATGCTGACGCAGCCTGCAACGCACCAGGCGCTGGCTGGCCGGCACCCGTGGGTCGCATTTGGCCTGGGCTGGGTGCCCGGCCTGGGTGCGGTGTACAACAGCGATTATATGAAGGCGCTGGTTCACGTGGCGATTTTCGCGGCTCTGGTCACGATGAACGCTCATGGGGCCAATCAGCCATTTTGGGGGCTTGTACTTGCCGCTTTCATTTGTTACATGCCAATCGAAGCCTATGTCGCCGCGAGGGACCGGTTCAAGACACAGCGGGCGGCAGATCCCGCAATCCAGTCCACCGAGACGCCTACCACGTGCCTTCCCGTTGGACCCATTGTCCTGATTGCGCTAGGAGTCCTATTTCTGCTGGACAACTTCGGCGTCCTGCAATTCGATTGGGTTTTCGAGAGGGGCTGGCCTGTCTTGTTGATCGGGCTGGGCACCTGGATGCTCTGGAAACGTAGGCGGCGTAATTCTTAGGAGGTAACCAAAGATGGCAAACGGAACCAAATGCGGGTGCCAGCGATGCTGGCGGCGCGGGTTGATGGGACCCGTCGTCCTCATCACGATCGGCGTGCTTTTCCTGCTTGAACAGATGCACGTTTCTACGTTCCATCGTTTGTGGCCGGTGATTCTCGTGGTGGTAGGAGTGCTTAAGCTGCTGGAGGCGATGGCATCCACAGAGGGACATGGGGGCTCGCAACTCCCGCCACCGCCCGTAACTTAGGGGCGTTGCATGGGAGCAATTCTCGGTCCAACGGAATGAAGGAGCGCGAAAACCAATGAGCAATGGCAGAGTGCGGTACGGTTCAATTTTTAGCGGCGCGATACTGACGCTGGCAGGAGTGTTGCTGCTTTTGCACTCCTATTACCCGGATTTCGAAATCTGGAGGGTATTTTCCCACTGGTGGCCGCTTCTCCTGATTTTTTGGGGCCTGGTGAAGCTTTACGAATGGAAGACGGCAAGACGCGCCGGAGTTGGGCCGTCGGGAAACCTGACCGGGGGCGAAGTGCTCCTGGTGATCGCACTGCTGCTGCTTGCCGGCGCCGTGGGAGGCGTCGACTGGATCCGATCGCATCGAGATATCGTGGATCTAAGCGACATCGGATTGTTGAGAGGCAACCCCTATTTGTTCACCGAGGAGATTCCTGCCAAGACTGTCGCGGCGGCCTCCCACGTTTCGATATCCCTAGGACGCGGTGACGTCACGGTAGTTTCCGGAGATGCCCCCGAAATTCGCGTGGTCGCGAAGAAGACCGCGTATGCCAGCAATCAGCAGGAGGGCAAGTCGGCAGCTGACCGGGTTCGCGTGGAAGTCGCTGACAAAGGAAATGGAGATTACGAGATTCGCCCGGGTGTTTCGGAAGTGGGCGGGAATCGCGTTGAGGTGGGGCTGGAAGTTCATTTGCCGAAGCAGGCGAGTGTAGCAGTGATGACGGGACGCGGCGACGTCCGCGTATCAGGCGTGAATGGTAATGTTTCCGCGCAAGTACGCAACGGAGACATCGACATACGCAATTCGGGCGGCGATGTTTCGTTAAAC
This sequence comes from Terriglobia bacterium, assembly GCA_041478355.1. Classification (GTDB taxonomy): domain Bacteria; phylum Acidobacteriota; class Terriglobia; order Acidiferrales; family UBA7541; genus Palsa-360. The sequence goes on along the minus strand of JBGOVX010000037.1, from coordinate 7,210 downwards.
ACAACGCATGGCGATCTCCACGTGATCGGCGCCGCGGGAAACGTGAAGATTGCGGGCCACGGGGGGGATATCGAGATCGCTGACGTCAAGGGGCAAGTGGCCATCGAAGGTGAATTTTTCGGACCGATCCGGATGGCACGGGTGGACAAGGGCGTGCGATTCCTCTCGCGCCGCACCGACCTGACTGTGACGAAGGTAAACGGCCATTTGGAAGCGGGATCAGGGCGCGTCGAGATCTCCAACACCAACGGCGATGTGACCCTGGTAACACACAAGAGCGACGTAAAGATCGAAAATGCGGGGGGCCGCGTCCAGATTACCGACGATGGCGGAGATATCGAACTAAATTTCTCACAGCCGCCCCTTGCTGACATTTCCCTGGAGAGCCGTTCGGGTGACCTCTCCCTTACACTTCCCCCTCAGTCCAATTTCCAATTGGACGCGCAGACCCAAAATGGCAGCCTGGATTGTGATTTTCCAGGCCTCGCAAGCCCCGGCGGACGCAATGACGACAACCGTTCGCTCGTTGGGCAAGCGGGAAGCCGGGGCCCGACGATCCATCTACGCACGCAGCACGGTGACATTCGCATCAGCAAGAAGAAATCGTAGTTCGCGGGACTGACGCTCACCGTTCGACCAGGCGCTCCAGAGTCGAGAAGAAGTCGGGAAACGAAACGGCGGCGCACTCCGCATCGCGGATGACCGTGTCGCCTTCAGCGCCCAGGGCCGCGACGGCAAATGCCATGGCCATGCGGTGATCGCCGTGGGGATCGATTTCAGCCCCGTGCAAACGCCCCGCCGACCGTCCAGCCACGCGCAAACCGTCGGGACGCTCCTCGACTTCCGCGCCCATGCGGCGGAGGTTTTCCGCCAATGCGGCGATGCGGTCGCTTTCCTTGACGCGCAATTCTGCGGCGTTGCGAATTTCAATTCCCTGCTCGGTATAAGGGGCCAGGACGGCAATCGCGGGAAGCTCATCGATCAGTTGCGCGATGGTGTCGCCTTCGATGATCCCACCCTTGAGTACTTGGTGCCGCGCGGAGACGTCGCCGACCAGTTCACCATGGGAACTGCGAACCGAGAGGAGGCTGACGGGCGCGCCCATCGAGCCCAGAACATCCAGGACCGCGGACCGCGTGGGATTCAGGCCCACATTGTGAATCACCACACTCGATTCAGGGAGCACCATCGCGGCCGTTAAAAAGAAAACGGCCGAAGAAAGGTCGCCGGGAAGCGCCAATGCGCGTCCTGTAAGGCGCGGACGTCCATGGATGCGAATCGCCCGGCCGTCGTGGTCCAGGCGCGCGCCGAACTCGGCGAGAGCAAGCTCGGTATGGTCTCGCGTGCGGACCGGCTCGATGACCGACGTTACGCCCTCGGCAAATAATCCGGCAAGCAGTACGGCGGACTTCACCTGCGCGCTCGGCACAGGAAGCGTGTATTCAATGGGAGAAAGCCGCGCGGCTTCGATTTCCAGGGGCGCGAAGCCGCCTTCGCGCGATTTAATCCGCGCGCCCATCTTCGTCAGCGGATCCATAACGCGGCGCATGGGCCTGCGCCGTAGAGAGGCGTCCCCATCGATTGTCGAACGAAACTCCTGACCGGACAGAATTCCCGCGAGCAGGCGCATGGTGGTGCCGGAATTTCCGGCATCGAGCGCGCGCCACGATTTGCGGAGCCCTGTAAGGCCGGCGCCGGTGATCCGCACGCGGTCCCCTTTGGCTTCCACATCGATTCCCAGCCGTGAAAGGCAACCGAGCGTGCTACGGCAATCCGCCGCGGCCGAAAAATGAGTGATGTCGCTGGGGCCTTCAGCCAGAGCCGCAAGCATCGCGTAGCGATGCGAAATGGATTTATCGCCGGGAACTTCCAGCGAGCCGGAAATCGTGCGAGCCGGGCGTATAATTTGTTTTGCCACGTTGGGATTCTAGCATGTGGATTCGCACAACCGCAGTTGCCCGTCGGCAGTTACCCAGCAGTGGGTAGTAGGCCAATCGCCACAGACCTCGTTTTTCATGAACTGGTAGGTGGTCATTGCCGGACGTTTTATGACATGATGTAAAATCTTTTTTGGGGTGGTACAAGAACATCAGTCTGCCTGCAACATGCCGATATTGGAAAGGAAGATCATGAAACGTTTTGCGCTAACTTCGATTGTTTTATTGCTGGCTGCCGCTTCGGCAACCGCTCAATCGCTGGACGATCTCAAGAATGACGAGAAAAATACCGACAACGTTCTGACTTATGGGATGGGTTACCAGCAACACCGCTACAGCCCCCTAAAACAAATCGACAAATCGACCGTGAAGCGCCTGGTGCCGGTCTGGAACTTGAGCCTCGATAACCAGTGGGGCGAGCAGGCGCAACCCCTCGTCTATGAAGGCGTCATGTACGTCACCGACGCGAAAGCCACCGTGGCGATTGACGCCGTAACCGGCAAGCAAATATGGAAGACTCCGGTCGATTGGCCGTCTGATTTGCCTCGAGTGGTCTGCTGCGGAGTTTCGAACAAGGGTGCGGCCATCCTGGATGGCAAAGTCTTCCGCACCACCCTCGACTCATTTGTGATCGCGCTCGACATGAAGACGGGCAAAGAGCTCTGGCGGCAACAGGCTGCTGATTGGAAACAGGGCTACACGATGACTGTCGCGCCGCTAATCGCCAACGGCGTGTTGATTAGTGGCATCTCTGGCGCCGAATTCGGAATACGCGGGTTCCTGGACGGTTGGGACCCTCAGACTGGCGCGCATTTGTGGCGCCGCTACATCGTTCCCGGGCCGGGAGAAAAAGGAAACGAAACATGGCCGGCCGGAGACACCTACGCGCACGGTGGCGGCTCGACCTGGATCACCGGGTCGTACGACCCCGATCTCGATCTTGTTTATTGGGGGACCGGGAATGCCGGACCATGGAACCCGACCAAGCGGCCGGGCGACAACTTATACACGGCATCGTTGCTCGCGATACGCCCTAAGACCGGAGAGATTGCCTGGCACTACCAGTTCACGCCGCACGACATGTACGACTTCGACGCCACATGGGAGCTGATTCTTGCCGACATTCAGTTTGGCGGCCAACAGCGCAAAGTGGTCATGCAATTAAACCGCAACGGTTTTCTCTATATCCTCGACCGCGCAAGCGGAAATCTGCTCTCGGCCAAACCATATGAGAAGGTGAACTGGGCTTCCCGAATTGACCTGGAAACGGGCCGCCCGGTTGAAACAGACGTGTCGACCAGATTGCTTGCCGGCGAGCAAGTCGAAATGTGGCCTTCGACGCGAGGCGGGAAGAATTGGCCGCACGCCGCGTTCAATCCTGAAACTGGATTGCTATACGCCAACACGTTGCATCAGGCCAGTCTTTACCGGTTTGTTCCGATCGGTCCGATGGTGCCGGGAATGCGCTATCAGTTCATCGAAAACAAGATTGCGCCGCACGCCGAGGGCGAGGCTATCGCGCACGTCGACGCGATCGATCCCCTGACCGGCCAGCAGCGCTGGCGAACGCCTTTGCTCGATAACCCGCACTATTCCTCCATCCTGGCTACCGGTGGCGGTCTGCTGTTCACCGGAAAAGAAACCGGAGAGTTTATCGCCATCGACGCGGATACCGGAAATACTTTATGGCAATTTCAAACAGGATCGGGCATCAACGCCCAGCCGATTACATTCACGCACAATGGAGACCAGTACGTTACCGTATTGTCCGGAGTCGGCGGCCAGTACTGGGGCGTAGCGCGCGAGCTTTTGAAAAATGTGCCGCAAGGCGGATCGGTCTGGACGTTCAAACTAATGAAGTAAGTTCAATTTTTGGAGCCGCCTTGATGAAAGCACTGACTTCGCTCGGATGGATTTTGACTTTTGCATGCGCGAGCGCCTCAGCCCAATCCGCAAAACCTCAAAAATTTCCGGCGAAGCAAATTCGCGCCGGCGCGGAAACGTTTGCGCGCAACTGTTCACCGTGTCACGGCGCGCACATGGCTGACCCGGAGGGAGCCTTCGATCTCCGGACCTTCCCGCACGACCAGCACTCGCGCTTCGTGAATTCGGTGACCAACGGGAAGAACAGCATGCCTCCCTGGGGTGGCGTACTGAAGCCGGAGGATATTGAAGCCTTGTGGGCTTACGTCATGGCCGGGGAGAAGGCAAACGCGAGCGACTCGCAAAAGAAATGATCGTTGCAGTTGGACTACTTCCCGCCGTTTCCGTGAATGGACATCGCCCCGTCTGGAATTTCCGGCACTTCCCCGTGCGCTTCGATGCCCCAACTCTTGGCCATGCGATTCCCTCCGGCCGTGAGGCAGAAGAAGGCCGACAATTCGATGATCTCTGCGAAGCTGTAGAAGTTTTTCAATTCGACATAGACTTCAAGGTCCCGCCCATCGTCGAGCGTGAGAGTACGCGCGTAGTGGAGGGCGGCGCGAGTCTTGGGATCCGGATGCTCCCAATCTGGCAGCGCGCAACTCATTCTCTCTTCCTCCGTGATGGACGCTGCAAGTGGAGAGGTCTGCCGCGCACAGAATTCGCAGCCGATCATTTGCGCGATTTGGAGGCGAGCCAGTTCCTTGATCTCATGCGGCACAGTGCCACCCCGATGAAGCATGTCCCAATACCCTGCGAACGCAATCGCCACTTCCGGATTGTTCCCCATCGTGCGGTACCAGGATGGGGGCGGGCTCTTGGTTGTCGCGGCAGATTCGATCACCTGTCGCAATCGTGAATTGGTGATTTCGGCGTCGCGGATTTGAGGAACATTCGGCACATGCGGCAAAGCACTCATTTCTGGCCTCCAAAAATTCAAGATTACCGCCACAAGAGACTAATCGCCAACCTAAATCCGGTCAACAGTCGAATCGTCCAGTCGGCTAGGTAATGAAAATCAGCCAGACAAAACCCGATAGCAGCCAAAGAATCCCGCATGGGATTGCAGCTTGATATTTCCAGGTGCTTAGTGCTTAGAATAGTTAGGAAGAGGGTCAAGACCATGAACACACGAAAGTCCTCCCCCATTGCCATTTTTCTAATAATTGCGCTGGCGGGAGGCGCGGCAAGACTTTCCGCGCAGCAGAAGCAGCAGGAAAAGCCCTCAGGCGATTCCGGGCAGATACACGACATGCCCGGCATGGACATGGATCACGACATGTCCGGGATGAAAACGGGCCGGGGCGCGGACGAGAAGGATCCCCAAACCGAGCACGGCGCAGTCAATGCCATGAGCCACATGCACCATCATCAGATGGGGCCGCACATGTACATGACCGCACTGCGTCCCGCCACGCCGCAAGACTGGGCGAATGCTGACGCGCTCGTACAGCAATTGCGCGAGGCCATCGCGAAGTACAAGGATTATCATGCGGCTCTGGCCGACGGGTTTCGCATTTTCATGCCCAAACTCCCTCAGCAGGAATATCACTTCACCAACTATTACAATGGCTATCTGGAATCGTTTACCTTTGATCCCACACGGCCTACTTCCCTACTCTACAAGAAGACCAAATCTGGCTATGACTTGATTGGCGCGATGTACACGATGCCCAAGCGCGTGAGCGAAGAGCAATTGAACCAGCGCATCCCGCTCAGCGTCGTCCAGTGGCACCTGCACACAAAACTCTGCATGCCGCCCAAAGAGCAGCGCGGGCACGCCGACCTGAAACGGTTCGGGCTGCAAGGCTCAATCGTCACTAAACAAGCCTGCACCAAAGCCGGCGGGACGTTTTATCCCGTAATCTTTGGCTGGATGGTGCATGTGTACCCGTTTGAAACTTCGCGTGAAAAGGTCTGGGGGCAGTAGCGACCCAGGACGCTCGCCGCACCGCCGCACGGACACTTAGCATGGATTGTAGTGTGCCCGCCCGATCCGTGTTGGGTCAAAGTTGAAATTGCGTTACTCGGCGGGCAGTTCTCCGGTATTGCCAAGTACTGTCGTTCTGAAGGAACCAGTGTTCCGATGTCTAAATTAGTCGAGTACGTGCTGAGTCGGCGCGATTGATTCCCGCAGACCGCCCGCGTATCATGGTGGGTAAATGCTCGCAACCCATACAAGGCTGTATATCTCCCGTCCGACTTGGGTCAAACACATCCTGCTCCTTGGGGTCCTACTTTCTCTGATTGTGCCGGCGCTATTTGCCGCGGATCCGGAGATTTTCCCGCTTTCCCAAATTAAGCCCGGAATGAAGGGTGAAGCGCTGACAATTTTTGCCGGGGACCAGATTGAAAAGATCGAACTGGTGGTCATCGGAGTGATGCCCAATTTCCTGGCGCCCAAGGAATCCATCATCCTGGTGCAACTTGTGGGTCCCAAGGTGGAGCACACGGGCGTGGTTGCGGGAATGAGCGGGAGCCCTGTGTACATCGAAGGAAAACTGGCCGGGGCGCTGTCCCTTAAACTCGGCACGTTTGCCAAGGAACCCCTGGCGGGAGTGACCCCGATTGAAAATATTCTGAGCCTGCCTCACAGTCAGCCTCCGGCGATTCTTGCCGAAACATTGAGTGGCACGATGGGCGCCGAAAACCTGTCAGCGATGCAACGTTTCGAAATGCCGGCGGATTGGGCGTCTCGCTCGGGCGTTCCCGGGGGGAGTTTTCTCACGCCGATTGATTCCCCGCTGGTATTTTCAGGATTCAGCGCTGTAACCATCCGGCAATTTGCAGCAGTCCTGGCGGGATATGGCATGGCGGCGACCCAGGGCGGCAGCACCAACCCGCAACCCGATGACCGGGACATCCGGCCGGGGGACATGGTTAGCGCGGTATTGCTCGAAGGAGATCTGTCGCTGCAGGCTTCCTGCACGGTAACGGCAATTGTAGATGGGCGAGTCTATGTGTGCGGACATCCACTATTTGGTTTTGGTTCCATCGAGATGCCCATGGCCCGCGCGCGTGTGCTGACGACGCTCAGCTCCACCCTGGATTCAACGAAAATCGTCAATGTCGGAGGCACGATCGGATCGTTCGATCAGGATCGCGTTACCGCCGTGGTAGGACGATTGGGCGCGCCGCCCATGCTCATCCCCATTGATATGACGGTCGCAACGCCCTCCGGCGACAAGCACCTCGCATTTCGCATGATGTCTAATCCGAAAATCACGCCGCTTCTGATGGGCATGGCCGCACTCAATGGCCTGGTCCAGAATAGCGTGTACGGCGAAGGCACAACGCTGCACCTGACCGGTGAAATTGACATAGCCGGGCATTCCAGCGTCACCATGGAG